>CAYMKZ010000005.1:43076-44336 GCA_964391345.1 uncultured Alcanivorax sp.
CTGTCCACTTCTGGTGGTGCCCTGCGTCAGCTCATTCGCTGGCTTCTTCGCCTTCGAACCAAGGGGCTCGAGCGGTCATGATCAGCTGTGCCGCTCGCTCTTCACTCATCCCTTCGATTTCCAGCAGGTCATCCACCGCTTGTTCAGCAAGGTCTTCCATGGTGACAATGCCTCGGGAGGCCAATTCCACCGCCAGATCGCGATCCATGCCGTCCATGTTCAGCAGGTCATCGGCGGGTTCAGCCTGTTCAAATTTCTCTTCGGAAACCAGCGCCCGGGTCAGCAGGGCATCCTTGGCACGCTGACGCAACGCTTCGACGACATCCTCATCGAAACCTTCGACGGACAGCATTTCCTCCGTGGGGACATAGGCCACTTCTTCCAGGGAGGAGAAGCCTTCCTCGACCAGTACCTCCGCCACGTCTTCATCGACCCCCAGCAACTCGACGAACATCTGCAATGCATGCTCGACTTCCTGCTGCTGCTTGCTCTGGGCGTCGTCCAGCGTCATCACGTTCAGCTCCCAGCCGGTCAGCTCGGAAGCCAGGCGGATGTTCTGGCCGCTGCGGCCAATCGCCTGGGCCAGCGCGGACTCATCTTCCACCGCGATGTCCATGGTGTGGCTTTCTTCGTCGACCACGATGGACGCCACCTCGGCCGGCTGCATGGCGTTGATCACCAGTTGCGCCGGGTTGTCGTCCCACAGCACGATATCGATGCGCTCGCCGGCCAGTTCGTTGGAAACCGCCTGCACCCGCGCGCCGCGCATGCCCACGCAGGCCCCTACCGGATCGATGCGCTGGTCATTGGTTTTTACCGCGATCTTGGCGCGCGAACCGGGGTCACGGGCCGCGCCCTTGATCTCGATCAGCTCTTCGCCAATCTCCGGCACCTCGATCTTGAACAGCTCGATGAGCATTTCCGGGCAGGCGCGGCTGGCGAACAGCTGAGGGCCGCGATTCTCTTCGTTGACGCCCAGCAGATACGCCCGTATCCGGTCGTTCTGGCGCACGCTCTCGCGGATGATCATGTGCTCGCGGGTGATCAACGCCTCGGCGTTGCCACCAAGATCCAGGATGATGGAATCGCGGCTGGATTTTTTCACCGTGCCGCTGACCAGTTCCCCGATGCGGTCCCGGTACTCTTCGATGATCTGACGGGGCGCGGCCGCGCGCACCGACTGCACGAAGACCAGGGTGGCGGGCGGGGGGGCGAGCGGCCCGAAGGGGCGGGATAGCGTCTGGGCGGCCACCTGCCAGG
>CAYMKZ010000005.1:44346-50651 GCA_964391345.1 uncultured Alcanivorax sp.
TCGATGATCTGACGGCGCTCGGCCTCGCGCACCTTCTGCACGATGACCTGCTTGGCGGTCTGTGCGGCAATCCGCCCGAAGGCCTCGGATTCCACTTCCTCTTCGTGGATATCACCGAGTTGCAGGCTCGCATTCAGCTCCTGAGCCTCATCCAGGGTCAGCTGTCTGCCGAATTCGAACAGCTCTTCATCGGGCACCACGTGCCAGACGCGGAAAGTGCGGTAATCGCCGGATACCCGGTCGATCTGTACACGAATCTCCACATCTTCCTTGAAGCGCTTTTTGGTCGCCGCCGCGAGAGCCGATTCAATGGCCTCGAAAATCACATCACGGCTGACGCCTTTTTCGTTGGAAACGGTTTCCGCTACCAGCAGGATCTCTTTGTTCATGGCCAAGCCTTTACAAAGGTTCGCTCAGGTCATACTCAATCGAAGCGGGGCTCCAGACGAGCACGATCCACCTGACTATAAGGAACACGCAGGGTTTCGCCATCAAGGCTCACCACCAGCGTGTCGCCGTCGACGTCCACCAGAGTGGCCGTCATTTTACGCTTGCCGGCCAACGGGGCCAGCAGCTTGAGTTGTACCAGCTCTCCCCGGTACTGGTCGAACTGGGAAAGCTCGAAAAAGGGGCGATCCATACCGGGGGAAGACACCTCCAGGTCGTACTCTCCCGGAATCGGGTCTTCCACGTCCAGTATGCCGCTCACTTCGTGGCTGACACGTACGCAGTCATCCACGGTAACGCCCTCTTCCTTGTCAATGAAGAGGCGCAATACGGCGCTGCGGCCCTGCAGATACTGCACACCCCACAGCGCATATCCAAGATCCTCAACGACTGGACTCAGCAACTCTTTAAGTTGATCCGTGCGTCTCGACATTGCACCTGTCCGCGTCACAAATAAAAAATGGGCATAACGCCCATTCCCACCTACGACCCCTGTCTGGAATAACAAAAAGCCCCTTCGAGAGGGGCTTCCTGCGGCACAGAATCGGGATCGATTCTGTCAAGTGGTAGCGGGGGCAGGATTCGAACCTACGACCTTCGGGTTATGAGCCCGACGAGCTACCAGACTGCTCCACCCCGCACTTGAAATCGAGCGCAAATACTAGGGATTTGCGCCGGCTTTGTCAATCCGGATTGGGGGAAATATTTCATTCCCGGAAACCGGACAAGCCGCAAAAAACAGTGCCGAAAAATACGGCAGACTCCGCCAGGAGCCCTGCATCAATTGGTGCCGAAGGCCGGACTTGAACCGGCACGAGCGTAAGCCCACTACCCCCTCAAGATAGCGTGTCTACCAATTCCACCACTTCGGCATGAAACCTGATCACTTCGACCGCGACGGTGTCTCGGCCGGGGCGGAGGATTCTACCCCAGCCGACGGCACTTCTGAACCTTCTTTTTGAGAAGTTTTCGCCTGGTCGCCGGTTTTTTCGCCCCCGCTGGCCTTTTCACCAGAGCCGGACGGCACCTGCGGAATATCGCTGGCGCCCGAAGCCGCCGGGGTATCCGCTTGCGGCTGAGCCGGTACCGCTGGAGTCTGCTCCACCGGCTGGGATACTTCGCTCTGCGGCAGCGCCGGCAATACACTGTCACTGCCGGACTGATGACGGGCCATCCAGGCCAGCGTCATGCTGGTAGCGAAAAACAGCACCGCCAGGATCGCCGTGGTACGGGTCAGAAAATTGGCGGATCCGGCACTGCCGAATACCGTCTGGGATGCGCCACCGCCAAACGAGGCTCCCGCATCCGCGCCCTTGCCCTGCTGCAACAGAATCAGGACGATGAGCCCCAGGGTCACCAGCACGTGCACAACGTGAACTGCAATATCCATAAGCTAAATCAACCTGTCGCCTGACAAATGGCGATAAATTCTTTTGTATTCAATGATGCCCCGCCGATCAGCCCGCCATCGATGTCGGGCTGAGCAAACAGAGGGGCGGCATTATCCGCTTTTACACTGCCGCCGTAAAGCAGCCGCAAGCGGTCGGCGACCGACGCATCATGCCCGGCCACGGTGGAGCGCAAAACGGCATGCACGGACTGCGCATCCTCGGGACTGGCGGTCAGCCCGGTACCGATCGCCCAGACTGGTTCATAGGCCACCACCGCATTGGCAAATGCCGCCGCGCCGGCCGCTTCGATCACCGCCACCAGTTGCCGCACCACCACCTGCTCGGTGTTGCCGGCTTGCCGCTGGCTGAGGCTTTCACCGACGCACAGAATCGGCGTCAGGCCGGCCTCCCTGGCACGAATAAACTTGCCTGCCACCTGCTCATCGCTTTCACCGTAATGCTCGCGGCGCTCGGAGTGGCCGACGATCACGAAGCGGCAACCGAGATCGGCCAGCATTTCACCCGATACTTCCCCCGTATAAGCGCCATCCTCATGCCCACACAAATTCTGCGCGCCGAGCTGGATGCCCTCGCTCAGTTGCTCACCCAGCGCCGCCAGGTAGGGAAAAGGCGGGCACAGTACCACGTCCACGCCGCTCAGCCGTTGCGCACCGAGAGCGCCAGCCATTTCGCAGGCAAGAGCACGGCGGCCATTCATTTTCCAGTTTGCCGCCACCAGCGGTGTTCTTGTCATGGGTCGGTCCTTATCGGTTGGTCCCCTGTGGAATGGTAGAGGACAAGACAACGGAGGGTCGAACGTTCAGGCAATAGCCGCTTCCACCGCCGACGCCAGACGCCGGCACAGCCGGTCGACCTGCTCCGCGTCCTTGCCTTCCACCATCACCCGCACCAGCGGTTCGGTGCCGGACGGGCGCAACAGCAACCGGCCGTTGTCGCCCAGCTCCGTTTCCACCTCGGCCATGGCCGCCCGCAGGTCGGGCCGCTCCATGAAGCCGTCGCGGTTGTCGCCGCGCACATTGATCAGGCTCTGCGGCAACAGCGGCGCTTCCGCCACCGCGTCCCGCAGGGAGCAATCCTGACGGCGCAATGCCTGTAGCACTTGCAGCGCCGCCACGGTGCCATCACCGGTGGAGGTACGGTCCAGACAAACGATGTGCCCGGACGATTCGCCGCCCAGAATCCAGCGGTGCTGATCGAGCTGCTCCATCACGTAGCGGTCGCCCACTTTGG
Organism: uncultured Alcanivorax sp.; assembly: GCA_964391345.1. Classification (GTDB taxonomy): domain Bacteria; phylum Pseudomonadota; class Gammaproteobacteria; order Pseudomonadales; family Alcanivoracaceae; genus Alloalcanivorax. The sequence goes on from CAYMKZ010000005.1 coordinate 47,436, forward strand.
CGCGCACGAACGGGATGTCCAGCTCGCGCAGGGCCAGCTCCAGTCCCAGATTGCTCATCAGCGTGCCCACCACGCCGCCAGCGATGTGGCCCTGCTGATGGCGGTCACGGGCGATGATGTACAACAACTGATCGCCATCCACGACCTGTCCGCGATCATCGACCATGATCAGGCGGTCGGCGTCGCCATCCAGCGCCAGCCCCAGATCGGCGCCTTCTTCCAGCACCCGGCGGCACAGGGCCTGCGGGTGTGTGGACCCGCAATCCAGATTGATGTTGAAGCCGTCCGGCTGATTGGCCATGGAGATCACCGTGGCACCCAGCTCTTCAAGCACATCCGGAGTAATGTGGTAAGCCGCGCCGTTGGCGGTGTCCACCACCACCTTCAGGCCGCGCAGGCTGAGCCCCGGCGCCGTGCTTTTGCAGAACTCGATATAGCGGCCGCGCGCGTCGTCGATGCGACGCACCTTGCCGAGTTGGTCCGTGGCCACTACGGCGATCGGCTGATCCAGATAGCGCTCGATTTCCGCTTCGATGCGGTCGCTCAATTTGCGCCCGTCCGGGCCGAAAAACTTGATGCCGTTGTCGGTATAGGGATTGTGCGAAGCGGAAATGACGATGCCGGCCTGGGCATGCAGCGTGCGCGTCAGGTAGGCAATGGCCGGCGTCGGCATCGGCCCCAGCAGACGGACGTCCACCCCCGCGGAAGAGATCCCCGCTTCCAGCGCCGATTCAAACATGTAGCCGGAGATCCGGGTATCCTTGCCGATCAGTATCTTGCTGCCGTACTGGGCCAGCACGCGCCCGGCGGCCCACCCCAGTTTGAGCACGAAATCCGGTGTCACCGGTGCCTGGCCAACGGTGCCGCGAATGCCATCAGTGCCAAAATACTTGCGACTCATTCCTTAGTCTCTCCAGCGGCCGATGGGCTACATCGGCGATCCATTACGTTGCTGTTGCCGTACAGCGTGGGCAAAACGCACGCTGTCCAGAGTCTCCCTGACATCATGGGCACGCACGATGTTCGCCCCGCGCTCCACGCACAGCGCCGCCGCTGCCAGGGAACCGGGCAGGCGCTCACCAACGGGCCGGCCCAGCACTGCGCCAAACAGCGACTTGCGCGACAGCCCCACCAGCAACGGTAGCTCCAATCGGCGCAACTCGGCCAGTTCACCCAGCAAACGCAGATTGTGGGCCGCCGTCTTGGCGAAACCGAACCCCGGGTCCACCAGCAAACGCTGCCGGCCGATGCCGGCCGCCAGGCAGTCGTCCACACGCGCCTGCAGGAAGGCAATCACTTCCTCGGTGACGTCATGATAATGGGGATTGTCCTGCATGTTGCCGGGCTCGCCAAGCATGTGCATCAGACAGATCGGCAACCCCGTGGCAGCCGCCGCTTCCAGCGCACCCGGGCGGCGCAACGAGCGCACGTCGTTGAGCAGCCCGGCGCCGGCCGCCGCCGCCTCGCGCATCACCGCCGCGGTGCTGGTGTCCACGGACACCAGCGCATCAAGCTCCTGGTTCAGCGCCTCGACGATGGGCACCACGCGATCCAGCTCCTGTTGCTCGGAAACCGGCGCCGCACCGGGGCGCGTGGACTCCCCGCCCACATCGATGATCGCCGCGCCTTCGGCCAACATCCGCCGGGCTTGGCGCAGGGCCGCATCGCGCTGCGTATAACGGCCGCCATCGGAGAAGGAATCGGGGGTCACATTCAGCACCCCCATAACGACGGGCGCGGACAGGTCCAGTGTCCGCGCCCCACAGATCAGATTGGCTGGATGGTTCATGGCTCAGTGCGTATTCGCCGGTCCTCCGATGGCGTCATCGCCTGCCTTGCCGCCCTCCGTTTCCGCGCTGGTATCCGCTCCGGGTTTGGCGCCGGTATTGCCCGGCCCTTTGCCGTCCCAGTCTTTCGGTGGGCGCGGCTTGTGCCCCGCCATGATGTCATCGATCTGGCTGGCATCGATGGTTTCGTACTGCATCAGCGCCTCGGCCATCAGGTCCAGCTTGTCGCGGTTTTCTTCGAGCAGCCGTTTGGCGCGCCCGTAGCAACTGTCGATGATGGCGCGCACCTCGCGGTCGATCTCCTCGGCGGTCTGCTCGGAAACGTGCTTGCGCTGGGACATCTGCTTGCCGAGGAACACCTCGCCTTCGTCTTCCTCATAGGCCAGCGGCCCCATTTTCTCGCTCAGGCCCCACTTGGTGACCATCGCCCGCGCCATCTTGGTAGCGCGCTCGATGTCGTTGGAAGCACCGGTGGTCACGCCGTCGAAGCCCAGCGTCATTTCTTCCGCCAGGCGCCCGCCGTACAGAGAGCAGATGGCGGATTCCAGCGCCCGCTTGGACTGCGAATAACGGTCCTCCTCGGGCAGGTACATGGTGACGCCCAGCGCCCGTCCACGAGGAATGATGCTGACCTTGTAGACCGGGTCGTGATCGGGCACCAGCCGCCCGACAATGGCGTGGCCGGATTCGTGGTAAGCAGTGTTCAGCTTTTCCTTTTCGCTCATCACCATGGAACGGCGCTCGGAGCCCATCAGGATCTTGTCCTTGGCCTTCTCGAATTCCTCCATGGTGACCACCCGCTTGTTGGCGCGGGCGGCGTACAGCGCGGCTTCGTTGACCAGGTTGGCCAGATCCGCGCCGGAGAAACCGGGAGTGCCGCGGGCAATCAGGCTGGCGTCCACGTCCTCGCCGATGGGCACCGGCCGCATGTGCACCTTGAGCACCTGCTCACGGCCACGAATGTCCGGCAGCGGCACCGTCACCTGGCGGTCGAAGCGGCCCGGCCGCAGCAGCGCCGGGTCGAGCACGTCGGGGCGGTTGGTGGCGGCGATGACGATGATGCCGTCGTTACCGTCGAAGCCGTCCATTTCCACCAGCAGCTGGTTCAGCGTCTGTTCGCGCTCGTCATGGCCGCCACCCAAGCCGGCGCCTCTGGAGCGCCCGACCGCGTCGATCTCGTCGATGAAAATGATGCAGGGAGCGTGCTTCTTGGCCTGGTCGAACATGTCCCGCACCCGGGACGCGCCCACGCCGACGAACATTTCCACGAAATCCGAGCCGGAAATGCTGAAGAACGGCACTTTCGCCTCGCCGGCAATGGCCTTGGCGAGCAGCGTTTTACCGGTACCCGGCGAGCCGACCATCAGCACGCCACGGGGAATCTTGCCGCCAATACGCTGGAATTTGGCTGGATCGCGCAGGAACTCCA
>CAYMKZ010000006.1:0-49734 GCA_964391345.1 uncultured Alcanivorax sp.
CGACTGGAACCAGCCGCGATGCTGGTCGGAACCTTCCAGATAGAGGTCGGCCGGTACCGTCAGCTCCGGGCGCTGGGCCAGTACCGAGAAGTGCGTGGTGCCGGAATCGAACCACACATCCAATACATCGGTGACCTTGCTGTAGCGTTCGGCATCGGCCCCCAGCAGCTCCGCCGGATCGAGCTGGAACCAGGCCTCGATGCCGTCCTTCTCCACCCGCTTCGCCACCTCTTCGATGAGACGGGGCGTATCCGGGTGCGGCTCGGCGGTGGCGCGGTCCACGAACAACGCGATCGGCACACCCCAGGTGCGCTGCCGGGAAATGCACCAGTCCGGGCGATCACGCAGCATGCCTTCCATGCGCGTCTGGCCCCAGTCCGGCGTCCAGGTCACTTTGGTTACCGCTTCGCGGGCGTGCGCCAGCAGGCCGCTTTCACCGAGACGAATGAACCACTGGGCGGTGGCGCGGAAAATGATCGGCGTCTTGTGGCGCCAGCAATGCGGATAGCTGTGCGTGATGTTCTCTCTGGCCAGCAGCACGTCGTGCGCTTTGAGCGCCTCGATCACCGGCTCGTTGGCCTTGTTGACGTGCAGTCCGCCGACCACCGGCAGATCCTCGCGGAACACACCGTTGTCCTGTACCGGGCTGTCCACTTCCAGCCCGTAGCGTTTGCCCACCAGGAAGTCGTCTTCACCGTGGCCCGGTGCGGTGTGCACGCAGCCGGTGCCCGCATCCACGGTGACGTGCTCGCCGAGCACCACCGGCACCTGCCGTTCCAGGAACGGATGACGAAGCAGCAGATGTTCCAGCACTTGCCCCTGGAACAGCGCGGAACGGCTGACGTTTTCCAGGCCGTAACGCTGGATGGCGCTGTCCGCCAGCGCCTCGGCCACCACCAGTTCCCGGTGTTGCCCCTGCTGGTCGCCGGTGAGCAGCACATATTCCACCTGCGGATGCACCGCCACCGCCTGGTTGGCCGGCAGCGTCCAGGGCGTGGTGGTCCAGATCACCAACGCCGGAGCGCTGGCCTGAACGCCGGTACGGGCGCTGAAATCCGCCGTGTCCACGGCGGTGAATGCCACGTCGATGGCCGGCGACTGTTTGTCCTGGTATTCGACTTCCGCCTCCGCCAGCGCCGAGGCGCAATCCAGGCACCAGTGAACCGGTTTGAAGCCCTTGGTGAGCAGCCCTTTGTCGACGATCTTGCCGAGCGCGCGAATGATGTTCGCCTCGGTATGAAAGTTCATCGTCAGATAGGGCCGTTCCCAGTCACCAAACACGCCCAGGCGAATGAAATCCCGCTTCTGCCCCTCCAACTGCTCGCTGGCGTAGGCCCGGCATTCGCTGCGGAAGGTGCTGGCGTCCACCTTGTGGCCCGCCTTGCCCACCTTCTGCTCCACCTTGTGTTCGATGGGCAGGCCGTGACAGTCCCAGCCCGGCACGTAGGGCGCATCGAAACCCTCGAAGCCGCGTGACTTGACGATCACGTCCTTGAGCACCTTGTTGATCGCGTGGCCGATATGAATGGAGCCGTTGGCGTAGGGAGGGCCGTCGTGCAGCACGAACTTGGGACGGCCGGCTGCGGTTTCACGAATCTTCCGGTACAGATCGATTTGCGCCCAGCGCTGCAACCGCAGCGGTTCGCGCTGGGACAATCCGGCTTTCATCGGAAAGTCGGTATGGGGAAGATTAAGCGTCGCCTTGTAATCCGTCATAGTTCGTCGTCTTGGTTGAAATACGCCCGGGTTTGCTCGATGTCGCCCTGAATGGCGACCATCAGCTCGTCCAGGCTGGCAAATTTTTCTTCCGCGCGGAGGTAGCGCTCGAAGGTTACCGTCAAATGCTGGCCGTACAGATCCCCCTGGAAGTCGAGCAGATGGACTTCCAGGCGATTTTCCACGCCATTCACCGAGGGCCGGGTACCGACACTGGCGGCGCCCGGATGGCCCTCCAGCCCGGCGCCGGATACCCGCACAGCGTACACACCGTGCAGAGGCGCCACCAGCCGCTTGAGGGCCAGGTTCACGGTGGGCACGCCGATGGTGCGGCCGATCTTGTCGCCGTGGCGCACCCGCCCGCTGATGGCGTAGCCCCGCCCCAGCAATTGCCGGGCCAGCCGCAAGTCGCCCCGCGCCAGCGCGCGGCGCACACGGGTGCTGGACACTCTCGCGCCATCCACCTGGCGAGTGGGGGTATCCGTCACCTCGAAACCCAGTTGCCGGCCCGCCTGGCGCAGATAGGCGAAATCGCCATCACGGCCGCAGCCAAAGCGGAAATCATCGCCCACCACCAGATAGCGAACGTCCAGGCCAGCCACCAGCAGGTCGCGGACGAACGACTCGGCACTCAACTCACGAAACGTCCGGTTGAAATGCGCGCACAATACCCGATCCACCCCGCACTCGCGCAGCGCGATCAGCTTATCACGCAGGCTCATCAGCCGCGCGGGCGCGCTCTGCGGAGCGAAGAACTCCTGCGGCTGCGGCTCGAACAACATCACCGTGGACAATACGTCGCGCCGGCGCGCCTCGGCAATCACCCGATCGAGGATACACTGATGTCCCAGGTGCACCCCATCGAAGTTACCGATGGTTGCCACGCAACCCCGGTGCTCGGGTTTCAGATTGTGGATGCCGCGAATCAGTCGCATGCTGCCCTCTTGACGGCCCTGGAGAGCGGCCAGCAACCGCCAATCCGTGAAACGGGAGCAGCGATTATAGAAATCATCGCCGCAAGTGGCGAGGTCTGAGGCCAAGAATCAGCAGCATCACCACATAAACCAGCACACCGGCACCGATAATCAGGCCCAGCCAGAGCATGCGCTGGTCCAGCGGGCCGTGCAGCCACACCCCCGCGTGATGTGCCAGCAGAAATACCACCACGCCCATGGCCGCCCCTGACAGCAACAGCCGCAGCCAGTGCATCAACCAGCCTTTGTCGGGCAGATAGACACCATTGCGGCGCAAACCGAGATACAGCAGGCCGGCATTCAACCAGGCGGACAGCGAAGTGGCCAGCGCCAGCCCGGCGTGCTGCAACGGCCACACCAGAATCAGGTTCAGCACCATGTTGGATATCATGGCAATGATACCGATTTTCACTGGCGTTTTGGTGTCCTGACGGGCGAAATAGCCCGGCGCCAGCACCTTGATCAGCATGAACGCCACCAGCCCCAGGCTGTAGGCGCGCAGCGCCTGCGCCGACATCACCACATCATGGGCGCTGAATTCGCCATGCCGGAACAGCGTGGCGAGCAGCGGTTCGGCGATCAGGCCCAGCGCCAGTGCCGACGGCACGCCGATCAGCAACACCAGTCGCAGCCCCCAGTCCAGCGTATGGGAAAACGCCTTCACTGAATCGCTGGCGTGTTTACCGGAAAGGCTGGGCAGGATCACCGTGCCGATGGCGATGGCGAACACGCCAAGCGGCAACTCATTGAGGCGATCGGCATAATACAGCCAGGTCACCGAGCCGGTCTGCAACAGGGAGGCCAGGATGGTGTCCAGCAGCAGATTGATCTGACTGACCGACACGCCGAACAGCGCCGGCGCCATGAGCCGCAATATGCGCCGCACACCGGGGTCCTTCCAGCCCATGCGCGGCACCGGCACCAGGTGCAGGCGAGCCAGGAACGGTAATTGAAAGACCAACTGCACCACGCCGGCGATCAGCACCCCCCAGGCCAGCGCCACCGCCATGCGTCCCTCGGCGAACAACGGCGCCAGGAACAGGGCACTGCCGATCAGGCTGAGATTGAGCAGCACCGGAGTGAAGGCCGGCACCGCGAAACGGCTCCAGGTGTTGAGAATCGAGCCGGCGAAGGCGGTCAGCGCGATGAAGAAAAGATAGGGAAAGGTCAGCCGCAGCATCTCCACGGCCAGCGCCCTTTTATGCGGGTCATCGCCGAAGCCGGGAGCAAAAACCCAGATCAGCAGCGGCGCGCCGAGCACGCCGAGCACGGTGATCAGCATCAGCGTACCACCCAGCGTGCCCGCCACCCGGTCGATCAGCAGTTTGGTAGCGGCGGCGCTGCCTTTGTTGCGGTATTCGCTGAGCACCGGCACGAAGGCCTGGTTGAACGCTCCCTCCGCGAACAGCCGGCGCAGGAAGTTGGGAATGCGAAAGGCGACGAAGAAGGCATCCGCGCCGGCGGAAGCGCCCAGCAGTTTGGCCAGCACGATGTCGCGCACCAGCCCCAGCACCCGGGACAGCAGGGTCATCGAACTGACCACCAAAGTGGAGGCCAGTAATCCGCCTTTTTTCTCGTCCGTTGCCGGTTGATCCATTCCAGGGGCTCCGTGAAACCGGCCAAGAGTACCCAAAGCACGGGGATGCCGCCAGCGGCAGCAGTGGCGGGCGATCCGGCGCGGTGGCCATCTTGACATCCGGCGTCCGGGTCGGCATAGTTGCGCACCTTCAAATCGGCTCGCGCCCGCGCGCGTCCGTTTTCACCGAATCAGCGCCCCCCGGCAGCAGCCTGGTGGCCAGTAACAGACAGACAGGAGCAGGACCTTGGCTAACTCACCGCAAGCACGCAAACGTGCGCGTCAGGCGGAAAAGCGTCGTCAGCACAACGCTGCAATGCGTTCCATGGTGCGCACTTACCTGAAGAAAGTGAATGCGGCCATTGCCTCTGGTGACCAAGGCGCCGCTCAGGAAGCGTACAAGCAGGCGATCTCGGTGCTGGACAAGGCCACCCGCAAAGGCAAGTTCCACGCCAACAAGGCTGCTCGCCACAAGAGCCGCCTGAACGCCAAGATCAAGGCCATGTCCGCCGCCTGAAGCGAGCAGACGTGTGAAAAAACCGGCCTCTGGCCGGTTTTTTTGTGGGTGCCATCCCTGGCACCCATCTTTCAGACCGTCGCTACGCAACGTCAAAAATCGTTCCCGACGATTTTTTGTGGGCCGCCATCCTTGCGGCTAGAACAGCACCAGATTATCCCGGTGAATCAGCTCTTCCTCGTTCATGAAGCCCAGCACGTCGGCAATCTCGCTGCTTTTCTTGCGGCATAGCCGGCGGGCGTCGGCGGCATCATAGTTGACCAGCCCCCGGGCCACCCGGTTGCCCTGCTCGTCCTCGCAGACCACCATCTCGCCACGGGAAAACTGACCGAACACGTCGACCACGCCCACCGGCAGCAGGCTGGAGCCCAGCTCGCGCACGTGGCGCACCGCACCGGCGTCCAGCACCAGCCGGCCTCGCATACGCAGATGCCCGGCCAACCATTGCTTGCGGGCGTTGATCGACGAGGTATCCGGCAGCAGTGTGGTGCCCGGCGCCTTTCCTTCGAGCAGTTCGATCAGTACCTGCGGGCGGCGCCCCGAGGCAATCGAAGTGGTGGCTCCGGAGCGGGCCGCCAGCCGCGCCGCCCGCACCTTGGTGACCATGCCGCCGCGTCCCAGCCCGGAGCCGCTGCCCCCCGCCATTGCCGCGATGGCCGGGTCCGATGCCCGTCCCTCACGGACCAGCACGGCATCCGGATTGGAGCGCGGATCGGCATCGAACAGGCCTTCCTGATCGGTGAGGATCACCAGACGGTCCGCTTCGATCAGATTGGCGACCAGCGCCGCCAGCGTGTCGTTGTCGCCAAAGCGGATCTCGTCCGTGACCACGGTGTCGTTCTCGTTGACCACCGGCACCACGGCAAAATCCAGCAGTGTCAGCAACGTACTGCGGGCGTTCAGATAGCGCTTGCGATTGGACAGGTCGTCATGGGTCAGCAATACCTGCGCGGTGCACAGGCCGTGATTCTCGAAGCAGGTTTCCCAGGCTTGCACCAGCCCCATCTGTCCGACCGCCGCCGCCGCCTGCAACTGATGCACCGACTCGGGACGGCGCGGCCAGCCCAGCCGGTTGACGCCCTCGGCCACGGCGCCGGAGGAGACCACCACCACTTCCACCCCCGCCTGCCGCAGCACTACCATGCGGTCCACCCAGGCCTGCATCAGTTGCCGGTCCAGCCCCTGCCCGTCGTTGGTCAGCAAAGCACTGCCGATCTTGATCACCCAGCGTGCATGTTGCGCCATGATATGTCTGTCACCTTTTCCGGCTTTGGCAAACCCGCTCAGAGGCGGTCAGTGTTCGTAGACGATCTCGACATCGTGATCGTCATCATCATCGTCGTCGTCATCATCGCGAGCGGCGCGCCGCTCACGCTTGATTTCCTGCACCTTTTCCCGTGCCTCTTCTTCAAGGCGGGCGCGTAATTCATGCTGCTGCCTGGCGTATTCCGGGTCTTCACTTTCACGCTGGCGCCGCTCTTCTATCGCGTTCATCAGTGCGTAAACCAGCTCGTCACAACCGACCCCGGCGGCCGCCGACAGACGGAACACCGGCCCCTGCCAGCCCAGATTGGCGACGATGTCGTCAACGCGCTGTTCGGCTTGCTGGTCGGCCAGCAGATCAATCTTGTTGAACACCAGCCAACGCTCCTGCTCGGCCAACGCCGGCGAGAAACGATCCAGCTCATCGGCGATGGCGTCGATATGGTCGGCCGGCTCCCCTTCCAGGGGAGCGATATCCACCACATGCAGCAACAGCCGCGTGCGCGCCAGGTGCTTGAGAAAGCGGATACCCAGACCGGCGCCTTCGGCGGCACCTTCGATCAGCCCGGGAATGTCGGCCACCACGAAGCTGCGGTGGCGGTCCACCTTCACCACGCCCAGATTGGGGATCAGCGTGGTGAACGGATAATCCGCCACTTTCGGCCGCGCCGCCGAGATGGCACGGATCAGGCTGCTCTTGCCGGCATTCGGCATACCCAGCAGGCCTACGTCCGCCAGCACCTTCAGTTCCAGGCGCAGATGCCGGGATTCGCCCGGCGTGCCCTTGGTGGTGCGCCGCGGAGCCTGGTTGATGCTGCTCTTGAAGTGCACGTTGCCGAGGCCGCCACGGCCGCCACGGGCCACCATCACCCTGTCGCCCGAGCGAGTCAGGTCGGTCAACACCTCTCCGGTGTCCACCTCCACCACGGTGGTTCCCACCGGCACCACCAGCTCTACGTCCTCGGCGGATTTGCCGGTCATCTGCCGCCCTTTGCCGGGCTCGCCGTTGCGCGCCTTGAAATAGCGCTCATAGCGATAATCCACCAGGGTGTTGAGATTGTCGTCGGCGCGCACATAGACGCTGCCGCCGGCGCCGCCATCACCGCCATCCGGCCCGCCGAACTCCACGTACTTTTCGCGGCGAAAGCTCAAGCAGCCATCGCCGCCTTTTCCGGCCTGCACATCAATGATTGCTTCGTCGACGAACTGCATGACTGACTCTGAACTGGCTGATGGGTGGGTATTCTAGCGTAGATACGGGCTCGGGGCGGCGACCATAAAAAAATCCCCACGGGCCGAGGCTGCGCGGGGATTTTCGCGATCGCCAGTGTGGACGATCGCCTTGCGAACCGCCGCTGCCGCGACGTGGAACGGCTTCCGGCGATCCTTCGCTGATCCCGGAGGATCAGGCCACCGGCTCGATCACCACGTATTTGCGGCTGAGCGGGCCTTTGGTTTCGAACTTCACGCGACCGGCTTCCTTGGCGAAGATCGTGTGATCCTTGCCGATACCGGTGTTGACGCCGGAATGGAAACGGGTGCCGCGCTGGCGAACGATGATTTCGCCGGCCTGAACCAACTGGCCGCCGAAGCGTTTCACGCCAAGGCGTTTGCTTTCGGAATCGCGTCCGTTGCGCGAACTACCACCGGCTTTCTTGTGTGCCATGTCTCAATCCTCCAACTAACTCTGCAGGTCCGGATCAGCCCTGGATTCCGGTGATTTTCACCGCCGTGTACCACTGGCGATGACCTTGCTGTTTGCGGTAATGCTTGCGGCGGCGAAACTTCACCACCTTGATTTTCTTGTGGCGGCCCTGCTCGACCACTTCGCCAGTGACCTTGGCGCCGTCGACCAGCGGCTGACCGACCTTGATCTCGTCGCCGTCGGCAACCAGCAATACCTGATCGAAATCCACGCTTTCGCCAGTGGCTACCTCGATCTTCTCCACGCGCAGGGTATCACCCTCTTCCACGCGGTATTGCTTGCCACCGGTCTTGATGACTGCGTACATCCTTCATTGCTCCAGAGTGATCCTCACGGGCGGACCCAGCGCCGGACAACCGGCCTGGCCACTTTCGGAGCCCAGGGGGATAGTGAAAACGGGTTGCGAATTGTACGGCATCCCAATACTTTGCTCAAGCTCCACGGCAAGTCTGCCGGACTTGCGATTATCGACGCTACGGGCTTTTCTTGACTGGTCGGACACCGCTGCTAGCATTGCCCGCTGTTCGCGCCCACTTCTTGGACAGTCCCCATGGATTTCAAGGCCATCAGTTCCGTCGTCGTTGACGATTTCGAAGCGGTCAACCGCTTCATCACCCAGCACCTGGATACGGAAGTGCCGCTGATCCGGGAGGTCGGGGACTATATCGTCGAATCCGGAGGCAAGCGGCTGCGCCCGCTGGTCAGCCTGCTCAGCGCCCGGGCCGCCGGTTACACCGGCAACCGCCATGTGGATGTGGCGGCGGTGGTGGAATTCCTGCACACCGCCACCTTGCTGCACGATGACGTGGTCGACGAATCCAACCTGCGCCGCGGCCGTCCGACCGTCAACGCCGTATGGGGCAATTCCGCCAGCGTGCTGGTGGGCGACTTCCTGATATCACGGGCCCTGCAACTGATGGTGGCGCTGGAGAACCAGCGCTTGCTGGAAATTCTCTCGCAAAGTACCAACACCATCTCCGAAGGAGAGGTGCTGCAACTGATCAATACCCGCGATCCCGGCACCACCGAAGCCAGCTACATGCGGGTGATTCACCACAAGACCGCCAAGATGTTCGAATCGGCGGCGGAAACCGGGGCCGTGCTCGGCGCCCTGGAGCAGAGCGACCTGACCGCTCAATTCGCCGCTTATGGCCGCCATCTGGGCATCGCTTTCCAACTGATCGACGACGTTCTCGACTATCAGGGAGACGTCAGCGAGTTGGGCAAGAACATCGGCGACGACCTGGCGGAGGGCAAACCCACCCTGCCGCTGATTCATGCCATGCGTGAGGGCAGCCCGCAGCAGGCAGAGCTGATCCGCGAAGCGATCCGCGCGGGCGGTCTGGACCATCTGCCCGAGATCGTCGATATTGTGCGCAGCAGCGGCGGCTTGCAGTACACCATCGACCGGGCCGCCGAGGAAACCCGTCGCGCCCTGGATGCACTCAGCACCGTGCCGGCTTCGCGCTACAAGGACGCATTGCACACGCTGGCCGAGGAATCGCTGCAACGCACACACTGAGCGGGCGTTTCATTCGCAAGGAGCCATTATGCGCCACATACTGATTACCGCCGCGGCCCTGGCCGCGCTACTGCTGGCGGGTTGTGCATTAAGCCCGCAGCAGGTCGAGATCCAGCCGGCACCCGAGGTCAGCTCCGCCAATCTCGGCCACAACCAGCCGGTCAAAGTGATTGCCGTGGACGCCCGCGCCAAGCAGGCGTTCGGCTCGCGTGGCGGCGTCTACGCCAGCAGCGCCCTCATCACGCCGGCCAACAATGTCGGCCAGGCGATCGCCGAGTCGGTGCGCCAGAGCCTGCAGGCCATGGGTTTCAACGCCTACAACCCCGGTGACGAGGCCACCACGCTGGAAGTGCGCCTGGAAAAACTGGATTACAGCGTCGAGCAAGATTCAGTGGTCAACAAGGTCACCTTGAGCCTGGTCATGGATGCCATCGGCAAACGCGGTGACGTGACCCACACCGGTACCTACAAGAGCAGCGTCAGCCACAGCTCGCCGTTCACGCCCTCGCAGGCGAAGAACCGGGAGATGATCAACGATATCCTCAGCCAAGCCATTCAGCACATGCTCAGCGATCCGAAAATGATCGCCTTCCTGACCGGCAACGACACGCCCTGAGCAGCGTTATTCCGGCGAGCCCGGCAAGCGGATGCGCGCCAGCCAGTCTGGCGCGTCGTCCAGCGGCTGCGGTGTACCCTGCCCCCATACCGGCCCCGGCCAGCAGGCATCGTCCCGGAAACGGGCAATGATGTGCACGTGCAGTTGTGGCACCAGATTGCCGAGTGCGCCCAGGTTGATCTTGTCGGCGCCGGTGACGCGCTCCAGCTCCGCAGCCAGGTGATTGACCGTCGCCAGCAGCGCCTGCTGATCGGCGGCAGGCAGATGATGCCACTCCCGCAGCGCTTCGCGCTTGGGCACCACGATCAGCCAGGGGAAGCGGCCGTCACGCATCCAGCGCAGCCAGCACAGCTCCGTTTCTCCCAGTTCGCCGGTATCAGCGGCCAGGCGTGGGTGCAACCGAATCATGTTTGTCTCCCAGTAACAGGTCGCGGTATTCGGCGGGGTTGCGCCCGGTCCAGCGGCGGAATGCGCGGGCGAAATTGGAAGTATCGGAATAGCCCACCAGTGCCGCCACTTCGTCTGTCGTGCGGCGACTTTGCGTCAGATATTCCACCGCCAGCCCCTTGCGCAGATCGTCGCGCAGCTTGTGGTAGCTGGTACCCAATTGCCGCAGTTTACGCTTCAGCGTGCGGGTGGACATGTGCAATTCCAGCGCCACGTCGTCCACACCGGGAAAATCCGTCGCGTCCGCCAGCAGGATACGCCGTACCTGGCCGATCAGCGTCGGCGGCTCGCTGATCTTTTCCATCTCGTACTCGCACTGGGCGGCCGCCACCCGCGCCAGCCGCGGATCGGCGAATTGCAGCGGCCGCGCCAGCCGCTCCACCGGAAAGCGCATCTGGCTGCTGGAGCATTCGAAGAATACCGGTACCGGCATCAAGGGCCTGATCTTGCGGAAGTACTCCGGCTCCGGATAGGCGAAGCGCAGTTCCCCAAGGATTTCGGTATCCGGCAGCAACTGCAAACCCATGAAGTGGAAACTGGAGAACAGTATCTCGGTGGTCAATGGCGCCAGATCCCCCAGAGACAGCATCTCGTTGAGTTGCAGCACCGCCCAGTCGCCATCCCTGTAACATTCGAGCTGGACCACCGTGCAACGGGTACGGAAAAACTTCACCGCCAGTTCGATGGCCTCTCCCAGGGTGGCGCTGCTCATCGCCGCGAAGCCGAGAAAGCCATGGGAGGACAGCGTCATGGCGGCGCCCAGCTCCCAGCCAAGCCACGGCTCGCCAGTGAGATGGATCGCCCGCCGGGCAAACCGCTGAAAGGTCGCTGCCGGCAGTCGCGCCCGCGGGTCTCCCCGCCAGCATCCCGGCTGAATATCCAGGCCCGCCAGCGCCTGCTCCTGGTTGATGCCTCGCGTCTGCAGAAACTCCAGCATCAACCCCAGATACTCCGCCGAGATCGAATAATCCTTGGTATCCATCTTCATAATGGTCATGACGTCACCCAGAAAACCGCTCGTTATACTGGCCCAGAATGACCGACCCGAAAGATAGCCCTCCCCTTGTTTGCGGCGCAAGGCTGTAGAGCCGGCGGGTTGGGCATTACGGCAAGCTGCCATTGTTCTATTGTCCGACAATAATGAATCCAAGGATAACCCCCCTCGCCTATGCTTCCCCCATCGGCTGGCGATCGTTCGCCAGCGTCCATTCCCTTCGCCAAGTGACGAAAGAGGTCGATATCATGGGTGAGCCGAAAAAGCTCCACGAGCAGGACAACTGGCACCAACGCGCCAGGGATGTGGGTGATCAACTCTATCTGGCCGGCCTGGGCGCCTACAGCAAGGCCAGCAATAAATCCCGTGCCCTGTACGAGCAGTGTGTGCAGGCCGGCAGCCAGGTGCTTGGCGACGGGGACGACAGCCGTTCCCGTCTGCTGCTGGCCGGGCGCGGCCTGGCCGCCAATGCCCGCGCCTTCGCCGATCGCCTTCCGGCCAAGCGCAAGCAACTGTACGAACAACTGGTAACGGCTGGCCGCAACGAACGTGGCGATGAAGCCGAGGGCGGCAATGAGTTCGTGCTGGCCGGCCTGGGCGCCGTCACCCGTCTGCGCCAGGAAGGCCAGGACTGGTTCAATACTCTGGTGCAGGCCGGGGAAAAGCACCAGGCATGAAGTAACGCGCTGTTTTCTGTATGACTCTCCCTCTGAGTGGGGCCACATTTTCGTGTGGCCCTTTTTTTATCGCGGCCCATCATGCCATGGCAACTCCGCGGCTCTGGCGCTAACCTTGAGGCCCCGATCATCAAGAGGTCGCCATGGCCAGACAGGGCCGCAGCAAGAGTCCCACCACCGCCACCGGACGGCTCTGGAAGCTGACCGGCATGACCACGTCCATTGCAACCCGGGTAGCGGGCCATCAGGTACGTGGTCTGTTCCAGTCCGGAGAAGCGCGCCAGACCAGCCGTGAAGCACTGATGCGTGATATCGGGCGGGAAGTGGCCGCCACCCTCGGAGAAATGAAGGGGGCGGTGATGAAAGTGGGCCAGATCGCTTCGCAAATGAAGGATGTGCTGCCCCGGGAAATCGCCGATCAACTGGCAGTGTTGCAGAACGCCTCGGCGCCCATGCCCTTCCACGTGATTCGCCGGCAACTGGAAAAGGAGCTGGACGGGCCGGTCTCCCAGCATTTCGCCTCGTTCGACGAGACGCCTTTCGCCGCCGCGTCCATCGGTCAGGTTCATCGCGCCACCACCCACGATGGCGATACCGTGGTGGTCAAGGTGCAATACCCCGCCGTCAGGACCTCCATCGACTCGGACATGAAGCACCTGAAGCGCATATTGCGGCTGGGCAGCCTGCTGCGGGTGGACGACCGGGCGCTGGACGCCGTGTTCCGCGAAATCCGCGCGCAGTTGGACGAGGAACTGGATTACCGCATCGAGGCGGAAAACCTGCGTCTGTTCCGCGATTTCCATGCCGGCGACGCGGATGTCGTGATTCCGCACGTCTATGCGGAACTGTCGGGAACCACGGTATTGACGCTCAGCCAGGAGGATGGCGTGCCGCTGGAGTCGGTCAACGATGACAACGGTTTCCCGCAGGCGTTGCGCGACCACTTCGGTGAACGCCTGTTCGATCTGTTCGGCCGGCAGATATTCCGGCTGCACGCCGTTCATTGCGACCCGCACCCAGGCAACTTCGCCTTCCGCCCGGACGGCACCATCATCATGTACGATTTCGGCGCGGTGAAACGGCTGCCCGAGGAGGACGTGACGCTGATGGCCGAACTGGTGCGCAGCGCGCTCGCCGAGGACTGGCATACCCTCGACCAGACGCTGGTCAGCCTCGGCGCCCGGCGGCAGCAGGAACCAGTACCCGAGCGGCTCTATCGCCATTGGGTGCCTCTGCTGCTCCAGGGCATATCCGATCAGCGCTTCGATTTCAGCGCCGCGCACCTCCACCAGGATGTGGTCCAGCAGGCCCGCAAAACGCCGCTGGAGGAAATACTGAAATTCCAGCCATCGTCACGAACACTGCTGGTGCAGCGAGTGATCGCCGGACACTACTGGACCATGAAAAGTCTTGGCGTGCGCGCGGCCTTCCGGCCCCGCCTGGAAGGATTGCTGGGCGGGGCCGTGGCCTGAACCGGCTCAGAACGCGGAGCGCAGCCCCACGGTGATGCCGGAAATCTTTTCATCACCCTTGTCGTAGTAACGCATGTACTCCAGGTTGACGCCCAGGGTATCGGTGAGATTGAAGTCGATACCACCGCCATAGGACTCGTCATCCAGATCGCGGCTGTCCTTCACCACCACCGTGCTGCCACCGACTTCCCCGCGGTATCTCATGTCGCCGTCGATCTTGGTGTAACCGCCGATGATGTAGGGGTGCACCTGATCCGACAGCGGCAGGGACAGTTTCAGGTAGCCGCCGTACATGTTGTCCAGGTCGTAGTTCAGCCCGTTGTCGTCGTCATCGTTGAGGCCCATGCCGCCCCGCGCTTCCAGGGCGATCCAGTCGTTGAATTCCATGCCGGCACGCAACACCACGCCGTCGTTCTTGAGGGTGTCGCTATCGTATTTGTCATTGTCGTACTGGAACTGGGTGTAGCCGAGCCCGATGTACGGCCCTGCGGCATAAGCGCCGCCGGCCATCAGCGAACAGGACAGAATCGCCATTGTGCTCAAGAGTCTGATCTTCATGTGCGCCTCCTTTTGCAACTGAAGTGCTGTCCGCCAAGGGTACGCGGCGTCCCTCGGCAAGCCCCGTTAAAGACAGTAAAAACGGGGCCTCACCGGGGGCAAAAGAAGAGAATTGTGACAGCGCCCACAGAGTGGGCCGGCTCACATCTGGCGCAGCAGATAATCCGTGAAGCGGCTCAGGTCATTGAGGCTGGCGCAGCGTCTGGCGGCGCGGCAATACGGCTGATAGCGGGCCATGATGGCGTCACCGCTGTTCCAGCGTGAAGGTGACTCGGGATTGAGCCAGAACACTTGCCGGGCGCGCCGGGAGATTTCGGCCAGGTGGTGCTCGCCGGGGGGCAGGTCGTTGTTGCGCGCATCGCCGAGGATGATCACCGTGGTGTGGCGGTCGATTTCCGTACCGCACAGATCGGAGAATTCCTTGAACATGGTGCCATAATCGGTGCCGCTGCCGGAGACGCGATCGAGAATGCGGCCGACGGCGATATCCGGCGTGTAACGATCGAAATCATCGGTCACTTCATCGAAGCGGGAGGCGAAGGCGAAGCTGCGCACTCTGGGCAGCACGTCGGTCATGGCGTAGAGGAATTGCAGCAGGAAGCGGGCCGCATCGCGCACCGAGCTGGAAACATCACAGATAACCATCACCTTGGCACGCAGCCGCTGCCGGTCACGCCAGTGCAATTGCACCGGTACCGCGTTGTATTGCAGGCTCGCCTTGAGGGTGCGGCGGGCGTCCAGAGCGCCCCGCTTGGCCTTCTTCTGCCGGCGCTGGTGCATGCTCGCCAGGCGGCGGGCCATGCGCCTGACCAGCTCCTGAACCCGCTGGTACTCGCGCAGCTCACGAAACGGCGCGGCGCGCATGGTTTCCTCACGCAACGCCCGGCCATGGGCGCGACCGTGCAACTCGAATTGCCGGTGTACGTAAGCCACCGCCAGCTCGCGCAGGCTTTGCCGCCAGTCGCGCAGTTCCTCGGCGCGGTGGCGGTCGGCCTTTCTCGGGGAAGCATCAAGGCGCAGAATGTCGTCATCCACTGCCCCCATGCCCAGATTCATCAGCAACTGCCGGGCGTAAAGCCCCTGCTGGGTGATGACCTGCATGCGAGTGAAATCCATCGCCGCGGCGGCTTCCGCCAGCGCCTGTTCGAGCTGCGCGGAATCGCGCCGCACCAGTTCCGCCGCTGCGGGGCTCAGGCCGTCCGTATCCGGCGCGCGCTGTGCTGCCTCGTGGGCGGAAGGGGCCGGCTCGTCGCTATCTTCATCCTGGTTGTCATCCGCGCTTTCAAAGTGAAAGAAAGTCTCGAAGCAACGGTCGAATTCGGGCCGCTCGGCCTGACTCTTGACCAGCGTCAGCGCCAGCGTTTCACGGAACTGCTCGCGGGGGTAATAGCCCAGCAACGCGGCGGCACGGAACGCTTCCTCCGCTTCCACCGGCGATACTCTGACTCCGGCGCCACGCAGCGCGCGCACGAATTCATGCAGACGGAGATCAACCATGCGGCACTCCGCTATCCGGCGCGGCGCGCCCGGAACCAGTGAGGCAGCAGATCCCGGGCGAGAGTGGCGTCCTGCTCGTTTTTCAGCACCAGCGCCAGGGTTTCTTCCACCAGTTCCGGGTCCAGGGAATCGGCGTGCAGCAGCACCAGCGCGCGGGCCCAGTCCAGCGTCTCCGAAATGGCCGGCAGTTTTTTCATGTCCTGCTCACGCAGGTGCTGAATGAACGCCACCAGTTGATCGCCCAGTTGCTGGCCGAGTTCGGGCACCCGTTGCGCCACGATACGGCGCTCCAGCTCGGCTTCCGGATAGGGGATGTACAGATGCAGGCAACGGCGCTTGAGCGCATCGGACAGCTCACGCTGGTCGTTGCTGGTCAGAAACACCAGCGGTTGGTGGCGGGCACGCACCGTGCCCAGCTCCGGGATGGAAATCTGGAAATCCGACAGCAACTCCAGCAGAAAGGCTTCGAACTCCTGATCGGCCTTGTCGATCTCGTCGATCAGCAGCACCACCGGCTCTTCCGCGCGCAGGGCGCGCAGCAGCGGACGCGGCTCCAGAAAGGTGTCGCTGTAAAAGGCGTCGCCCAGATCGCCGAGACGTTTGATGCTTTCATCCAGCCCTTCCGCATCGCCCAGCAGATCGGTGAGCTTTTCGCGCAGCAGTTGCGTGTAGAGCAGTTGCTTGCCGTATTTCCACTCGTACAGCGCCCGGCTCTCATCGAGCCCTTCGTAGCACTGCAGGCGAATCAGCGGCGCTTCCAGAAAAGCGGCGGCGGCCTTGGCCAGCTCCGTTTTACCCACCCCCGGCGGCCCCTCCACCAGCACCGGCTTTTGCAGCTGGGCGGCCAGATAGACGGCCAGCGCCGTACGCCGGTCACAGATGTAATCCTGAGCGGCAAAGCTCTCGATCACATCGTCTATAGATTCGATACGGGTTTTCATGTTCGGCTCCAGGAGGGGGCGATGGCCTCTGTGCGAGTGCTCCAGATCACAGGGGTCGTTCAGTGTACGACAATCCGCCATGGACCTCAGTGACGGAACCGACGCCACCATGGGCGATCCGGACACACCATCTTGGGTGGAGACAGCCCTGAGCGCAGGAAAACAGGGGTAGAACGTCAGTGCAGAACGGTATCATCGGCCACGATGCGCAGTGACAGCTCCCGCACCTCTTCCGGCTCGATGCCGTCGTCGGTCACGTCAAAACGCAACGAATGCACCTCCCCGTCAATCATGTCGGGAATGCGATCGAGAAAAGCGTCCACGTGGTCGGAATCGAAATGGCGTTCCAGGGCGTCCAGCGTGCGCCACTGCTGCCACAACATGATCACGCGCGGCGCATCGGCCTGTACGTAGACTTCGTAGGACAGACAGCCATCCTCGTCCCGGGCGCTCTGCGCCAGCGTTTGCACCAGCGACAACGCGCTGTCACGCACTTCATCGCGAACAGGAATCAGGCCTTTGACAATAACCATACAACTCGGAGGGTAAAAAAGAGAGCGCGGGATTATAGCACAATCCGCCCCACTTCGCCCTCCGCCCAACCCCCGAAAGGCGAAGTGGGGCGGATCCAGTTACAGTGCGGCCCGGAACACCACCGACTCATCCAGCGGCGCGCGCCCGACGCGGGTGCGGTTGGCGGCAATCCCGGAGTCTTCGTAGCCGAAGCTGATGCCCATCATGATCACCGTGGAATCCGGCTCGCCGAAGATCTCACGCACATCTTTCGGGTAATAGCGCATGCTGCCCTGAGCGCAGCAACCCAGCCCGTGGGCGGTCATGGCCAGCATCAGCGATTGCACATACATGCCCACATCCATGGCTACCGTGGCGCCGAAGCGGCGGTCCATGCCGATGAACACCACATGGGGAGCATCGAACAGCTCGAAGTTGCGCAGTGCGGCCCGCTGACGGCCGGGCTTGTCGTCACGGGCGATGCCCATGTTGTTGTACAGCTCCACGGCGCAATCCACCTGGCGCTGGCGGTAAACACCATCGAACTTGTAGGCATTGGGCTCGTAATCCGGCTCGATGGGCACACCCGCCATGGCCTTTTCCAGCATCCGCCGGCGCAGCTCATCGCGTACTTCGCCGGAAGCGACCAATGCTTTCCAGGGCTGGATATTGCAGTTGGACGGCGCCAGTTGCGCCAGGGAAAAGACTTGCTCGAGCACCGCGTCGGGCACGGGTTTATCGAGAAAACCACGAACCGAGCGGCGCTGGTGCATGGCTTCGGAGAGAGAAATGGTTTCTGGAGTCATGGAGGTTTCCTGGATTTCCTGAACTGGAGAATGACCTACCATGCTAACGCCTCGAAAGGCGGTTGGCGACGGGGGTCAAATACGTTGACCCTCCGCCCAGCAGCGCCCCCCGAGGGCGATGATCTCCAGTTGCTCCCGGGCATGCCGTTCCAGCCGCTCCCGCTGTGCCGCCGGCGCGTCCAGCAGCAAGGCGCCGAGAGCGAACACCACCGACACCGCCGCTTCCGCCTCGCGAGCGGCGGGAACCGGGCGGCGGCCGAGCCTGGCCACTACCTGGCGGATGTCTTCCGCCAGCTCATCAACCAGCAATTGCACCTCGTCATGGATGCGTCGCCGATAACCGTCGTTGCGGCCGAGCCGCTGTTGCAACAATAGGCGGAATTCGTCCTGATGACGGTCTTGAAAGCGCACGAACCGGGCCACCAGTTCGCGCAATGCCTGGGCGGCACCGATTTCTATCATGCTGCGCCGGCCCTCGGCCATGGTCATGCGCAACCGGCAGCAGGCACGGTCGATCAGCGCCAGCCCGAGGGCGTCCATGTCAGCGAAATGGTTGTACAGGGAAGTGGCCGCCAGCCCCGCCTCGCGGGCCACCTCGCGCAGCCCCAGGCTGTCCAGCCCGCGCCCGCCGGTAATCAGCGCACTGGCGGCATCGAGAATGCGCTCCCGGGTTTCCTGTTTCTGCTGTCGGCGCAAGGTCGGGTGCCGGTGCGAAGCCGGGTTGGCGGTGATGGGCATGGGACCGTCGGTTCTCCAGTGATCGTGACATCTCCAGTCATTTCGTGCCAAAAGCAACCGGAGGCAATTGACTGGAGGGCTTTTTTCGCCAAGAATACAACTAACAGTTGTTAGTTTAGATGAAAAACCGGCGGCACGAAAGCGCCAGCACACGAAAAGAACGCAGCAGACCAAGCGAAGAGGGGTTTTCAATGAATTATTTCATCACCGGCGCCACGGGTTTCATTGGCCGCTTTCTGATTGCCCGGTTGCTCAAGCGTGACGGTGCCCGGGTATTCGCCCTGGTGCGTCCCGGTTCCGAATACAAGCTGGACGCGCTGCGCCAGCGGCTGAACGTGGACGAAAACCGGCTGGTATCGATCAGCGGCGACCTGACCCGCAAAATGCTCGGCGTCAGCAAGCGCGACCAGGACGATCTCAGCGGGCAGATCGACCACTTCTTTCATCTGGCGGCCATTTATGATCTTACCGCCGACGAGAACACCCAGCGCTACATCAACATCGAAGGCACGCGGCAGACGCTGAAACTGGCGGAGAGACTGAACGCCGGCTGCTTCCACCATGTGTCCTCGGTGGCCGCCGCCGGCCTCTACGACGGCGTCTTCACCGAGGACATGTTCGAGGAAGCCGTGGGGCTGGACGATCCCTACCTGCTGACCAAGCACGAATCCGAGGCGTTGGTGCGCCAGGAAGGCGGCGTGCCCTGGCGCATCTACCGGCCCTCCATGGTGGTGGGCCACTCGCAAACCGGCGAGATGGACAAGATCGACGGCCCCTACTACTTCTTCAAGCTGATCCAGAAACTCAAGGATTACCTGCCCAACTGGCTGCCTCTGGTGGGTCTGGACAGCGGGCACTTCAACATCGTGCCGGTGGATTTCGTCGCTGACGCGCTGGATTGCATCGCCCACCAGGAAGACGGCAACGGTCAGTGCTTCCATCTGACCAATGAGCGCAGCTACAGCCTGGGCGAGCTGATGGACATCATCGCCGGTGCCGCCCAGGCACCACGCATGCCGGTGCGCCTGGACAGCCGGGTGCTCGACGCGGTGCCGGGGCTGGTCAAGAAAGGCGCCCGCGTGCTGACGCCGAAAATGCTGGTCGATCAGGTACTGGAAAGCCTGGATATTCCGCCTTCCGCGATGAAGTTCCTCACCTTCCCCACCGAATACGACAGCCGGCGCGCCGGCGCCGCCCTCGAAGGCAGCGGCATCGCCGTACCGGAACTGGAGGGCTATGTTCAGCAACTGTGGGACTTCTGGGAGAACCACCTCGACCCCGACCGCGACGAACGCGAGGACGAGCTGCAACCGCTGCCCGCCCTGCCCGAGCGCGTGGCAGACAAGGTGGTGCTGGTCACCGGAGCCACCTCCGGCATCGGCAAAGCCAGCGCTCTGAAGCTGGCTCGTGCAGGCGCCATCGTGCTGGTGGTGGCGCGCACGCCGGAGAAGCTGGAAGAAACGCTGCACGAGATTACGCAACTGGGCGGCACCGCCCAGGCGTACCGCTGCGACCTGGCCGATCTGGAGGACGTGGATCAGCTGATACAACAGGTGCTGGCGGATCATGGGCGGGTGGACATTCTGGTCAACAACGCCGGCCGTTCGATTCGCCGCTCGGTGGTGCACGCCTTCGACCGCTTCCACGATTACGAGCGCACCATGCAACTCAACTACTTCGGCGCACTGCGTCTGATCATGGGATTGCTGCCGGGCATGATCGAACGCGGCTTCGGACACATCATCAACATCTCCAGCATCGGCGTGCTCACCAATGCCCCGCGCTTCTCGGCTTATGTGGCGTCCAAGGCCGCCCTGGATTCCTTCACCCGCTGTGCAGCCAGCGAGCTGGCGCATCAGGGCATTCGCTTCACGACCATCAACATGCCGCTGGTGCGCACGCCGATGATCGCCCCCACCAAACTCTACAATCATGTCCCCACCATCAGCCCCAACCAGGCGGCGGACATGGTCTGTGACGCCATCGTGCGACGCCCGAAGCGGATCGCCACCAGCCTCGGCATCCTCGGCCAGGTGATGCATTTCGTGACGCCAAAGGTGACCGAAACGATCATGAACACCGGCTACAAGGTGTTCTCCGATTCGGCCGCCGCTTCGGGAAGCAAGGACGCCACCGGCAAACGGCTGCGCCGTGAACAGGCCGCCTTCTCCCGTCTGTTCAAGGGCATCCACTGGTAATCCGCCTATTGCATCCACGCTGTGACCGGCGCAGGATCGCGGCAACCATATCAGGGGCCCCAGCGGATGACCGAGGCCGGAGACCACTCCACCCAACAGAAACCACAGGAAACAGCACCCACAACCGCCGTGGTGATCGCCGCGGTCGGTGTGGTGTTCGGCGACATCGGCACCAGCCCGCTGTACACGCTCAAGGAAGTCTTTATTGGCGGTTACGGCGTCAAAGCGGGGGACAGTACCGCGCTGCTGGGGATTCTGTCGCTGATCTTCTGGTCGCTTATTCTGACGGTATCCATCAAGTACGTGGTTTTCGTGCTGCGCGCCAACAACCAGGGCGAAGGCGGGGTGATGGCGCTGACCGCGCTGGCCAGTCACGCCGCCCGGCATCGCCCACGCCTCAGCGCCACGCTCATCGTGCTGGGCCTGCTGGGCGCGGCGCTGTTTTACGGTGACAGCATGATCACCCCCGCCATTTCCGTGCTCTCGGCCATGGAGGGGATGGAAATTGTCTTTACCGGCCTGGAATACTGGATCATCCCGCTGTCGTTGGCCGTGCTGATCGGCCTGTTCCTGATACAGCGGCACGGTACCGCGCGCGTCGGCATTCTATTCGGCCCGATCATGGTGTTGTGGTTCACGGCTCTGGCCGCTCTGGGGCTGTACGGCATTGTCCGCTATCCCGCCGTTTTGCAGGCGATCAACCCCTACTGGGTAATCCATTTCTTCATCATTCACCCGGAAGTGGGCGTTTTCATCCTCGGCGCCACCGTGCTGGCGCTCACCGGCGCCGAAGCGCTGTACGCCGACATGGGGCATTTCGGCCGCCGGCCCATTACCCGCGCCTGGTTCGCGCTGGTGCTTCCCGCTCTGGTGCTGAACTACTTCGGCCAGGGCGCGATGATCCTCCACAACCCGGCGGCGGCACACAATCCGTTCTACATGCTGGCGCCGTCCTGGGCATTGATCCCTCTACTGGTACTGGCCACCCTGGCAACGGTGATCGCCTCACAGGCGGTGATTTCCGGGGCCTTTTCCCTGACTCGCCAGGCCATGCAACTGGGCTTCATCCCACGCATGTTCGTGCAGCACACGTCCAGCCGCGAAAAAGGACAAATCTACATCGCCGGGGTGAACTGGGCACTGATGATCGGGGTCGTGCTGCTGGTGCTGGACTTCGAGTCCTCTTCCGCGCTGGCTTCGGCCTACGGCGTCGCCGTCACCGGCACCATGCTGATGACCACCTTGCTGCTGGGAGCGGTGACCTGGCTGCACTGGAAATGGCCTCTGTGGCTGGCCATCCCCTTCTTCTGCCTGCTGTTGCTGATCGACGGCCTGTTCTTCGCCGCCAACCTGCCGAAAGTGTTCCAGGGCGGGGCGTTCCCGGTCATTGTCGGCATCGTGCTGTTCATCCTGCTGACCACCTGGAAGCGGGGCCGCCAACTGCTGGTCGAGCATCTCGACGAGGGCTCCGCCGAGGAGCTGATCACCAGCATCTGTCTGCAGGCGCCGCACCGCGTGCAAGGCACCGCCGTGTTCCTCACTGCGCGCGCCAACGCCATGCCGCACGCCCTGCTGCACAATCTGCTGCACAATCAGGTGCTGCACGAACAGGTGGTGCTGCTTACCGTGGTCAGTGAAGACAGCCCGCGGATCGCCGAATCGCAACGCTCCGAACTGGAATCCTATGGCGACGGTTTTTATCGCATCGTGCTGCATTTCGGCTTCATGGAAGACCCGGACATTCCCGCCGCCCTGGCACATTGCCAGCGCGACGGGCTGGATTTCAGCCCCATGCGCACCACCTATTTCCTGAGCCGGGAAACCGTCATCCCCTCCCGCCGGCTGGGCATGGCCCGCTGGCGCGAGACGCTGTTCGCCTTCATGCTGAAGAGCGCCAACAGCAATCTGCGCTATTTCAATCTGCCGCTGAACCGGGTCATCGAGTTGGGCACCCAGATCGCCATCTGAGTGCTCATCCCGTCGCCATCAGAACTTCACGGTTTCCAGAAAAGCCAGCAGTTCCCGGTTGACCTCGGAAGCCTGCTCCATCTGAATCCAGTGGCCACATTGATCCAGCATCAAGGTACGCAAATCCGGAATGTAATCGGGCATGCGGGCCAGCGCCTTCTGGCTGAACAGCACCACCGGGTCCTGCATGCCGCCGATGAACAGCGCCGGCGGCTGAATCGTCCAGTTGTCATCATCACGGCTTTCCCGCCAGGAAGCGTCCATCGCCCGGTACCAGTTGAGCGGCCCGGTAAAGCCGGTGTTGCGGAAGCGGGCCACGTAATAGGCCAGGTCTTCGTCACGCATCCAGCGCGGCGGCCGACGCGGGCGGCTCATGGCCTGCAACATGCCGCTGTCGTCCGGGCCGACATGGAATTCGCCGACACCATCCGCGGAGAGGCTGTGAAAGATGCGCCGCAGGCTGTCCTCCACGTCCGCTTCCAGCTCCTGTTCCGGGATGCCCTGTTGCTGAAAATACAGCATGTAGAAGAAGTGCTCCCCGAACAGCGCGCGCATGGCTTCAGTAGGCGCGCGCGGCGCCGGGCCGCCGTAAGGCACCGACAGCCCGGCGACGCAGGCGATGCGATCCGGATGCAGACGCGCTACCTGCCAGGCCAGCGCCGAGCCCCAATCGTGCCCCACCAGCGCCACCCGTTCGGCACCCAGGGCATCGATCAGCCCGATCACGTCCGCCACCAGTTGTGACTGGCGGTAGGCGTCCACTTCCGCTGGCCCGCCGGTTTCGCCGTAACCGCGCAAATCCGGAGCCACCACGTGATAGCCGGACTGCGCCAGCACCGGCAACTGGTAGCGCCAGGATGCCCAGCACTCTGGAAAGCCGTGCAGACAAAGCACCACCGGCGCGCCTTGCTGTCCTGCTTCGGCAATGAAGAAATCCCGTCCGTTGGCGGCCAGCCGCCGTTCGCTGATAAATGCCATATCGTGTGTCAACGCCAGTAAATACGTGCTCCGGGAGCAACCGTTATAGTTATTCGGGCTGGTGTCCGCCCGGCCAGTCTGGCAATGTGACATTGCCAGACATTTCTGACAAGCACAGGTGTAGTCAAAAAGCCGCAGACCGACAACCCATGACCCTTAAACAGCGCCTGACCGCTCTGACCCGCCCTTACGTTCCGGAATATTTTCCCGTCGCCTGGAAAATGGGCCTCTCCATCTCTGCCTTGATTCTGGTCGGGATGACGCTGCTTGGCGTTCTGCTGCTCAACAATCAACTGGAACACATGCGCGCCCAGGCCGATCATTTCGGCTCGGCCATCGCCGCGCAATTGGCGCACACCGCCCGTGAACCGCTGCTGGCGGACGATCGCTTTCTGCTCAAAGTGCACATCAACAACCTCGTGCGCAGCCAGAACATCGAAGGCGCGGCCCTCTACGACCGTGACGGTGCCCCCGTGGATCAGGTCGGGCTGTTACCGCCGGATGGCGGAGAGAGCCAAACGGCCAGCGAACAACGACGCACCGAAGGGGTACTGCGCTGGGGGCTTGGCAGCGGCTCGCTGAGTACCTACTTCGCCCCCGTGATGGTCAACGATACGCTGGCCGGTACCGTGGCGATCACGCTGTCCGATACCCCGATCAATGCCGCACAGAACCAGGTTCGTGACACCATGATCACCGCCACTCTGGCAATGGGATTGCTGGCGATCATCGCGTCCTTCCTGATCGCCCGGCGGCTGGCCCAACCGATCCGCAACCTGCTGGCCGCCACCAGCGCACTGCGCGATGGGGATCTGAAATACCGTATCGTCGAGCAGCGCAACGACGAGATCGGCCACCTGATCGAAGCCTACAACAGCATGGCGCATTCCATGCTGGAAAAGGACCAGGTGGAACAGGTCTTGCAGCGTTTCGTCAGCCCTTCGGTGGCGCGCAAGATGATGGCCAATCTGGACAAGGTCACGCTCGGCGGCCGTGATGTCACCGCCACTGTGGTGTTCGCGGACATCGTCGGTTTCACGCGCCTTTCCGAAACGCTGGCCCCGGAAGCCGTGGCCGACATGCTCAATGTCTACTTCGACGCCATTACCGCCGCCGCTTCGGTGTACCGGGGCACCATCGACAAGTACATGGGCGACTGCGCCATGATCGTGTTCGGGGTGCCGGAAGAGGACAGCGAGCACTCCTTTCACGGGCTATGCTGCGCGGTCATGATTCAGCGCCTGGTGACGCGCCTCAATCACTACCGGGAGGCTTGCGGGCAGACCACCGTCGAGTTCCGTATCGGCATCAATTCCGGTGCCATGCTGGCCGGCAATCTGGGCTCGCGGGATCGCATGCAGTACACCGTGGTTGGCGACACGGTCAATCTGGCCTCGCGGCTTTCCCACATGGCGGTGGCCGGCGAGATCATTGCCTCCGGCTCCCTGATCAGCGACGTCAACATCGCTTCCAGGGTACGGACCACGGAATATGGCGCCATGCGTGTACGCGGACGCAGCGAACCGGTGGCCACCTGGCGTGTCGACGGGGTGCACGCCCTCACTGAAACCCTCATGGAGCAACGCATTGCCAAGTTTCTGGTTGATATTCAGGCGCGGACTTCCAGAACCGCACTGTAGCCCGGGAGCCGGAAAGCGGCGTGGTGAGGCGCTGCTCTGTCTGCTGGCGGCCTGCCTGTTGAGTGGTTGCAGCTCCTGGCAATGGCTGAAAACACCAACGGAGCAGGTGGCGCAGGCCCTCGCAACCCAGCATTACGCCGACGCCCTGACCACCATCGACAATACCCCGCCGGCCAGCCCGTATTACGGCCAGTTGCAGGCCCGGCGTCCGGGCATTGTTCAGGCCAGCGAGGCCTATCGGCACAGCATCGAGACCGAGGCCAAAAACCTGACGGACAAGGGATACTGGCAACAGGCTTATCTCCTCCTGGAGCAGACCCGTGGCCGGGTGATCAATGCGGCATCGGTCGCCAGTCTGCTCGGCAACCTGCACGACACGGAAGACGCGCAGATACGGGATCTGCTCACCAGTTGGTATCTGGCGCAGGGCAAAGCCTTGCTGAGCACGGAAGGGATGGACGACGACCTCCAGGGCCATACCGGGAAAGCAGTACAGGAACTGCTCGCCGAACGCCGCCGTTTGCACCGTGAGGTGACCACGGAGCTGACCCGCCTGGGCAAGGAATACGCCAACCAGGCACACTGGCGGTCGGCCTATCGTGCTCTGGAAATGGCCCAGCGACTGAACCCGGACAGCAAACCACCCAACGAGCTGTCACGCGCCCGCAAGGCGCTGTCTCATGCGCGCAGCAAGGCCAAGAGCGCCCGCCAACAGGCCTACCAGGCCCAGGCTCGCAAGCTGGTCCAACGATACAAGGAAAGCGGTCATCTGGAGGATCTGCTGGCCGCCCGCACTTTTCTGGCGAAACACCCCGGCGACGATCTGAACGACGAACGCCGTCAGGTCAAGGCCTGGTGCCGGCTGCGCTTTCAAGCGGAAGTCAGCCGCGGTGACGCCCTCTATGCCAGTGGCCACTACCGGGCAGCCTACCAGTTATGGAAACAGGCTCAGCCGCTGTCGCCCGACGACCCGGAGCTGAAGAAAAAACTGGCACGGGGGCAAAAAGTGCTGCAAAGCCTGGAGACCCTGAGCGGGCCGCAGCCCTGATCCGGAGCCGGGCAACCGACCACGGGGACAATCGACCACGGACAGCACTGCTGCGAGGGAGGCCGGCGGCCTCCCCCGAAGTCAGTTGCTCGGGTTGATGGTCGGGCCAGAGGTCGTCGGCGCGGCGCTTTGCTCCGGCGTTTTGTGCTGTTCCTTGTAGTATCCCTGCCGGAACTTGTCGGAAAGCTGAGTGCGGCCATTGAACAACTGGTCCACCTGCGTCGGCATGGGGTAATCCACATCGCGCACCAGGTTGCCGTCCTCGTCAACGCTGAACTGCATGGCGGTGACACCCATGTATTTTTCCTTGGTGAGGCTGACCAGCCGCTGATTGTCGGCGAGGATGGTCGGCCGGATGAAAACCATCAGGTTGCGCTTCTCGTGCTTGTGGCTGGTGGAGCGGAACAGTACCCCCAGCACCGGAATGTCACCCAGCAACGGAATCTTGCTGACGGTTTCCTGCACATCGTCGGAGATCAGCCCGCCCAGCACGATGGTCTTGCCATCGTCCGCCAGCACCGTGGTCTTCAGTTCACGCTTGGTGGTGACGATATCGGAAGCACCCGGTGTGGCGGAGTCCTTCACCGCCGAGGTTTCCTGATCCAGTTCCAGACGTACCGAATGCGGGTCGGCCACATGGGGGGTCACCTTGAGGCTCAAACCCACATCCTGCCGTTCAATGGTCTGGAACGGGTTGGAAACCCCGGACCCAGTACTGGTCGAGGTGCCAGTAACAAACGGCACGTTCTCACCGACGATGATGGAGGCTTCCTGGTTATCCAGCGTGAGAATACTGGGCGTGGACAGCAGGTTGGTGTTGGTGGTCGAGGCCAGCGCCTGAATCAGGGCGCCCCATTGCAGATTGCCGTCGCCATCGGTTTCGCCAATACCGGCGGTCAGCCCCTCGCCCAGGTTGATGTTGGAGGCGTCGCCACTGATCACGGCCTGCAGCAGAGAGCCCACGCTTACACCGTTGTTGGTGTAATTGACCGCGCCAATACCATTCTCGAGGCTGCCGGCAACGTACTGAAAGCCCAGCTGGCTGGCCTTGTCGCCGGAGATCTCGACGATCGCCGCTTCAATGAGAATCTGCGCACGGCGAACATCCAGTTGGCTGATCACCGATTGCAGCTGTTTCATCATCTCCGGTTCGGCACGGATCACCAGCGCATTGAGAGATTTGTCCGCCTGAATCGATACTCGCCCATCGCTGACGCTGGTGGACACACTTCTGATGCCCGCTTTACTGCTGCCTTCCTTGACCGAGGAGGCGCCGGCGGCGAAATCTTCCAGCAGTTTCGCCATGTCTTCGGCATCACCGTGGCTGAGGCGGATCACCTGGACGCCTCCGGCGGCCGCGGAGGGCGTATCCAGACGATGAATCAAGGGGATCAGCCGTGCGCGGATACTGTGATCACCTTTGAGAATGATGCGATTGGTGCGCTCGTCGGCAACCACCGTGACATTGTTCTGTGCTCCCTTGCGGCGCCCACTGGTGTCCGGTTTGGTGAGTTCCTGCAGCAGTTGCACCATGTTGCCGGCATAGGCGTGACGCAACGAGACAATCTGAATACCATCGTTGTCAGCACTGTCAAGTTGCCGAACGATGGCACGGATACGCCGGACATTGTTCGCATGGTCGCTGATGATCAAGGCATTCGCCGAACCGACCGCAGCCAGGTGACCGTACTGCGGTACCAGCGGACGCAACACGGGCACCAGTTCCTCCACCGGCGTGTTGTCGACCGGAATCACCTCGGTGACCAGTTGCTCCCCGCCCTTGTTGCGGGTGGTGAACGGCAGGTTGCTCTGCTTGGCCGTGGTATTGGTGACGATCTTGATCACGTCGCCAGCGGGCACGGCAGCATAACCGTGTACCTGAAGCACCGACAGGAACAACTGGTACACCTCGTCGGAGGTGAGCGGCGTATTGGAAATCACCGTGACGTCCTTGGCGCGCACCCTGGGATCGATGACGAAATTCTTGCCGGTCATTTGCGCAATCTGGCTGATGAACGCCTGGATGTCCGCGTTGTGGATATTGACTGTCCAGGTCTTGCCATCTTCGCTGTGAATCTGATGATCCCCGCTGCTCTTCTGGGCAGCTCGTGCATTCAGGCTCAACACCAGCAACGCCAGCACGACGATAGCCAGCACCAGAGGCAGGAACCTCTTGGAGCCAGAAGCTTCGTTATAGGTATTCAAGAGCGCCATAACTGTCTCACTAGGGTGGATAGCTCACGGTGAATTGTTGATCGCCACGGTCAACGACAATGGTGGCCCGCTGCGTACTCTGGTACGACTGCATTGCCGCCAGATCGCTTTCCTCGTTGCCCAGCGGATGGCCGTTCACCGAGACGATCACATCACCCGGCTTGAGGCCGAGTTGCTGAATCAGACTCACCGGGGCCTGCGGGCCAATGGTGTAACCATCGCTGGCGCCTTTGGTCACCGGCTTGAGGCCGAGCCGGTCGATCAGCACACCACGCTGTTTGACGAAATCGGCGCGCGGATTCGACACGGATCGCTTCGAAGCGGGCTGGGTGGATACAGGCCGGGCGGGTTGGGCACGGGTCGATTGCGGAACCTGGGCGACACCACTCAGCGTCCCCAGGCTGCTGAGGCGCAAGGTTTCCAGGCGCCCCTGCCGCCGCAGGATGATCCGGTCAGCGTAGATGTTTTCAAGCTTG
Source organism: uncultured Alcanivorax sp. (assembly GCA_964391345.1). Taxonomy (GTDB): domain Bacteria; phylum Pseudomonadota; class Gammaproteobacteria; order Pseudomonadales; family Alcanivoracaceae; genus Alloalcanivorax. The sequence goes on from CAYMKZ010000006.1 coordinate 29,055, forward strand.
GCGTTACCGGGGATGTCATCGCCGATGTGATAGAGGCCGGCATCCTGGCCTTTCTGTGCGATGATCGCGGATGAGCGTTTCGCATCGGGGCTGAGAAAGAGCCCCAGCAGCAGCAATTGCAGGCGCGTCTCCGGGGCATCCACTTCACTCTTCTGTTGCGCGGAAACCTTGCTGTTGTAGACCCCGAACAGTTGCCACCCATCGACCTGACTCTGGGACAGATCGGCATCGGCATGCTGCTCGCCTGCGACCTGGATACGCGGCAAACCCGATTCAAAAACCGGATCACTGGGACCGTAGCCAATCAGCCATACGGTTCGGGCGATCACATAGGCGAGCACGACAACCAGCACGAGCGCCAGCAGCACAGGTGCCACTCGCTCCCACGTCTGTCGATGTCCCCACCAGGCCCGCTGCAACATAAAACCCCTGAATTCTGTTTATCGTTATGTCGGCCCACCAGTTTATGTATACCGGTTCACCGGCCTTGAAAAATACCGAGTATAGAGAGCCCAGCGCCTACGGCCAATTGCCAGCGCCCGCCACCGCCGGGTTCCACGGCCAATGCACGAAGACCTCGTCCTTGATTATGCGGAACGGACATGGTCATCACCAGGGCACGGGCTGGGACATGCGGAACACCACGTCGTCGGGATTGCCGCCCTGGCTGACCCCAAGCAGCTCGGGCCAGGCACGCAACACCTGTACACTGAAGCGCTTGTTGACGATATCCGCGCGCACCAGTTCCTGCTGCTTGGGCCCGGTCACTGTCAGCCGCGGGCCCTCTTTTTCCATGGCCAGCAGCCCGTTCAGCGAAGGCACGCTGGCTGAACCGCCCCGTCCCCAGCTCACCACACCGCCGCCATAGTCAAGCGTGCCCCGGGCATCGCTCACGACGCCATCACTGAATTGCAGCGCCGCCAGCGTTACCGCCACCACGCCAGTGGCGTTGCCTTGCGGCACATAACGACCGATCACCGCCACCGGCACACTGGCAAGCCATTGTTCCAGCCGCCAGTGACCAGGGAATCCGCCCAGCCAGCCACGTGCGCTCAGCTCACTGGCGTCGATATCGATCTGGGCTCCAGGGGTGAGGCCATGCCAATCCAGCTGCCAGCGCACCTGTCCCTGCTGATCACGCCAGCGTACTTCCATGGCCCCCTTCCACCAGAGCCCTTGGGCTCTGGACAGCGTGACAGGCGCGCCGCCAACACGCAAAGCGGGCAGCCTATTCACCACCGCCGCCGCTGGCATCAACGCCACCAGAAAGACGCAAAGACTGGCCAGAAAAACAATCCCCAAAGCGATCCAGCGCCGCATCACACCCCCAACACATCAAGACCAATCAGAACGGAATATCGTCGTCGAAATCATCCGCCGGGCCGCTGAAATCGCTCTGGTTCGAGCCGCCGGCGCCACCGCCGTATTCCCGGTCCTGGTTGAAGTCGCCGCCTTGCTGGCCGCCACCACGGTTCGGGTTCGAGTAGCCACCGCCGCCGTCAGCACCACCACGGCCGTCGAGCATTTGCATCTCGTTGGCGACGATCTCCGTGGTGTAGCGGTCCTGGCCATCCTGCCCCTGCCATTTGCGGGTGCGGATGGAGCCTTCGACGTACACCTTGCTGCCCTTTTTCAGATACTCGCCGGCGATTTCACCAAGGCGGTTGAAAAACACCACCCGATGCCATTCGGTGCGCTCCTGCATTTGCCCTGTCTGGCGATCCTTCCAGCTCTCGCTGGTAGCCAGACGCACATTGGTCACCGCTCCGCCGCTGGGCATGAAACGGGTTTCCGGGTCTGCGCCCAGATTGCCGATCAGAATAACTTTGTTGACGCCTCTCGCCATGACTGTCGCTCCATTGATTCATGAGGGCTGGAAGTAACCACAACCGTTCTCCAGGGAGCTATTGTGGCAGCTTTCCGCCACTGCGTAACCCCCGCCCAGCTCAGCCGCTTTTCACCTCGCCGGCCAGCGCTTCGAGGGCGGCTTCGTCCAGTTGTTTGCCATCCACCTTCAGCAACGCCAGGCCCTGCTCCGCCACCACCACGGCTTCCAGCACTCCCGGCACCGCGCGCAACCGCTGTGCCGCCTGTCCGCGATCCACTCCGGGACCGAGATGAACCACCCGGTTGTCCAGTTTCGGCAGTTCCCGCATGCCGTGCAGCACCAGCAGCCAGATCACGCCCAGCCCGGCGCAACCGGCGAACACCGCCTCCGGCCCTACCCACTGATAAAGCGCACCGCCCAGCTGGCCACCGATGAAGATGCCGAAATACTGACTGGACGAATACACCCCCATGGCCGTGCCACGGGTACCCGCCGGCGCCGCCCGCCCCACCAGTGATGGCAACAGCGCTTCCAGCAGATTGAACGCCATGAAATAGACGAACAGGGCGAGGATGAAGTGCCAGAGCGTGGCGCCGGACAGCACCAGCAGCACTTCGGAAACGATCAACAGCACCACCGCGATGCGCTTGATCGGCATGGCGCCGCGCCGCTCCGCGATGATGATCAACGGCACCATGGCCAGGAATCCGCCGATCAGAACCCCCAGGTACAGCAGGCTGTTCTGCTCCAGGCTCAACCCGAGCCGTTGTTTGAGGAGTTGCGGCAGCACCACGAAAGACGCGGTCATGGTCAGATGCAGGAACATGATGCCCAGATCCAGGCGGCGCAGGTTGCCGTTGCCCAGCACCTGAGCGAAACGCTGGCGCACCGGCAGCGGCTCACTGGTGCGCACATCCGGGGACGGCACTCTCAACGCCACCACTGCCGCGACGGCGCCCAGCCCGGCGGTCAGCCAGAACAACCCGCTCAGCCCCAGCCATTTGGCCAGAATCGGGCTGAGCACCATGGCGATGATGAACGAAGACCCCACCGACATGCCGATCAGCGCCATCGCCCTGGTACGGTTCTTCTCGCTGACCACATCACCGATCAGCGCCATGATGACACTGCCAATGGCGCCGGCCCCTTGCAGGGCCCGCCCCAGAATGACACCGTAAATACCACTGCTCAGCGCCGCCACCACGCCCCCGGCCACGAACAGCGCCAGACCGATCAGCAGCATCGGACGGCGCCCGAAATAGTCGGACAGCACACCGAAGGGGATCTGCGAACAGGCCTGCATCAGGCCGTAAATCCCGATGGCGGTACCGATCAACAGTGGAGTGGCTCCATTCAGCTCGGTTCCCAGCACGGCAAAAATGGGCAAAAGCATGAATAACCCAAACATGCGTACTGCGAAAATGGCGGACAAAAAGCCGATGGTGCTTTTCTCCGCGCGCCGCAAAGCGGCCTGGGAAGCGTCGGTCATAAGCCTGCTCGATGAGACATGTAAAACGGGACAGGAGTGTATCAGATTCCTCACCGGTCCGGTTTGTTCCCTGGAACCCGCGCCGGCCTTGCCGCTTCATTGCTGGTCCGGCACGGCGATCTCAAATTGAATACCCATTGAAGCAATGCTAAATTCCAGCTCAAAGTCAGGTTTTTTTCTTAGCCTGACGGGCTCATCACGGACGAATCGATAATATGGAAACGCAATTTGCACAGCTGGTGTATGTTGTAGGCGGTCAGCATCTACAGAATGCGCTGCTCACTGAATTCCTGTGTAAGGAATCCATTCCGACCGTAGCCATCAAAACCGTCAGCGAGGTCAGTGATGAGCAACTCAATCAGGCAGGGCAGAACCTGTTCCTGGTGGATGTGCACTCCGTCGATGTCAACGAGGTGGTGGCCCAACTGCTGGAAACGGACCAGCGCCTGTCCAGCGAGATACTGATCGGCGCCTTCAATGTGGACAGCGAGGACATCATCGCCCGTCTGGCCGGCTTGCCCATGGTCAACGGCGGCTTCCTGCACGATTGCCCGCAGACACTGCTGAGCAAGGGCATCAAGGCGATGTTCGCCGGCGAGTTGTGGTTTCCGCGCAAGGTGCTGCAGCGCTATCTGGTCAAGAGCCGTACCTTCAACAAGACGCTCGCGCACAGCGAAGTCAATCTGACCGACCGCGAAATCGAGGTTCTCAGGGTCATGGCCACCGGAGCCAAGAACTCGGAGATCGCCAGCCTGCTCAACCTCAGCCCGCACACCATCAAGACCCACATCTACAACATCTTCAAGAAGATCAATGCCTCCAATCGCCTGCAAGCGGTCAACTGGGCCCAGGAAAACCTCTAACCCCGGACCTTGCCGCCGGCTTTCGTTGCGTCCGGCACCCAACCGGCCCTCCTTTTCTCTTCACCGATCTTTGTCCTATACTGCACTGTTCATTTTGACAGTAGGCGCGATCGTTGATGGATACCATTCTGGTTCGTGGAGCACGCACCCATAACCTGAAGAACGTGGACCTGGACATTCCCAGGGACAAGCTGGTGGTGATCACCGGGCTGTCCGGCTCGGGCAAATCGTCCCTGGCGTTCGACACCCTCTACGCGGAAGGCCAGCGCCGTTACGTCGAGTCGCTGTCCACTTACGCGCGGCAGTTCCTCTCCATGATGGAAAAGCCGGATGTGGATCATATCGAAGGGCTCAGCCCGGCGATTTCCATCGAACAGAAATCGACCAGCCACAACCCCCGCTCCACGGTGGGCACCATCACCGAGATCTACGACTACCTGCGGCTGCTGTACGCGCGGGTGGGCGAGCCCCGCTGCCCGACCCATGGAGCGCCTCTCGCCGCGCAAACCGTGAGCCAGATGGTCGATCAGGTGCTGGCCATGGAGTCCGGCAGCCGTCTGATGCTGCTGGCACCGGTGGTGCGCGAAAAGAAAGGCGAGCACGTGCTGCTGTTCGAGGAGTTGCGGGCCCAGGGCTTCATCCGCGTGCGTATCGACGGGCGCATCCACGATATGGACGACACCCCGGCACTGGACAAGAACAAGAAGCACACCATCGAAGTAGTGATAGACCGCTTCAAGGTGCGCGACGACCTGCAAAACCGGCTGGCCGAGTCGTTCGAGACGGCTTTGAATCTGGCCGACAACATCGCCATCATCGCCTCCATGGACGGCACCGCCATCGACGGCGACGCCAGTGAAATCACCTTTTCCGCGAAATTCGCCTGTCCGCACTGCGGCTATGCAATCCCGGAACTGGAGCCCCGGCTGTTCTCGTTCAACAATCCGGCCGGTGCCTGCCCCGGCTGTGACGGCCTGGGCGTCAAGCAATTCTTCGACGAAGACAAGGTCATCACCGACGCCAGCCTGTCCCTGGCGGAAGGCGCCATACGCGGCTGGGACCGGCGCAACATCTACTACTTCCAGATGCTCAATTCTCTGGCCCAGAGCCTGGGCTTCGACATGGATACCGCCTTCGAGGCGCTGCCCGCAGCCACGCGCAAGAAAATCCTCCACGGCACCGGCAAGGACAAGATCGAATTCCACTATCTGAATGACCGTGGCGACATCATCAAGCGTCAGCACCCGTTCGAAGGCATCATCCCGAACATGGAGCGCCGCTACCGGGAAACCGAATCCGATGCGGTGCGCGAAGATCTGTCCGGCTACCTCTCCACTTCCACCTGCCCGTCCTGCAACGGTTCCCGCCTGCGCGAAGCGGCCCGTCACGTGTTCATCGAGGACACCACGCTGCCGGAGGTGGTGCGGCTGGCGGTGGGCCGGGCTTTCGATTATTTCGCCAGCCTGAAGCTGGACGGCAGCCGGGGAGAGATCGCCGAGAAGATACTCAAGGAAATCCGCGATCGTCTGCAATTCCTGGTCAACGTGGGGCTGGAATATTTGACCCTGGAGCGCAGCGCCGAGACGCTATCCGGCGGCGAAGCCCAGCGCATCCGCCTGGCCAGCCAGATCGGCGCGGGCCTGGTGGGCGTGATGTACGTGCTGGACGAGCCCTCCATCGGCCTGCACCAGCGCGACAACGAACGGCTTTTGAACACCCTGATCCGTTTGCGTGATCTGGGCAATACCGTGATCGTGGTGGAACACGACGAGGACGCCATCCGCACCGCCGACCATGTCATCGACATCGGCCCCGGCGCGGGCGTGCACGGCGGCAAAGTGGTCGCCCAGGGCACCGCACAGGAAGTGGCGGGAAACAGGAACTCGCTGACCGGCGACTATCTGTCGGGACGGCGCAGCATCCCGGTTCCCCGCAAACGGGCCAAGCCGGATGGCAAGTGGCTGACGCTGAAAGGCGCCGGCGGCAACAATCTGAAAGACGTGGATTTGAAACTGCCGGTCGGGCTGTTCACCTGCATTACCGGCGTATCCGGCTCCGGCAAATCGACGCTGATCAACCACACCCTCTATCCGCTCGCCGCCACCCGCCTGAACAAGGCCACCACGCTCAAGGCGGCCCCCTACAAGGCGCTGGACGGTCTGGAGCATTTCGACAAAGTCGTGGACATCGATCAAAGCCCGATCGGCCGCACGCCACGCTCCAACCCGGCCACCTACACCGGCATCTTCACGCCCGTGCGGGAACTGTTCTCCGGCACCCAGGAAGCCCGTGCCCGGGGCTACAAGCCGGGGCGTTTCAGCTTCAACGTCAAGGGCGGCCGCTGTGAAGCCTGCCAAGGCGATGGCGTGATCAAGGTGGAAATGCACTTCCTGCCGGACATCTACGTGCCCTGCGAGGTCTGCGAAGGGCGGCGCTACAACCGGGAAACGCTGGAAGTCACCTACAAGGGCAAGAACATTTACGAAGTGCTGGACATGACCGTGGAGGAAGCCCGCGAATTCTTCGATGCGGTGCCGGCCCTGCAACGCCGCCTGCAAACTCTGCTCGACGTCGGCCTCAGCTACGTCAAGCTGGGACAGGCGGCAACCACCCTGTCCGGAGGCGAGGCACAGCGGGTGAAGCTGGCCAAGGAGCTGTCACGACGGGACACCGGCCGCACCCTGTATATCCTTGACGAGCCCACCACCGGCCTGCATTTCCAGGACATACAACTGCTGCTGGACGTACTCGACCGGCTGCGCAGCCGTGGCAACACCATCGTCGTCATCGAGCACAACCTGGACGTCATCAAGACCGCGGACTGGATCGTTGATCTGGGCCCGGAAGGAGGAGACGGCGGCGGGCTGGTCATTGCCGAAGGCACGCCCGAGGCGGTGGCGGACGTGGCGGGCAGCCACACGGGACGTTTTCTCCGGCCCCTGCTCTCCATGGGCGACCCCGAATCCGTGTCCGCCTGAATGCAACCTGTGCCTTGGGCAATCAGTGAGGATCACAAGTCAATAGATATTGCCGATCACGGCCATTCCATCTATTCATTGTGATTATTGATCGACCTCTCCTATTATTCACTTGTCACATCGACAACTCATGAGAGGAGACCGAAGCAATGTCCGTGATCAACACTGAAATCAAACCGTTCAAGGCCCAGGCATTCAAGAATGGCAAATTCATCGAAGTGACCGAAGCCGACCTGAAAGACAAGTGGGCTGTCTTCTTCTTCTATCCTGCCGACTTCACCTTCGTCTGCCCGACCGAACTGGGCGACGTGGCCGATCACTACGAGGAATTCCAGAAGCTGGGCGTGGAAATCTACTCCGTATCCACGGATACGCACTTCACCCACAAAGCCTGGCATGACAGCTCCGAAACCATCGCCAAGATCCAGTACACCATGATCGGCGACCCGACCCTGGAAATCAGCCGTAACTTCGAAGTACTGCGCGAAGATCAGGGCCTCGCCAACCGTGGCACGTTCATCGTCGATCCCGATGGCATCATTCAGGCTCTGGAAATCACCGCCGAAGGCATCGGCCGCGACGCCACCGACCTGCTGCGCAAAGTGAAAGCCGCACAGTACGTCCGCAGCCACCCCGGCGAAGTGTGCCCGGCCAAGTGGAAAGAAGGCGAAGCCACCCTGGCGCCCTCTCTCGACCTGGTAGGCAAGATCTGAGACTGCCCGGCGGCACACTGCCCAGGCCCCAGGGCCTGGGCTCCTTCCCCCACTCCGAAACGCTCAAGGAGATTGTGAGATGCTGGATACCAACCTGAAAAACCAATTGCAAGCCTACATGGAGCGCATCACACAACCGCTCGAGCTGGCTGCATCCCTCGACGACAGTGCCAAGTCTGAGGAATTGCTGGAGCTGTTGCGGGAAATCGAATCCATGTCCGACAACATCAGCTTGCGGACCAATGGCGACGACACACGCAAACCCTCATTCAGCCTGAATCGCCCCGATGGCGACATCAGCCTGCGGTTTGCCGGTATTCCCATGGGGCACGAATTCACTTCGCTGGTGCTGGCGCTGCTGCAAGTCGGCGGCCATCCGGCCAAGGTCAGCGAAGAAACCCTTCAGCAAGTGAAAGCGCTGCAAGGCGATTTTCACTTCGAAACCTATTTCTCCCTGTCCTGCCAGAACTGCCCGGACGTGGTACAGGCATTGAACCTGATGGCCGTGCTCAACCCCGGCGTCAAGCATGTCGCCATCGACGGCGCCCTGTTCCAGCAGGAAGTGGAATCACGCCAGGTGATGGCCGTACCGAGCGTGTTCCTCAACGGTGAACCTTTCGGCCAGGGCCGCATGAGCCTGGAAGAAATCATCGCCAAACTGGACAGCAACGCCGGTGAACGCGACGCGGAAAAGCTCAACAGCAAAGAGACCTTCGACGTCCTCGTCATCGGTGGGGGTCCCGCCGGCGCCGCCAGCGCCATCTACGCGGCGCGCAAGGGCGTCCGTACCGGTGTCGCCGCGGAACGCTTCGGCGGCCAAGTGCTCGACACCCTGGCGATCGAAAACTTCATCTCCGTGAAGGAAACCGAGGGCCCGAAACTGGCCACCGCCCTGGAGCAGCACGTCCGCGACTACGACGTGGACATCATCAACCTGCAACGTGCCGAGCGGCTGATTCCCGCCGCCACGGATGAGGCTGTACACGAAGTGGAATTCGCCTCCGGAGCGCGACTCAAGGCCAGGACACTGATATTGGCCACCGGCGCCCGCTGGCGGGAAGTGAACGTCCCCGGCGAGCAGCAATACCGCGGCCGTGGCGTGGCCTACTGCCCGCACTGTGACGGCCCGCTGTTCAAGGGCAAGAAAGTGGCCGTGATCGGCGGCGGCAACTCCGGTGTGGAAGCCGCCATCGACCTCGCCGGGCTGGTGGAACACGTCACCCTGCTGGAATTCGACAGCAAGCTGCGGGCCGACGCCGTGCTGCAAAAGAAACTGCACAGCCTCGACAATGTCACGGTCCACACCAGCGCCCAGACCACCGAGATCACCGGCGACGGCACTCGCGTCAACGGCCTGCTCTACAAGGACCGCGACAGCGGAGAAGAGCACAAGGTGGAACTGGCCGGCGTATTCGTGCAGATCGGCCTGGTGCCCAACACCGGCTGGCTGAAGGGCACGGTGGAGCTGTCACCCCACGGTGAAATCATCACCGACGCACGAGGTGCCACCTCTATCCCCGGCGTCTTCGCCGCCGGCGACGTCACCACGGTGCCGTACAAGCAGATCGTCATCGCCATGGGCGAAGGCTCGAAAGCGGCCCTCAGCGCCTTCGATCACCTGATCCGCCAGTCCGTGACCGAAGCCGCCTGAGGCTCCTCAATCCTTCAACCCCACAAGCCAAGCCCGGCCCTGCACAAGCAGGACCGGGCTTTTTCATTACTCCCCGCCACCGCGTATTCTTTGCTTCTTCGGTACTTCATCTGCACGCTGATCCCGCACCATGGGGAGTGGGCTTTCCGGCCGAGGCCTTCCGGGACCGTTGAAGACAGGGATGTCTGAAACGAGCCCCCAGGGACGGGTTCACGGCGTGTCCCGGAAGGCCTCGGCCGGAAAGCCCACGGGTTCGGAGCCCCCAGCCTAGCCAACTACCTACCCAAAAAGACGAAACCCCCGAAGCAGCTCACTGCAACGGGGGTTTCGTCAAAACCCGAACCGAAAACCGAATCGATTACTCGGCCTCGGCAACCTCAGGGCGATCCACCAGCTCCACATACGCCATCGGCGCATTGTCACCCGCACGGAAACCCATTTTCAGGATCCGCAGGTAACCACCAGGGCGAGCCTTGTAACGCGGGCCCAACTCATTGAACAGCTTGCCCACCATCTCCTTGGACCGGGTACGATCAAACGCCAACCGACGGTTGGCAACGGAATCTTCCTTGGCCAAAGTAATCAGCGGCTCCGCAACACGGCGCAGCTCCTTGGCTTTCGGAAGAGTGGTCTTGATCGCTTCATGTTCGAACAGCGACACAGTCATGTTACGGAACATGGCCTGCCGGTGTGAGCTGTTCCGATTCAGTTTTCTGCCGCTCTTGCGATGACGCATGATTCTGTTCCTATCTTCTGGGACACTTCACAGCGTCCACGACAAACTCGATTAGCGTAATTTGGTGTTCAACCGATCATCATCACGGAGGCTGACCGGTGGCCAGTTATCCAGACGCAGACCCAGCTCCAGCCCTTTGGTGGCCAGCACGTCCTTGATCTCGGTCAGTGACTTCTTGCCAAGGTTCGGCGTCTTCAGCAACTCCACTTCCGTACGCTGTACCAGATCGCCGATGTAGTAGATGTTCTCGGCTTTCAGGCAGTTGGCGGAACGCACCGTCAGCTCCAGATCATCCACCGGCCGCAGCAGGATCGGATCGATTTCCTCGCGCTCCTGCTTCGGCTCCGGCTTGGCATCCTGCTCGAGATCCACGAATACGGAGATCTGCTGTTGCAGAATGGTGGCCGCGCGGCGAATCGCTTCTTCCGGATCAATGGTGCCGTCCGTCTCGAGATCGATTACCAGCTTGTCCAGATCGGTACGCTGCTCCACACGAGCCGCCTCAACCACATACGCGACACGGCGCACGGGGCTGTAGCTGGCGTCCAGTTGCAGATGACCGATACCGCGAGTCTCATCCTCGTCGTTCAGACGGCTGTCGGCCGCTTCGTAACCACGACCCTGGCGCACCTTCATGCTGATACGCAGTTCCGTATCACCGGTGATAGTGCAGATCAGATGATCCGGGTTGATGATTTCAACGTTGTGGTCGCGCTGGATATCGCCAGCCGTGACCGCACCCGGCCCTTTCTTGACCAGCTCCAGAGTGACTTCCTCACGGCCTTCCATCTTCAGGGACACACCCTTGAGATTGAGCAGGATGTTGATGACATCCTCCTGCACGCCCTCGATGGAAGAATACTCGTGCTGAACGCCATCGATCTCCACTTCGGTGATCGCGCACCCAGGCATACTGGACAACAGGATACGACGCAGCGCCGTGCCCAGAGTATGGCCAAACCCACGCTCCAGAGGCTCCAGCACGACCTTGGCTTGCGTCTCGCTGATCGCGTTGACCGCGATCGAGCGGGGCGTGAGAAATTCGTTCACGGCGGTCATAGAGATCCCTCAGACAGTCTTTACTTGGAGTACAGCTCGACGATCAGGTTTTCATTGATCTCTGCAGGCAGATCGACACGCTCCGGCAGGGCCTTGAAAACGCCTTCGAACTTCTTCTCATCCACTTCCACCCAGGTCGGGAAGCCGCGCTGCTGAGCCAGCTCCATGGCGTTCTTGACGCGCAACTGGGCTTTGGACTTCTCACGCACGGAAATCACGTCACCGGCCTTCACCTGGTAGGAAGCCACGTTGACACTCTGGCCGTTGACCAGAATCGCACGGTGGGCCACCAGTTGCCGGGCTTCCGAACGGGTCGCCCCGAAACCGAAGCGGTAAACCACGTTGTCCAGACGACCTTCCAGCAGTTGCAGCAGCACCTCACCGGTGGCGCCACGGGAACGGGCGGCCTTCTTGTAGTAGCTGCGGAACTGCTTTTCCAGCACGCCATACATGCGGCGCACTTTCTGCTTCTCGCGCAGCTGCACACCGTAATCCGACAAACGCCCCGGGCGACGGCCGGCAGCGGCTTGACCAGGGGCCTGCTCCGCCTTGCACTTGGACTCAAGAGGGCGGATGCCGCTCTTCAGAAAAAGATCGGTGCCTTCACGACGGGAAAGCTTGCACTTGGGACCGATGTATCTTGCCATCTCGCTCTGACTCCCGTTACACGCGGCGTTTCTTGGCCGGACGACAGCCGTTATGAGGAATCGGCGTCACGTCCTGAATGTGAGTGATCTTGTATCCGCAGGCATTGAGCGCGCGAACCGAAGACTCACGGCCAGGGCCCGGACCTTTCACCCGCACTTCCAGGTTCTTCAGACCATAATCCTTGGCGGCATTGCCGGCGTTCTCGGCAGCCACCTGGGCGGCGAACGGGGTGCTCTTGCGGGAGCCCCGGAAGCCTGCGCCACCGGACGTCGCCCAGGACAATGCATTGCCCTGACGGTCGGTGATGGTGATGATGGTGTTGTTGAACGACGCGTGAACGTGCGCGATACCGTCCGCAACGGTCCGTGTCACCTTCTTGCGACGTGCGCCACTATCTCGTTTCGCTTTAGCCATGCTACTTATCCAGATTCAGGACTTACTTGCGGATCGGTTTCCGCGGTCCCTTGCGGGTCCGGGCGTTGGTCTTGGTTCGCTGGCCCCGCAGGGGCAAACCACGGCGATGACGGATGCCGCGATAGCAGCCCAAGTCCATCAACCGCTTGATATTCATGTTCACTTCCCGACGCAGATCGCCTTCGGTATGGAACTTCGCCACCTCACCGCGGACCGCATCAAGCTCATCGCCAGAAAGGCTTCCCACCTGGGTGGCAGGATCGATACCGGCCAGCTTGCAGATCTGCTGGGCACGAGTACGACCGATCCCGAAAATATAGGTGAGGGAAATCACCGCATGCTTGTTGTCCGGAATGTTAACGCCTGCAATACGGGCCATCCGAATATCTCCGATTCACAAATCGCGGGGTGCCAGGCTCTGGCGCTGAAAGGCGGAAGAGTCTAGCGTTACCCCGTCTGAATTTCAACCAAACAATAGGAAAAAGAAGGTTACCTTAACCCTGGCGCTGCTTGTGCCGTGGCTCGGCACTGCAGATCACCATCACGCGACCCTTGCGACGGATCACCTTGCAGTTGCGGCAGATCTTCTTCACAGAAGCCTGAACTTTCATTGCACTCGCCTCGCTCTATTAACGCACCAGACCGGTGCTGCCATACCCCTTCAGGTTGGCCTTCTTCATCAACTTTTCATACTGAGTGGACATCAGGTGCGCATTGACCTGCGACCAGAAGTCCATCACCACCACCACCACAATCAACAGCGAGGTGCCACCCAGGTAGAAAGGTACGTTCCAGACCGCCTGCAGACCCAGAGGCAACAGGCAGACCAATGTCATGTAGACCGCTCCGATCAGGGTCAGCCGGCCCATCACCGTGTCGATATAGCGGGTCGACTGCTCACCGGGGCGAATCCCGGGAATGTAGGCGCCCGACTTCTTCAGGTTGTCCGCTATGTCCTTGGGATTGAACACCAGGGCCGTGTAGAAATAGCAGAAGAACATGATCGCCAGCGTGAACAGCAGAATGTACAGCGGCGTACCAGGCATCAGCGCATCGCTGACGCTACGCAGCATCTGCCCCATCAGCGAATCCGAATTGGCGCTGCTGAACCACTGCGTCAGCGATGCCGGAAACAGCAACATGGAACTGGCGAAAATCGGCGGAATAACGCCCGCCATGTTCACCTTCAGCGGCAGATGGCTTTGCTGCGCCGCATAGATCCGCCGGCCCTGCTGACGGCGCGCGTAATTCACGGTAATGCGACGCTGCCCGCGCTCCATGAACACCACACCGAAGATCACTGCCAGCACCACCACGAACACCAGCAGCATGCCCAGCAGGCTCAGATCACCTTGGCGAGCCGATTCGAACGTCTGCGCAACCGCTCCCGGCAAGCCGGACACGATCGAGGCGAAAATCAGCATCGAGATACCGTTGCCGACACCCCGCTCGGTGATCTGCTCGCCCAGCCACATCAGGAACACGGTCCCGGTCAGCAGCGTGGACACCGCCACGAAGTAGAAACCGGCAACCTGCATGGAGGTGGCCCCTTCCGGCAGCAGGGTGATTCCCTGGCTGGCCAGACCGGCGCACACGCCAAACGACTGAACCGCCCCCAGCAATACGGTCAGGTAGCGAGTGTACTGGGTCAGCTTGCGCCGCCCCTGCTCGCCTTCCTTGCGCAGCTGGTCAAGGCTGGGCAGCACCGGCGTCATCATCTGGATGATGATGGCGGCGGTGATGTACGGCATGATCCCGAGAGCAAAAACACTCATGCGCTCCAGAGAACCACCGGAAAACATGTTGAACAGCCCCAGGATGGTGTCCTGGTTGTTGTTGAACATCTGCTCCAGTGCATCCGGGTTCATCCCCGGCACCGGAATATGCGCCCCGATACGGAATACCAGAAAGGCTCCCGCCAGGAAGCCAAGACGGCGCATCAGCTCCCGGGCGGCACCACCGCGGCCGGTCGTGTTCTTGTTCAGCGTATGTGCACGGTTCTTGGCCATAGCCCCGCCTATTATTCCTCGACTTTACCGCCAGCCTTTTCCACGGCTTCGCGAGCACCTTTGGTGATCGCAACGCCACGGATGGTCAACGCACGGTCAATTTCGCCACGCAGGACAATCTTTGCGCGCTTCTTGTCTGAGCGTACTACGCCGGCCTTCTTCAGAGAGGCCAGATCCACGACGTCGCCGTCCACCTTGGCCAGCTCCGCCAGGCGAACCTCGGCGGTCTCCATGGCCAGCTTGGAAACGAAACCGAACTTCGGCACGCGACGCTGCAGCGGCATCTGGCCGCCTTCGAAACCAGGCTTCACAGTACCACCGGAACGGGATTTCTGACCCTTGTGGCCGCGACCGCCGGTCTTGCCCAGCCCGGAGCCAATACCCCGGCCCACCCGCTTCGCGGACGGCTTGGCACCCTCGGCGGGATGCAAATCATTGAGGCGCATCGCTTACTCTCCCTCTACCTGGACCAGGTACGCGACCTTGTTGATCATGCCGCGAACCGCAGGAGTATCTTCCACTTCAACCGTATGACGGATCCTGCGCAGCCCGAGGCCGCGCACACAGGCCTTGTGGCTTTCCAGCCGCCCGTGAGTGCTTTTAATCTGCGTTACTTTGATCTTGTCAGCCATGGTTACGTTCCGCCTGTCTGCACTTAGCTGAGAATCTCTTCAACGGACTTGCCACGCTTGGCCGCCACCGATTCCGGGGAAGTCATTTGCTTGAGACCATTGAAAGTGGCTCGTACCACGTTGACCGGATTGGTGGAGCCATAGCACTTGGCCAATACGTTCTGCACGCCGGCGACTTCCAGCACCGCGCGCATGGCACCGCCGGCAATCACACCGGTACCATCGTTCGCCGGCTGCATGTACACCTTGGAGGCGCCATGACGAGCCTTGATCGGGTGCTGAATGGTAGTGCCCTGAAGATCCACCTGGATCATATTGCGGCGAGCCGCCTCCAGAGCTTTCTGGATAGCCGCAGGCACTTCGCGGGCCTTGCCGCGACCGAAGCCTACCTTGCCTTTACCATCTCCCACCACGGTCAGCGCGGTGAAGCCGAAGATACGGCCACCCTTGACTACCTTGGCAACCCGGTTCACCTGAACCAGCTTCTCCTGGAGACCTTCGTTGGGATCAACTTTCGCCATAACCAAGCACCTTAGAATTCAAGCCCGTTTTCGCGCGCGGCCTCGGCCAGCGCTTTTACACGACCGTGATAACGGAAACCGGAACGGTCGAAGGCCACACGGGCCACGCCAGCATCCTTGGCGCGCTGAGCGATCAGCGCCCCGACTTTGGCGGCGGCCTCGGCATTGCCGGTTACGCCGTCACGCAAATCTTTCTCGACCGTACTCGCCGTCGCCAGCACCTGATCACCAGCCGCACTGGTAACCTGCGCGTAAATATGGCGCGGAGTGCGATGTACGCAGAGACGAATCTGACCGTCTTCGCGGATCTTCAAGCGGGTTCGCTTGGCCCGGCGCAGACGTGCAACTTTCTTGTCCATCATGGCTCTAGTCTCAACGATTATTTCTTCTTGGCTTCCTTACGGCGCACTTGCTCATCAGCATAGCGCACCCCTTTGCCCTTGTAGGGCTCAGGCGGGCGGAAACCCCGGACATTGGCGGCAACCTGACCTACCAGTTGCTTGTCAATGCCTTTGATGACGATCTCGGTCTGAGTCGGCGTCTCAATGGTGATACCTTCCGGCAGGGCATAAGCCACCGGATGGGAAAAGCCAAGGGTCAGGTTCAGCGTCTTTCCCTGGGCCTGGGCGCGATAGCCCACACCGTTGAGGATCAGCCGGCGCTCGAACCCTTCCGATACACCAATCACCAGATTGTTGACCAGGGCTCGCGTGGTCCCGGCAAGTGCCCAGGCCTGCTGCGATTCTTCACGCGGTTTGAGCGTGAAAACCCCTTCGTTGACCGAAATTTCGACCAGCTCGTGAACTTCATGTTCCAGGCTGCCCTTGGGTCCTTTCACGGACACCTTCCGGCCATCGATCTTGACTTCGACGCCCTTGGGCAATTTTACCGGATTCTTCGCTACTCTAGACATTGCTGCACCTAAACCCGTCTACACCGATTGATCAGGAAACTTCACAGATCAGTTCGCCACCGACATTGGCCTGGCGTGCGGCTCGATCCGAGATAATGCCCTGGTTGGTGGACACGATCATTACACCCAGGCCACCTTTGACCTTGGGAATCTCTCCGGCGCTCTTGTAGATGCGCAGGCCCGGACGGCTGACACGGGCGATCTTCTCGATGACCGGTTTGCCCTCGAAATACCGCAATTGCACGGTCATCACCGGCTTCTTGTCGCCGGATACCGTGAAACCGTCGATATAACCTTCTTCCTGCAAAACTTTGGCAATTGCCTCTTTGGCCTTGGAGGAAGGAACTTCCACCTTGGCTTTCCGGGCCATTTGCGCATTGCGAACACGGGTAAACATGTCCGCCAGGGTATCTTGCATGCTCATGCTGCAATCGCTCCGCTATAACTCAATTACCAGCTGGATTTGACCAGGCCGGGAACATCGCCACGCATCGCTGCTTCACGCAGCTTGATGCGGCTCAGACCAAACTTCCGGTAGTAGCCGTGCGGACGACCGGTCAGGCGACAGCGGTTGCGCCGGCGTGCCGGTGACGAATCACGCGGCAGCTTTTGCAGCTGCATCTGAGCGTCCCACTTTGCCTCGGGTTCGGCATTGGGATCATGAATGATCGCTTTCAGCGTCTGGCGCTTGGCGGCGTAGCGCTCAACCAGCTTGGCACGCTTCGCCTCCCGGTTTTTCATAGAGACCTTTGCCATGACAAATCCTCTCAGCCCTTCAGCGGGAAGTTGAAGGCGCGCAGCAGCGCCCGTGCTTCATCGTCGGTCCTGGCCGTGGTGGTGATGGTGATATCCAGACCACGCAGCTTGTCGACCTTGTCGAACTCGATCTCCGGGAACACGATCTGCTCGCGCAACCCCATGGAGTAGTTGCCCCGGCCGTCAAAGGACTTCGGGTTGAGGCCGCGAAAATCCCGAACACGGGGAATCGCGATGCTCACCAGGCGATCCAGGAATTCGTACATGCGCTTGTTGCGCAGGGTCACCTTGCAGCCGATCGGCCAGCCTTCACGGATCTTGAATCCGGCCACGGACTTGCGGGCCTTGGTAATCAACGGCTTCTGGCCGGCAATCGCCGTCATGTCGGAAAGTGCGCCCTCAATGGCCTTGCGATCAGCAGCGGCCTCACCCACACCCATGTTCAGGGTGATCTTGGTGATTTTCGGCACTTCCATGATATTAGCGAGACCGAGCTCTTCTTTGAGCTTCGGTACAATCTCTTCTTTGTAAACCTTCTTCAGATCACTCATGGTTCACCTGTCTCACGCGTCCAGCGCTTCGCCGCTGGACTTGAAGAAGCGTACTTTCTTGCCATCTTCGACGCGGAAACCAACGCGATCAGCCTTGCTGGTCTTCGAGTTCCAGATGGCCACATTGGATGCCTGAATCGCCGCTTCCTGCTCCACGATACCGCCCTGCACACCCTGATTGGGGTTGGCGCGCACGTGCTTCTTCACCAGGTTCACCCCAGCGACAACAAGCCGGCCATCGGACTGTACGCGACGAACTTTTCCGCGCTTACCTTTGTCCTTGCCCGCGATTACGATGACCTCGTCATCACGCTTGATCTTGAGCATTGCCTTCACCCGCCTTTACAGAACTTCCGGTGCCAGGGAAATAATCTTCATGAACTGCTCGGTACGCAGTTCGCGGGTCACCGGTCCAAAGATCCGGGTTCCCACCGGCGCCTTGTTGTTGTTCAACAACACCGCCGCATTTTCATCAAAACGAATCAGGGAGCCATCCGGACGGCGCACACCCTTGCGAGTGCGCACCACCACCGCGGTCATCACGTCGCCTTTCTTGACGCGGCCGCGCGGAATCGCTTCCTTCACTGTGACCTTGATGATGTCGCCAATACCCGCGTAGCGGCGGTGGGACCCACCCAGCACCTTGATGCACTGGACTCGACGAGCACCGCTGTTATCGGCGACTTCGAGCATGGTTTCGGTCTGAATCATCGCTTACTCTCTCCAACTCCTGCCCTGCAGGCAGCCACGGCAACGTCGGTCAGACCTTGTTGGTCTTTTCCACCACACCAATCAGCGTCCAGCTCTTGCGCTTGGACAACGGGCGGCACTCTTCGATCGTGACCAGGTCACCTTCGTTGCACTGATTCTGCTCATCATGCGCCATCAATTTGCTGGACCGCTTGATGATCTTTCCGTAAATGGGGTGCTGAACCCGACGTTCCACCAGTACGGTGATAGTCTTGTCGCCCTTGTTGGAGACCACTTTGCCGGTCACGGTCCGACGCAGACTTTCTTTCGCCTCTGCCATGATTAGTTACCCTGCTTCTCTCTCAGAATGGTTTTGACCCGTGCGATATCACGGCGAACCACCCCAAGTTGATGGGTTTGCGACAACTGCCCGGACGACTGCTTCATGCGCATCTTGAACTGCTGTTCAAGCAGGTTGAGTTGCTGCTCGCGCAACTCCTCGACACTTTTTTCTCTCAGTTCGCTCGCTTTCATGGCTTACATCACCGTCCGAGTCACAACGCGGGTGCTGACGGGCAGCTTGGCCGCGGCCAGACGAAACGCTTCGCGCGCCACGTCGTCAGATACACCTTCCATTTCGTAGAGCATGCGGCCCGGTTGAATCTGTGCCACCCAGTACTCTACGTTGCCCTTGCCTTTACCCATCCGCACTTCGAGAGGCTTCTGAGTGATCGGCTTGTCAGGAAAAACACGGATCCAGATCTTGCCGCCCCGCTTGATATGACGAGTCATGGCACGACGCGCGGCTTCAATCTGGCGGGCGGTAATCCGGCCACGGCCGGTCGCCTGGAGACCGATGGTGCCAAACGACACCTTGCTGCCCCGCTGAGCCAGGCCGCGGTTACGGCCCTTCATGATTTTCCGGAATTTAGTACGCTTCGGCTGCAACATCGCTTGTTACCCTTTAACCACGGCCGCGCTTTTTGGCGCCCTTGGACTGCTTCTGCTCTTCCTGTACCTGCTCCATGCCGCCAAGCACTTCGCCACGGAAGATCCAGACCTTGACGCCGATGGTTCCATACGTGGTTTCCGCACGAACACTGGCGTAGTCAATATCGGCACGCAGTGTATGCAACGGAACCCGGCCCTCACGGTACCATTCGGTACGGGCAATCTCGGCGCCGCCAAGCCGTCCGGAAAGCTGAACCCGAATACCTTCGGCGCCCGCTTTCATCGCATTCTGAACAGCACGCTTCATGGCGCGGCGGAACATCACCCGGCGCTCCAACTGGCCGGCGATGTTGTCGCCCACCAGGCGGGCATCGATATCGGGCTTGCGCACTTCTTCGATATTGATGTGTACCGGCACACCCATCTTGGCGGCAACGTCACGGCGCAGGCGTTCAACGTCTTCACCTTTCTTGCCGATCACGATACCCGGGCGCGCTGTCGAGATGGTGATGCGAACGTTCTCGGAGGGACGTTCGATCTTCACACGACTCACCGACGCATTCTTGAGGCGCTTGAAAAGATACTCACGCACCTGAAGATCGGTAACCAGGCAATCGGAATAGGTTTTCGGCCCGGCATACCAGAGGGAGTTGTGCTCCTTGACAATGCCCAGGCGAATACCGATCGGATGAACTTTCTGACCCATCTGGTTACTCCTGACCTTCCGAGACTTTCACAGTAATGTGGCATGTACGCTTGAGAATGCGATCCGCCCGGCCTTTGGCGCGAGGACGAATACGCTTCATCGACATACCCTCATCCACGAAAATGGTGGATACCTTCAGCTCATCCACGTCAGCGCCTTCGTTGTTTTCCGCGTTGGCAATCGCGGACTCCAGCACCTTTTTAACAATCTGCGCCGCCTTTTTCGGGCTGAAGGCAAGAACGTTCAATGCCTTCTCCACTTCGAGGCCGCGAATCTGGTCGGCCACAAGGCGGGCCTTCTGAGCAGAAATTCTCGCGCCCCGCAGACGGGCTGCAATTTCAGTCGCCATGGCAGTCACCTTATCGCTTAGCCTTCTTGTCCACGATGTGCCCGCGGAAATGGCGGGTCAGGGCGAATTCGCCCAGCTTATGGCCCACCATGTGCTCGGTGATCAGTACCGGAACATGCTGGCGGCCGTTATGCACCGCAATGGTCAGGCCCACCATCTCCGGGATGATCATGGAGCGACGGGACCAGGTTTTGATCGGCTTACGGGAGCCGGCTTCCACCGC
>CAYMKZ010000007.1:0-46966 GCA_964391345.1 uncultured Alcanivorax sp.
TGGTCAAGCTGAAAGGCGGCGCGCCCGCCAACTTCCTGGACGTGGGCGGCGGCGCCACCAAGGAACGGGTCACCGAAGCCTTCAAGATCATTCTCTCCGACGACCAGGTGAAGGCCGTTCTGGTCAACATCTTCGGTGGCATCGTGCGCTGCGATCTGATTGCCGAAGGCATCATCGGCGCGGTTCAGGAAGTGGGCGTGAGTGTGCCGGTGGTAGTGCGGCTGGAAGGCAACAATGCCGAGCTGGGCGCCAAGACGCTGGCCGACAGCGGCATGAACATCATCGCCGCGAAGAGTTTTGACGATGCTGCCGAGCAGGTGGTGAAGGCCGCTGGAGGTGCCAAATGAGCGTATTGATCGACAAGAACACCAAGGTGATCTGCCAGGGTCTGACCGGCAGCCAGGGCACCCTGCACACCGAGCAATCCATCGCCTACGGCACCAAGATGGTGGGCGGCGTGACCCCCGGCAAAGGCGGTCAGAAGCATCTCGACCTGCCAGTGTTCAACACCGTCGCCGATGCCGTCAAGGAAACCGGCGCCACCGCCTCCGTGATCTACGTACCGGCGGCATTTTGCAAGGACTCCATCCTGGAAGCGGCGGATGCCGGCATCGAGCTGATCGTCTGCATCACCGAAGGCATTCCGGCACTGGACATGCTGTACGTGAAGGAATACATCTCCCAGCGTCAAGGCGTGCGCCTGATCGGCCCCAACTGCCCGGGCGTGATCACCCCCGGCGAATGCAAGATCGGCATCATGCCCGGTCACATCCACAAGCCGGGCAAGGTGGGCATCGTGTCCCGCTCCGGGACACTGACCTACGAGGCGGTCAACCAGACCACCCAGCTGGGTTACGGCCAGTCCACCTGCATCGGCATCGGCGGCGATCCGATTCCGGGCACCACCTTCATCGACGCGCTGGAAATGTTCCAGAACGATCCGCAGACCGAAGCGATCGTCATGGTCGGCGAGATCGGTGGCACCGCGGAAGATGAAGCCGCCGCTTACATCAAGGCCAACGTCACCAAGCCGGTGGTCAGCTATATCGCTGGCGTCACCGCGCCGGCCGGCAAGCGTATGGGCCATGCCGGCGCCATCATCGCCGGCGGCAAGGGCACTGCAGCCGAGAAGTTCGCTGCGCTGGAAGCCGCCGGCGTGGTAACGGTGCGCAACCCCGCCGAGATCGGCGAAGGCGTACGGCGGGCAACCGGCTGGTAAGTATTGCTGTTCCTGCTTGACCGACAGAGGCCGGCATTGATGCCGGCCTCTGTCGTTTCCTTCCGCACTAATCGTATAACGCAATATATTACGAATAAACGCTTTTTCTTGCGTTTTCTCTAAATATTTGACGATATATGAAAGCTGCTTTTTGGCGAAATATATCGTAAACTATGGCGATGTACCGTTCATAAGGCTATTTATTCGTCATATATTGCGACTATGAAAATCAACGATCTACTCACAGACGAGGCCGTGCTGGCGGAATTGGGCACGCGTATTGCTGGCCGTCGGCTTGAAATGGAGCTGACCCAGGCCGACGTGGCCGAGCAGGCGGGCATTGCCAAACGTACCCTCGAACGCATCGAGGCCGGGCAAACGTCGCAGCTGACCACACTGATTCGCGTGCTGCGGGTGCTGGATGCCGCATCGGGGCTGGATGGTCTGATACCGGAATCCGGCCCCGGCCCGATGGATTTGTTGAAGCGAAAAGGCAAGACCCGGCAGCGGGCTCCAGGGCGCCGCGGCGCAAAAGTGGCGGACAAGCCATGGCGCTGGGACGACAAGCCATGAGCACGCTCGCCGAGGTCAGACTGTGGGGCAGAACCATCGGCGCGGTCTCGTTGCAGGACGGGGAGGAGGTCGCCAGCTTCGAATACGATGCCGCCTTTGCGCAAAGCGGCATTCAGGTGGCTCCGATCGTGATGCCGCTTTCCAGGCGCGTGTATCGCTTTCCCGCGCTTGCCCGTCAGACCTTTCACGGGCTGCCTGGCCTGCTGGCCGACTCGTTGCCTGATCGATTCGGTAATGCATTGATCGATGCCTGGCTGGCATCGCAAGGGCGACAGCCGGACTCCTTCAACGCGGTGGAACGGCTTTGCTATACCGGCAGCCGTGGCATGGGAGCACTGGAGTTCGCTCCTGCCATCGGCCCTCAGGCAACACGGAGCACGCGCATCGAAGTGGACCGGCTGGTCGAACTTGCCTCGAACATACTGGCTTACCGCAACCATCTACAGGCCTCTTTTTCGGATCAAGGCAGTGAGAGTGCACTCCGGGATATTCTGCGCGTGGGCACATCCGCTGGCGGCGCCAGGGCAAAGGCGGTGATTGCATGGAATCCAACCACCAACGAGGTGCGATCCGGCCAGGTCGATGCCGGCGAGGGATTCGAGTACTGGCTGCTGAAGTTCGATGGTGTCAATGGCAACAAGGACAAGGAACTGGAAGATCCCAAGGGCTACGGGCTCGTCGAGTATGCCTACTACCGGATGGCGCAGGAGTGCGGCATTGAAATGAGCGAGTGCCGGCTGTTCAGGGAGCGTGGGCGGTCGCACTTCATGACGCGCCGTTTCGATCGTCTGGCCAGCGGAGAAAAACGGCACATGCAGTCACTTTGTGCCCTGGCTCATTTCGATTTCAATCTGGCCGGTGCCTACAGCTACGAGCAGGCTCTGCTGACAATGCGGCAACTGCGCTTGCCGATGCAGTCCATCGAGCAGCTTTACCGCCGCATGGTCTTCAACATCGTGGCGCGCAATCAGGATGACCACGTGAAGAATATCGCCTTTCTGATGAACAAGTCCGGCGAGTGGTCGCTGGCGCCGGCCTTCGATATGACCTGGAGCTTCAACCCGACGGGCGCCTGGACGGCCAGCCACCAGATGACCATGAACGGAAAACGCGACCACTTCACGATGGAAGATTTCAACGCCTGCGCCAGGGCGGCGTCGATGAAGCGGGGACGTGCCGCGAAAATCGTTGCCGAGGTGCAGGCGGTGGTGTCGAAATGGCGATCGTTTGCCGAACAGGCCGGCGTGCCCGGCACCCTGCGTGACGAAATTCACGATACCCTGTATCTGCGACCCTGGTCATGAAACCCGACGAACACCAGGCCGCCCCGGCGCGAATCAGTGCAGAATGTCTTCGTCCTCGTCATCGGGCCCAAAGTCATCGTAAGCGTCCAGTTCGCGTCGCAGGCGCCGTTCCTCAAGCCGCTCCTCGATGCGATGACGCATGCTCAGATTGAACCGGGAGCGCTGCGCCTGCTCCTCCTGGAGCTCCTCGTCTTCGCTCAGTTCGTCGTAATCGAAATCATCGTTCATCAATAGCTCTTCCGACTCATAGTCATGCTCAGTGCGTCGGTCACTCATGGCCGCCTCCTTCGCAATGGGAACCGCCGTAAACAACCGGGTACCAAGGCAACGCTTCACGTCGAGCGTTTTGCCTGACTACCTCAAGCGCCTATATAACGTCAGACAAGCGCCGAGACAAGTATTTTTTTCATCGGCAATCCAGCCACCGGAAGCCGCCCTGGAGGCCGGGCCGGGCCGGGCGCTGCGCCGCTTGCCGCGGGTCTTGAAAATGCCTCGCGCCACTCCCATCTTTTGCGCTTGAGCCGGCGGCCGCGCCGACAACAAGCCAGCAAAGGTCCGCAACGGGCAATGGCCCGAAACAAGCAATGGCCTGAAACAAACAATGCAATGGAGAATCATTCCATGTCCAACAACCGCGAAACCCGTGGTTTTCAGGCGGAAGTATCCCGCCTGCTGCACCTGATGGTGCATTCCCTGTACAGCAACCGGGAAATCTTTCTGCGCGAATTGATTTCCAACGCTTCCGATGCCTGCGACAAGCTGCGCTTCGAGGCTCTGGACAACGCGGATCTGATGGAAGGGGACACGCAACCCTGGATTCGCGTCACGGCGAACAAGGAACAGGGCACACTGAGCATCGCCGACAACGGCATCGGCATGTCGCGTGAGGAGATCACCGACAATCTGGGCACCATCGCCCGCTCCGGCACCGAGAAGTTTCTTGCCCAGATGACCGGCGAAAGCAAGCAGGACGCCCAGTTGATCGGCCAGTTCGGCGTCGGCTTCTATTCGGCCTTCATCGTCGCCGAGCGGGTCGAGGTGCTCAGCCGCCGGGCCGGTGCCCCGGCGTCGCAAGGCGTTTGCTGGGAGAGCGACGGGCAGGGCGAATTCACCATTGAAGACCGCGAACTTAAACAGCACGGTACGACGGTGGTGTTGCATTTGCGTGAGGACGCCAAGGAATTTCTCGACGCTTTCAAGGTGCGCCAGGTGATCGCGCAATATTCCGATCATGTGGCTTTCCCCATCCAGATGCTCAAAGCCGACGAAAAAGACGAAAAAGAGGACGCCGCGGAATGGGAAACGGTCAACTCGGCCACCGCCCTGTGGCAGCGCTCCCGGCAGGATATCTCGGATGACGAGTACAAAACCTTCTACAAGCATGTCGCCCGTGATTTCCAGGACCCGCTGACCTGGAGCCACAACAAGGTGGAGGGCTCGCTGGAATACACCAGCCTGCTGTACGTGCCGGCGCGGGCGCCGTTCGATCTTTATCAGCGTGAAGGCAACCGCGGGCTCAAGCTGTATGTGCAGCGGGTGTTCATCATGGAGCAGGCGGAGCAGTTTCTGCCGCTGTATCTGCGTTTCATCAAGGGCGTGATCGACGCCCCGGCGCTGCCGCTCAACGTCAGCCGCGAGCTGTTGCAGGATTACGGCCCGGTGCGCAAGATCCGCGCCGCGCTGACCAAGCGCGTCCTGCAAATGCTGAAGAAACTCGGCAAGGAAGAAGAAAACTACGCCACCTTCTGGAGCCAGTTCGGTGATGTGCTCAAGGAGGGTATTGGTGAGGACAGCGACAACCGCGAGGCCATCGCCGGCCTGTTGCGCTTTGCCTCGACGGAACAGCCGGCACCCGGCGCCGTGAGCCTGGATGGTTATCTTGAACGGGCCGCCGAAGGGCAGGACAAGATCTACTACCTGCTCGCCGACAGCCTGGACAATGCGCGCCACAGCCCGCACCTGGAAGTGTTTCGCAAGAAAGGCATCGAAGTGCTGCTGCTGAGCGAGCGCATCGACGAATGGATGACCGGCTATCTCACGGAATACCAGGGCAAGGCGCTGGTCAACGCGGCCCGCGGCGAACTGGAAATGGATGCGGCCGATGAAACGGCGGCGCAAGCGGAGGCGGATAACCCGGTGGTCGGCCGCCTCGCCGAGGCGCTGGGCGAGAAAGTGGAAACGGTGCGTGCCACCGCCCGGCTGGTGGATTCGCCGGCCTGTCTGGTGCTCGGCAAGGACGATCTCGGCCCGCAAATGCGCATGATGCTGGAGGCGGCCGGGCAACCGGTGCCGGAGAGCAAACCGACTCTGGAGATCAATCTCAAGCATCCGCTGCTGACGCGCATGGCGCGCATCGATGCCGGGGATGATTTCAATGAACTGGCCGAGTTGCTGCTTGATCAGGCGCTGCTGGCGGAAGGTCGCCTGCCGCGTGACCCGGCCGCCACTGCCCGCCGTCTCAACCAGCTTCTGCAGGAACGCAGCGAGCGACTTTGACGCGGTTTCCGGGTTACCCGGTGGATGCGCTGCGCTTATCCACCCTACGGTAACGTTGACGCGGTTTCCGGGCGCGCGGGAGGTGCCCGCGCCGCGAGCCTGGATTCTCCGGGGCCGGCGCGGGTATGATGCATCGAAATCCACCCCTCCGGCGCCGTTTGATGGGCGCCGTGGAGTACAAGGCGCCGCTTCATGGAGCAGCACAAACACACCGCCGCCATTCTGGGTGGCGGTAGCTTTGGTACCGCCATGGCCAGCATCCTGGCGGAGAACGGTCATCAAACGCGGCTCTGGGTGCGTGATCCGGAAACCGCGGCGGCCATCAACGAGGATCGGGAAAATCCGCGCTACCTGCCGGGCCAGGCGCTGCCCGAAGGTGTGCACGCCACCGAAGAGCTGGAGGCGGTGCTGGACCGGGCGGATCTGGTGTTCGTGGCGGTGCCGTCCAGCGCCTTTGTCGAGGTGTTGCGCCAGGCCCGTGACAAGGTGGCCGATCAGACCCTGGTGGTGAGTTGCACCAAAGGCATCTACCAGCACGGTTTCCTGCTGATGAGCCAGCTGCTGGAACGGGAATGGCCGCATACCCGCATCGGTGTGCTCAGCGGCCCCAATCTGGCCAGAGAGATCGTCGAACGCAAGTTCACCGGCACGGTGATCGCCAGCCCCGATCAGGCGCTGTGCCAGACTATCCAGAAAGCACTCAGCTGTGATTATTTCCGCGTTTACGACAACCCGGACATCTACGGCGTGGAGCTGGGTGGCGCGCTGAAGAACATTTACGCGGTAGCCTCCGGCATCGCCGCCGCCGTCGGTATCGGTGAAAACAGCCGCAGCTTCATGCTCACCCGGGCACTGGCGGAAATGAGCCGCTTCGCCGTCGAACAGGGCGCCAACCCGCTGACGTTTCTCGGCCTGTCCGGCGTTGGCGACCTGATCGCCACCTGTTCCTCGCCGCTGTCACGCAACTATCAGGTCGGTTTTCAGCTCGGCAAGGGCCGCACCCTGGAGCAGGCGGTGACGCAGCTGGGGCAGACCGCCGAAGGCATCAATACCATCAAACTGGTGGCCAATCGCGCCCGCGATCTGAATGTCTACATGCCGCTGGCGACGGCGCTTTACGAGCTGATCTACGAAGACCGGCCGTTTGACACCATCATTGCCAGCCTGATGGGCGGCGAGCACAAGCACGACGTCGAATTCAGCTTCCACGGAGTAACGCCTTGAAGGTGTATCTGTGCCGGCACGGCGAAGCCGTGGCCCAGGCGCCCACCGACGCCGAGCGGTCGCTGACCGATCGCGGCCGTGTGGAGGTGATGGCGCTGTGGCAGGACTTGCGCGAAGAGGGCGTCACCGTGGACCGGCTGATTGCCAGCCCCTACCGGCGCGCCCAGCAAACGGCGCTGTGCATCGCCGGTGTATATGGCGGGCTGGAGCGTGAAACCTGCAGCTATCTGGTGCCGGAGGCGAAGCCGGAACAGTTTCTCGGGTGGCTGCTTGGTCAGTCAGAGCCCGATCCGGACGACAGCAGCCTGGTGGTGGTCAGCCACATGCCGCTGGTGTCGCTGCTGACCGGCGCCTGGGTGGGCGATCCCGATTCGCGGCCGGGGTTCCGGGTCGGCGCCGTTGCCTGTCTGGATGTGGAGGTGGCCGCCACCGGCGGCGCCCGCCTGCGCTGGATGCGGGAGCCGGGGCGCTGACCCACCAGCTCAGTTCTGTTTCCAGTGCTGGACGGACACCTGTGTCTGTACCTGATCAAGAATCTCCACCAGGGTTTCACGCACCAGTTCGTTGAGCTGGCGGCGTCCGCCATGGCCGACGGAAAACAGGCTGTCGATCAAGGTATCCAGTTGCTCGCGGTGGGCCGGGGAGGTGACGTCCGCGACGAACTGGTCGACCAGCACCGTACCGGCGTCGCGGACGGTTTCGCCGAGCAGGGCGATGGCCGCCGGGCCGGCCACCGGAATGGCGGCCAGCTTGCGTCCGGCGGCGGTGCGGCGGATGGCCTCGTCGGTGACGTGCAGCAGATAGTCCGACAGCGGAGTGCGGTACTGGTCGTGGCTGCGCCGGGCGACCTCGACGATGCGCTCCACCAGATAATCCACCAACTCAGCGCGGCGCGGCGCCAGCACCTCGCTCTCGATGCGTTGCATCATCTGTCCGCCGCTGCGGATTTCCCGTTGCGCGCCCTGCAATACCTTGATGACCACCCGGTCGGAGATTTCCTCGGCCAGTATGTCATAGCCGCGCGCGACCAGGCGCCCCGGCAGGGTTTGCGAGAAGTCCACCACCCCCAGTCGTTGCAGGCGATAAGCGATGCTCACCAGACGCAGAATCCGCAACCAGCGGAAACTGCCCACCGGGATACAGCCGAGCAGATCGTACCAGTGGATGAAAGGGTAGAAGAACCAGCGGTAGTAGGTGCGGCGGCAGGCCGCCACGAGCCAGCTGATGAAAAATTCCGCCAGATAGACCGACACGAAAGCCAGATCGATGGTGCTGAAATTAGCGTGTATCCGGTCCCGGTAGAAGGCATGAAATACCGGCGTCCAGTGCTGCAGCCCCTGCTCGATGACGGCAACCTGGTAGGCCCAGTCGAACAGAATCAGCCCCAGGTTGGCGAGCACCAGCAGGATCATCAGCACGTCCACCAGGAAGCGCAGGCCGTCCAGGTTGGGGTGCAGGTTCTCGGTATGCAGCTTGATCTTCATGCACCCAGGTTCTCGAAGCGGCTCCACACCGGGCAGTGGTCGGAGGGTTTCTCCATGGCGCGAATCTGGTGATCGATGCCGACGTCGGTGAGCTTTTCGAGCAGCGGCCGGGTAGCCAGTATGGTATCGATGCGCAGGCCGCGGCGCGGGTCCTGATCGAACCCTCTGGAGCGGTAATCAAACCAGGAAAAGGTGTCATCGACCTCCGGGAAACGCTGCCGGAAGGTATCCACCAGCCCCCAGCCGACCAGCCGTTGCCACCATTCCCGTTCTTCCGGCAGAAAGCTGGTCTTGCCGTCGCGCAGCCAGCGTTTGCGGTTGACCTCACCGATGCCGATGTCGAGATCGGTGGAGGAGATATTGAAATCCCCCATGATCGCCAATTGCTCGTCCGGGCTGTGCCGTTCCTGCAAATAACTCTGCAAGTCGCGGTAGAATTTTTCCTTGGCCGGAAACTTGACCGGATGGCTGCGGTTCTCGCCCTGCGGAAAATAACCGTTGAGCACCGTTACCGGCTGACCGGCGGCATCGCGCAGGCGGCCGATGATCATGCGCCGCTGAGCGTCCTCGCCATCGCCGGGAAAACCGTACCACACCTGTTCCAGCGGCTCGCGGGTGATCAGGGCGACACCGTAATGACCTTTCTGACCAAAATAATAAGGGTGGTAGCCAAAGTCGCGGATCACCTGTTCGGGAAATTCGCTGTCCTGCACCTTGGTTTCCTGAAGGCCGAGCAGGGTCGGCTGGTATTTCTCCAGCACCGCTTCGAGCTGGTGAAGGCGGGCGCGGATACCATTGACGTTGAATGAAATCAGGGTCATGAACTCTCCTGGAGGTCTGGTCCGTACGGTGGTTTCGCCCATACGGTGGTTTGCAGTGTACCTTACCGGGGCGGTGCGCCGATTTCATCATGAGTTTGTCCGCCAGCGCCGTTATAATGGCGGGCTCAGACATTGCTCAGCGGCTGGTTTCCGGGGATCGGAGGTGGCCCTGTCAAGGAGAATTCATGACGGCGGTATTTCGCGGCCCGGAAACGCGGCCAGTATTGGCTTTTGCCCATGCCAACGGTATCCCGGGGCACAGTTACGATACCTTTCTGGCCCCGTTTGCCGGTCAGTTCGATGTACGGGTGACAGAGTGCCTGGGCCAGGACCCGGCCTACCCGGTGGATCGTGGCTGGCGCAGCCTGAGCCGCGAGCTGGAGGCGTTTCTGGCGCCGCTGCCGAAGCCGCTGGTGGGCATGGGCCATTCCATGGGCGCGACGCTGATGTTTCTGGTTGCCGAACGGCATCCGGACTGGTTCCGGGCGGTGTTACTGCTCGATCCCCCCATGGCCAACGGCCGGGAAGGGCTTGCGCTGCGTATCGCCCGTCTGCTGCATTTGGACCGGCGTTCTCCGCTGGCGGAAAAAAGCCGTGGGCGGCTGGATTACTGGGCCACCTGGGATGACGTGCAAAGCTATTTCCGGTCACGCCGGATGTTCCAGGAATTCGATCCGCGCGCATTGGACGATTATCTCGAGCATGGCCTGCAACACTGCAATGTGCCGGGGAAAGGCGAGGGCTGGCAGTTGCGTTTCCGGCCGGGCATCGAGGCGGACATCTTCAGTGAAACCCCCACCAATGTTACCCATTTGCCGCGCCTCAAAGTGCCGGGTGTGCTGATTACCGGGGAAGATTCACCGCCGTTGTTTCATCGTTGCGGCGCTCGCCACGCCCGCCGCCACCGTTTGACACGGCTGTTTGCCCCCGGTGGTCATATGTATCCGCTGCAACATCCGGAAGGCACCGCCGAACTGGTCCTGAAAGCCTACCAGGACCTGCTGGCCGACCGGCGGCTGGCGCCGACAGTCGGTGATGAGGGAAAGCAGCATGCGTGAGCCCGCCGAGCGCCACTTCCACGCCTGGGGTCAGACACTGGCCGGACTGTTCTGGGCCGGTGAAGAGAGCGACAACGCCTCACTGCGGGATGATACCGCGCGCCACTGGCCGATCCTGGCGCTGCACGGCTGGCTGGACAACGCCAATTCGTTCATCCCGCTGGCCGAGCGGTTGCCCAATCCCATGCTGGCGCTGGATTTTTCCGGCCATGGTCATTCCGACCACGCTCCCGCTGAACTGGCCACCCACCTGATCGACCATGTGCGCTCGGTGCTGGAAGTTTCCGAGCAGATGGGCTGGGACCGTTTCGTGCTGATGGGCCATTCCATGGGGGCGGGGGTTGCCAGCCTGTTCGCCGCCACTTTCCCTGACCGGCTGAAGCGGCTGATTCTGCTGGAAGGGCTGGGTCCGCCGGCGACCCCGCCGGATCAGGTGGCGGAGACGTTGCGCAAGGCGATCGAGCAGATGCGTACTTTGCCGAGCAAACGCAAGCCGGTGTACGCCGACCCGCAGCAAGCGGTAGCGGCGCGCATGCCGGCGCTGGGTGGCATGAACGAGGAGTCTGCCCGGCTGCTCTGCCAACGCGGCCTGATGGAAGTACCCGGCGGCTGGACCTGGCGTACCGACATTCGTTTGCGAGTAACCTCCTCGCTGCGGCTGACGGACCAACAGGTGGAGGGCTTCGTCCGCCACATCGAGGCGCCCACCTTGCTGGTGCTGGCCAACGACGGTCTGGGCGGCGCCGGGCGCTTCGCCCACCGCGAGGCGTGGGTGCCGCGCCTGACGCGCGTGGACCTGCCAGGGCGGCATCACGTGCATATGGACGATCCCGGGCCGGTGGCGCAAGCAATACAGGATTTTCTTGCCGACCGGACACTGGATCACGAAAGCGATACGCTACCCACTGACCCCCGAACATCCGCCTGAGCGACGGCCCGAGGACAGCAACCATGGACGAAACCGTCTGGAGACGATATCCGGTCAATGTGGAGGCGCTGTACGCGATCCTCACCAGCAAGGATTTCTTCACGCAGCGTTACGCCTGGGGAAAAGTGAAGGATTACCGGCTGGAAGGGTTTCAGCCGCAGGGCGACGTTTTTCTGGTGCGGGTGATACAGCCCATCGAAATCCGCGTCGACAAACTGCCGCCGTTCGCCCGTCGTCTGCTGCCGGCCCGTGCCGACCTGAGTACGGAATTCCGCTGGCGTCCCAGTGAAGGCGGTTATCTGGCTGATTACCGCATGACGCTGGGCGCGGTGCCGGTGAAGGTGCACGGCTCCATGTGTTTGCGTGCCGACGGCGCCGACGGCGCCAGCCAGGAAACCCGTGTGGCGGTGCGCTCGTCGCTGCCGCTGGTGGGACGCAAGCTGGAAGGGTTGATCGCCGCCCGCTTTGGCGAGGCGCTGGAGGGTGACTATCGCCACACCCTGCGCTATATCGAAGAAGTGTATTCCGGCCCTCAGGAATAACGCCGCCGCCGCTCGCCCAGCGCCGCCATGCGCCGGGCAAAGCGCGCCGGCCACCAGCGCTTGCAGCGCCAGGCGCGCCGCGCCCGGGGTTGCGGGAAGATATACAGCGGTTGCCGCGCCAGGGCCTTGACGATGGCGGCGGCCACCTGATCGGCATCCTCGGCGTTGGCCCGTTCCCGTTCCAGACGGGCGCGGCTCAGCCGATCCGGCGCTTCGATGGGCGCGGGCGAGGGGCCGTGGAAAGGAGCCGGGCAGACCACGCTGACCTTGATGCCGGAACCGCTCAACTCAGACGCCAGCGCCTCGCTGAAAGCGATCAGCGCCGCGTTGCCGGCGGCCTGGGCGGTCATGCCCGGTGGCGCGGTGATGCCCGAGAGATCGGCGATGTTGACCAGATAACCCTGACCCTGTGCTGTCATCAAGGGCAGGGCGGCCCGGCAGCTCTGCACGGCGCCCATGACATTCAGCCGCCACAGGGTTTGCCAGCTGTCCAGGCTGGTCGCCTCGAAGGCGCCGGTGACCACCGTGGCGGCGGCGTTGACGACAACGTCCAGCCGCCCCCAGCGGCGCTGCGCACGGGCCATGGCCTGTTGCAGATCGGCTTCGCGGCGCACGTCCGCACGACAGAAAAATACCTGGGCGCCGTCCTGGCGCAGCGTGGACGCCAGTGCCTCGCCGGCCTTGCGGTCCCTGTCCACCAGCACCAGACGATAGTCATCCGCCAGTTGCTCGGCCAGCGCCTGCGCCAGCCCCTGGACAGCGCCGGTGATCATCATTACGGGGCGTTTTTTCATGGAAAGACGGCAAATCCCTGTCTTGGTGAAGGTAGGCGTTCCGGCGGCAAAGCACTAGCATAATGACCGC
Organism: uncultured Alcanivorax sp.; assembly: GCA_964391345.1. Taxonomy (GTDB): domain Bacteria; phylum Pseudomonadota; class Gammaproteobacteria; order Pseudomonadales; family Alcanivoracaceae; genus Alloalcanivorax. Next base: position 12,514 of record CAYMKZ010000007.1, read on the forward strand.
TGCGAAGCACTGGCAACCTTGGCCAGCGAATGGCCGTGAACAGCCACCGATGATAAGGGATAATGGCCGGTCTTGCCGGGCCAAAATATGCTACCCTTGCGCGCCTGCCACTCTTTTTTGTTGTTTACTGCGCGCGTGCGCCTGCTATTGCCATGGAGACCGACGTGATCGAACCGCGCGAACAACAACAGGCCCGCACTGTGCTGTGCACCCCGCGCGATTGTTTGCGCTGGGCGGAATCGGCGCTGCGCCGCGGCCAGGTGTTTCTCGGCCATGGCACCGACGATCACGGTGACGAGGCGCTGGCGCTGCTGATGCACGTGCTTGCCTTGCCGCTGGACAGCGACCCGCGGCTGCTGGACGCCCGGTTGCTGCCGGACGAGATAGAACGTTTCGTGGCGCTGCTGTGCCGGCGCGTCAATGAGCGCATCCCGGTGCCTTACCTGACCCGGGAGGCCTGGTTCTGCGGTTTGTCTTTCCATGTCGATGAGCGGGTGCTGATTCCCCGTTCGCCGCTGGCCGAGCTGATCGAGGCCGGTTTCCGGCCGTGGCTGGAACCGCAGCGGGTGGAGCGGGTGCTGGATCTGTGCACGGGCAGTGGCTGCATTGCCATTGCCTGCGCCTATGCTTTGCCGCAGGCGCAGGTGGACGCCAGCGATATTTCCGCCGATGCGCTGGCCGTGTGCGAACACAATATCCAGGGCCATGGCCTTGCCGGCCAGGTGCATCCGCTGCTGGCCGACGGGCTGAACGGTCTCAATCCCGGTTATGATCTGATCATCTCCAATCCGCCCTATGTGGACCGTGAGGAAATGGAGTCAATGCCGGCGGAGTACCATCAGGAACCGTCGCTGGCGCTGGCGTCCGGCGAGGATGGCCTGGACTTCACCCGCCGTCTGCTGGCCGATGCCGCGCGCTATCTGACCGAGCAGGGCGTGCTGATTGTCGAGGTGGGGGCCAGCGACCGGCATGTGATCGCCGCCTGGCCACAGGTGCCGTTCCTGTGGTTCGAGTTCGAGCGGGGCGGCGAGGGTGTGTTCATGCTGACCCGCCAGCAGTTGTTGGAATACCAGGATCAATTTACCGGCTGAAGATACGGCCGGAGCGAGGGCGATTATGTCTGGGAACAGTTTCGGTGAGCGTTTTCGCGTCACCACTTTCGGAGAAAGCCATGGCGTTGCGCTGGGCGCGGTGGTGGAAGGCTGCCCGCCGGGGCTGGAACTGAGCGAGGCCGATCTGCAAGTGCAGCTCGACCGCCGCAAACCCGGCACCAGCCGTTACACCACCCAGCGGCGCGAGCCGGATCAGGTGCGCATCCTGTCCGGGGTGTTCGAGGGCAAGACCACCGGCACCTCCATTGGTTTGCTGATCGAGAATACCGACCAGAAATCCAAGGACTACAGCAATATCGCCGGCACCTTCCGTCCCGGCCATGCCGATTACACCTACACCCAGAAATACGGTTTCCGCGATTACCGCGGCGGCGGCCGCTCCTCGGCCCGGGAAACCGCCATGCGCGTGGCCGCCGGGGCGATTGCCCGCAAATATCTCGGCGAACGGCTGGGTGTGAAGTTGTATGGCGGTGTCGAACAGATTGGCCCGATTCGCGCCGAGCGTTTCGACTGGACGGCGGTGGATACCAACCCGTTCTTTTTCCCGGACGTTGCCAAGGTGCCTGAACTGGAGGCGCTGATCGACAGCTTGCGCCGGCAGGGTTCGTCGATCGGGGCGCGGGTGACGGTGTACGCCGAAAACGTGCCGCCGGGCTGGGGCGAGCCGGTGTTCGACCGCATCGATGCGGACCTGGCCAAGGCGTTGATGTCCATCAACGCGGTCAAGGGCGTGGAGATCGGCGATGGCTTCGAGGTGGTGGAGCAGCACGGCGAGCAGCACCGTGACGAACTGAGCCCCGAGGGGTTTCTCAGCAACCACGCCGGCGGCGTGCTGGGCGGCATTACTTCAGGGCAGGTGATTCGCGCCAGCCTGGCGCTCAAGCCCACCTCCAGCATCACGCTGCCCGGCCGCTCCATCACGCTGGATGGCCAGCCCACCGAAGTGATCACCAAGGGGCGCCATGACCCCTGTGTGGGCGTGCGCGCCACCCCCATTGCCGAAGCCATGCTGGCGCTGGTGCTGATGGATCATTATCTGCGCCACCGGGCGCAGAATGCGGATGTGAAACCGCCGCTGCCGCCGATCCCCGGCAGCGTCTGAGCGTCATGCGGAGCGCCGGCCATCAGCGGCGCTCCATGGCGGGCCCTCCGGCCCTCGATACTCCGGCTCTCACGCCCTGCGAACCCATGCCTTACTGAATCTATGCCTTATTACTGGCGCCTGTCCGCATTCTATTTTCTCTATTTTGCCCTGCTGGGCACGCTGCTGCCGTACTGGTCGCTGTATTTGCAGCATCTCGGCTTCAATGCGGCGGTGATCGGCCTGCTGATGGCGGTGCCGCAGCTTACCAAGATCGGTGCTCCCAACTTGTGGGGCTGGCTGGCGGATCGCACTGGCCGGCGTCTCGGCATCATCCGGCTGGGCAATCTGGCCGCCGCGCTGGCCTTCTTGCCGGTATTCTGGGCCGATCAGGTCTGGAGCATGGCGATTCTGCTGGCCGCGTTCAGCTTTTTCTGGAACGCGGTGCTGGCGCAGTTCGAGGTGGTTACGCTGCGCACACTGGGGCCGCAGCAACATCGCTATAGCCAGGTACGGCTGTGGGGCTCGCTGGGTTTCATCACGGCGGTGCTGATGGTGGGCTGGGGGCTGGATCACCTGCCGGTCGGGCTGCTGCCCTGGATCATGTCGGCGCTGCTGTGGCTGTTGTGGCTGGGCACGCTGTGGTTGCCGACGCAAAGCCAGCAACCGCGGCGCCGGGTGAGGGGCAGCCTGGGCGACCTGTTGCGCCGCCGTGATGTGCAGGCGTTTCTGGCGGCCTCTTTTCTGATGCAGGCCTCGCACGGGCCGTACTACACCTTTTACAGCCTGTGGCTGGCGAATCTCGGCTTCAGCAAGCTCACGGTCGGTTTGCTGTGGGCGCTGGGGGTGCTCTCCGAGGTGCTGCTGTTCACCGTGTTCCACCGGCTGCTGAGGCGCTTCGCCCTGAAACCGCTGCTGGTGGTCAGCCTGTTGCTGGCGGCATTGCGCTGGCTGCTGATCGGCGGCAGCGGCGCTGATCTCTGGCTATTGGTGCCGGCGCAAATCCTGCACGCCGCCAGCTACGCCAGCTTCCACTCGGCCAGCATCGCCTGGATACAGAAAATATTCGGGGACACGCATGCAGGGCAGGGACAGGCACTGTATTCCAGCCTCGGCTACGGCGCCGGCTGGGCCTTTGGCGCCGGGCTCAGCGGATTGCTGTGGCCGGTCTGGGGGGCGGGCTGTTTCGTGGCCGCAGGGGCCGTCGCGCTGGTGGCCGCACTGGTCGCGGTGCGCGGCATCCGCGATTGACTCCCTGTGGTGGGCTGTGCGTGTCCCGGATTGGCAGGTGGTGCGTGTCCCAAGTCGGCGCCTCCCAAGTCGGCGCCAGATCATGCATGTCCCGAGTTAGTACCTCCCGGGTTGGTGCCATGCGTGTCCCAAGTGGGTGCCTCCCAAGTTGATGGTGTCGCCACTACCAATCGCGAGTCGTGCTGGTGCCGTGCAGAGTGTCGAGGAAAGCCCGGGCGGCGTTGGAGCGGCTGTGTCCCGGGTGGGTGACTACGCCCAGTTGCCGTATCGGCAGCGGGGTGTCCACATCCAGCCGCACCACGCTGTCGTCGAGCATGGTTTCCGGCAATACGCTCCAGCCCAGGCCGATGGAGACCATCATGTGGATGGTTTCCAGGTAGTTGGTGGACATGGAGATGTTCAGTGCCAGCTCGCGCTCGCGGAACAGGCTTTCGACGATGCGCCGGGTGAAGGTGGCCAGTGAGGGCAGAATGGCGTTGTGGCTGGTGAGCGTTTCCAGCGGCAGCGCGCTGCGCCGCGCCAGCGGATGGTCCGGTGCCGCCATGAACACCAGTGGGTCGTCCCACACCACCTCGCTGTGCAGGCGCCGGTCGGGCACCGGCGGCAGCGTCACCACGCCCATCTCCAGTTCGCCGTGCAACACTGATTCCCAGGCTTCCTCTGAATCGATGAAATGGATGTCCAGTCGCACGTCGGGGTAATCGCGGGAGAAACGGCGCAGCACCGGCGGCAAGCGGTGTAGCCCGATATGGTGACTGGTGCCGATGCGCAGCGTGCCACCGACATGACTGGTCAGGTTGCTGATCGCCCGCCCCATGTCCTCAAGCTCCAGCAGCACCCGCCGTGCCCGTGGCAGCAGCGCGCGTCCGGCTTCGGTGAGGGTGGTGCGGCGTCCGACACGGTCGAACAGGCGGGTGTTCAGCTGTTCTTCCAACTGGGCGATGCGCTTGCTGACGGCGGGTTGAGTGAGGAACAGCTTTTCCGCGGCGATGGAAAAGGAGCTGTTCTCGGCGACCGCCATGAAGGCCTGCAATGCCTGGGTATCCATAAGTGCCTGCCGGTTGCTGTTTGTGCGTGTCCCCTTTTAGGATAACTTAAAGTAATCCAAAACATGAAAATTATGAATTGGAATTATTGAATATCCCTGCGTATGGTACGGACATTAACCGGAGACGCAGTTATGGCAGGCAAGACGCTCTACGACAAATTGTGGGACACGCACCTGGTGGCCGAACGTGAGGACGGCTCGGCGTTGATCTACATCGATCGTCATATCATTCACGAAGTGACCTCGCCGCAGGCTTTCGAAGGGCTGCGCCTGAGCGGCCGCAAGCCGTGGCGGGCCGGTGCGGCGGTGGCGACCATTGACCACAACGTGCCGACCACGCCGTTCAAGAGCGCGGCGGATATTGTCGATGAGACCTCGCGCATTCAGGTCACCACCTTGCAGGACAACACCCGCGAGTTCGGCATCACCGAGTTCGGTATCGGCGACGTGCGGCAGGGCATCGTGCACGTGATCGCGCCCGAGCAGGGTGCGGTGCTGCCGGGCATGACCGTGGTTTGCGGTGATTCCCATACTTCCACCAATGGTGCGCTGGCCTGCCTGGCTCATGGTATCGGCACCAGCGAGGTGGAGCATGTGCTGGCCACCCAGACGCTGGTGGCGAAAAAGATGAAGAACATGCAGGTGCGTGTGGAGGGCGAGTTGGGCCCCGGTGTCACCGCCAAGGACGTGGTGTTGCACATCATCGGCGTGATCGGCACGGCCGGCGGTACCGGCCATGCCATCGAGTTTGCCGGCAGCGCCATCCGCTCGTTGAGCCTGGAAGGCCGCATGACGGTCTGCAACATGTCCATCGAAGCGGGCGCACGCGCCGGCATGGTGGCCGTGGATGACGCCACCATCGAGTATGTGAAAGGGCGTCCGTTCAGCCCCACCGGAGCGGACTGGGACCAGGCGGAAGCCTACTGGCGGACGCTGGTTTCCGATGCGGATGCGCATTTCGATACGCTGGTGGAAATCGATGCCGCGGACATCAAGCCGCAAGTCTCCTGGGGTACCAGCCCGGAGATGGTGATTCCGGTGGATGCGCCGCTGCCGGATCCGGCTGCCGAGCCGGATGAGGTGAAGCGCTCCGGCATGTTGCGCGCTTATGAGTACATGGGCCTCAAGCCGGGCATCAGCGTGGCGGATATCAATGTGGACCGGGTATTCATCGGCTCCTGCACCAATTCGCGCATTGAAGACTTGCGCGCCGCCGCCGCCGTGGCCAAAGGCCGCAAAAAGGCGGATTCGGTGAAGCAGGTACTGGTGGTGCCGGGTTCCGGTTTGGTGAAAAAGCAGGCGGAAGCGGAAGGGCTGGACAAGGTCTTCCTCGCCGCCGGTTTCGAGTGGCGCGAGCCGGGTTGTTCCATGTGTTTGGCCATGAACCCGGATCGCCTGTTGCCTGGCGAGCATTGCGCGTCCACCTCGAACCGTAACTTCGAGGGACGCCAGGGCAACGGTGGCCGTACCCACCTGGTGAGCCCGGCAATGGCCGCCGCCGCCGCCGTGGCGGGGCATTTCGTGGATGTCCGTGAGCTGGACGCACAAACCCAGGGAGCCCGGTAATGGAACAGTTCGTCAAGCACACTGGCCTGGTGGCGCCGTTGGACCGTGCCAACGTGGATACCGACCAGATCATTCCCAAGCAGTTTCTGAAATCGATCAAGCGCACCGGTTTCGGGCCGAATCTGTTCGATGAGTGGCGTTATCTGGATGAGGGGTACCCCGGCCAGGACAACAGCAAACGGCCAAAGAACCCGGATTTCGTGCTCAACCAGCCGCAGTACCAGGGCGCCAGTGTGTTGCTGGCGCGCCGCAACTTCGGTTGTGGCTCCAGCCGCGAGCATGCACCCTGGGCGCTGATGGATTTCGGTTTCAAGGCCATCATTGCGCCCAGTTATGCGGATATTTTCTACAATAACTGCTTCAAGAACGGTCTATTGCCGATCGTGCTGCCGGAAGCGGTGGTGGAGAGTCTGTTTCAGGCGGAGGCGGCCGCTGGTGGCGGTTATCAGTTGACGGTGGATCTGCAAAGCCAGCAGGTGCTGACGCCGGACGGTCGGGCGCTGTCTTTCGAGATCGATGCGTTCCGCAAGCATTGTCTGTTGAACGGGCTTGATGAAATCGGCCTGACGTTGCAGGATGCCGACGCTATTCGTGCCTACGAGGCGCGCCGCCGGCAAGCCGAGCCCTGGGTGTTCCGGGAGCCGGTGCTGTAAATCCCGAGCATGCACAAACGTTTGGGGCGGGGCACCGGGCAGCAATGTCCAGGACACGCCACAAGTACGTCCCTGTAGGCTCCCGTTTGGCCATCCATGGCCAAACAGGGTCCTGGACATTGCTGCCCGGCACCCCTTTCGGCTGGTGTGGGCTCGCGGGGAAACATGATGTTGTATGAACAGGATGGATTATGAGCAAGATTCTGGTATTGCCGGGTGATGGTATCGGGCCCGAGATTGTTGCCGAGGCGGTGACGGTGTTGCGTGCCGCGGAGCGGCGTTTCGGGTTGGACATCGAGCTGGAGCAGGGGTTGGTCGGCGGCGCCGCCTATGAGGCCGAGGGCGATCCGCTGCCGGAATCGACGCTGGCCAAGGCACGGGCAGCGGATGCCATTCTGTTTGGCGCCATCGGTGGTCCGCAGTGGGACAATATCGAGCGTGACAAACGCCCGGAGCGCGGGTTGTTGCGTTTGCGGTCCTCGTTGGGGCTGTTCGCCAACCTGCGTCCGGCGATCCTGTTTCCGCAGCTGGCGGCGGCTTCCAGTCTCAAGCCGGAGGTGGTTTCCGGGCTGGATATCCTGATCGTGCGTGAGTTGACCGGCGGCATCTACTTTGGCCAGCCGCGCGGCATTCGTGAAGAGAATGGTGAGCGCGTCGGGTTCAATACCCAGGTGTATTCCGAGTCGGAGATGCGGCGTATCGCCAGGGTGGCTTTCGAGCTGGCCATGCAGCGTGGCAAGCGGGTCTGTTCGGTGGACAAGGCCAATGTGCTGGAAGTCACGGAGCTGTGGAAGGAGATCATGAGCGAGGAGGCGAAGGCCTATCCGCAGATCGAACTGACGCACATGTACGTGGACAACGCCGCCATGCAGTTGGTGCGCGCTCCGAAGAATTTCGATGTCATCGTCACCGGCAACCTGTTCGGTGACATTCTTTCCGATGAAGCCGCCATGCTCACCGGCTCCATCGGCATGCTGCCTTCGGCATCTCTGGACGAGAACCGCAAGGGGCTGTACGAGCCTTGCCATGGCTCCGCGCCGGATATTGCCGGCCAGGGCATTGCCAATCCGCTGGCGACGATCATGTCGCTGGCCATGCTGATGCGTTACAGTCTGCAACGTGGTGATGTGGCGGATGCTATCGAGCGGGCGGTGGAAACCGCGCTCGACCAGGGCTTGCGTACCGCCGACATTTACACCGAGGGCAATCGCAAAGTGAGCACCGGGGAAATGGGCGCCGCAGTGGCCGAGGCACTAGCAGGCTGAGCTGCGGTGGCGATCGACCGCCCCCGTTTCAAGCCCATTCCAACAGTCAAGAAGGGCGGAGGCCCTTCGGGAGACAACTGTCAATGAAGAAGGTCGGTTTTATCGGCTGGCGCGGCATGGTCGGTTCCGTACTGATGGGCCGCATGCGTGAAGAAAACGATTTCCGGGACATCGATCCGGTATTCTTCTCCACCTCGCAGGTGGGGCAGCCGGGCCCGGCGGTGGGCAAGGACATCCCGCCGTTGGGTGATGCGAAGAACATCGACGAGCTGAAAGGTCTGGATATCATCGTCACCTGCCAGGGCGGCGATTACACCAATGAGGTCTATCCGAAGCTGCGTGCGGCGGGTTGGCAAGGTTACTGGATCGACGCCGCTTCGGCATTGCGCATGGCGGACAGCAGCGTGGTCGTGCTGGACCCGGTCAATCGCCGGGTGATCGATCGCGCCCTGGACCAGGGCGGCAAGGATTTCATCGGCGGCAACTGCACCGTCAGCCTGATGCTGATGGGGCTGGGCGGTCTGTTCAATGAAGATCTGGTGGAGTGGGCCAGCGCCCAGACCTACCAGGCGGCGTCCGGCGCCGGCGCGCAGAACATGCGTGAGCTGATCGCACAGATGGGCGCCATCCACGGCGATGTGTCGGCATTGCTGGACGACCCGGCCAGCGCGATTCTGGAAATCGACCGCCAAGTAGCTGCTTCCATGCGCGGCGACGGGCTGCCCCGTGAACACTTCGGCTTCCCCCTGGCCGGCTCCCTGCTGCCCTGGATCGACAAGGAAATGGACAACGGGCAGAGCAAGGAAGAATGGAAAGCGCAGGCCGAGACCAACAAGATTCTCGGTCGTGAGGACCAGCCGATCCCGCTGGACGGCACTTGCGTGCGCATCGGCGCCATGCGCTGCCACGCCCAGGCGGTCACCGTGAAGCTGAAAAAAGACGTGCCGTTGAGTGACATCGAAGGGCTGATTGGCGAAGCCAATGACTGGGTCAAGGTGGTGCCGAACACCAAGGAAGCGACGTTGCGCGACCTCACCCCCACGGCGGTCACCGGTACCCTGTCGGTGCCGGTGGGCCGTCTGCGCAAGCTCAACATGGGGCCGCAGTTCCTCAACGTTTTCACGGTCGGCGACCAGTTGCTGTGGGGGGCGGCCGAGCCCGTGCGGCGCATGCTGCGCATAGTGATGGAGCGATGACGATCTCATGACGACCCAACCCGCGCTTGCCGTGGTAGGCGCTACCGGGCTGGTGGGTGAGGCTTTTATCGAACAGCTCGTCGACAGGGAACTCCCGATCGGCGAGCTGTTCGTTCTGGCTTCCGAAAACAGCCAGGGGAAAACGGTGTTCCGGGGCAAAAGCGGGCTGAAAGTGCGCAATGCCGCGGATTTCGATTTCTCCCAGGTGCGTATTGCCGTGTTTGCCGCCGGCGCCGCCGTCTCCCAGCAACTGGCGCCGAAAGCGGCGGAAGCCGGGGCGCTGGTGCTCGATCTGTCGCCGGCGTTTCGTTACGAGCCGGATGTGCCGCTGCTGGTGGCCAACGTCAACGACGAACAACTCGACGCCGCCTTTGAGCGCAACCTGGCCGCCGCCGCCGATGCGGCGACGGTGCAACTGCTGTGGGCGCTCAAACCGCTGGCCGATCTGGGCGAGCTGGTTCGGGTCTCGGTCAGCCAGATGCAGGCGGCGTCATCATCCGGCCGCGCCGGAGTGGAAAGGCTGGCCCGGCAGAGTGCGCGGTTGCTCAATGGTCTGGATGCGGACGAGGGCGAGGGCAAGCAATACGCCTTCAATCTGTTGCCGGTGGCGGGGCGTTTGCAGGACAACGGCTACACCAGTGAAGAGCTGAAACTGATGCTGGAAAGCCGCCGTGTACTGGGACAGCCGCAACTGGCGGTGGACGCCACCTGTGTGCAGGTGCCGGTGTTCCACGGGCTGGCACAGAGCGTATCGGTGCAGGGCCTGCTGCCGATCACGCTGGCCCAGGCGGAAGCCTGCTGGGAGGCGACGCCGGGCCTGCGCATGGACGAAGGCGGCGACACGGACAGTGCTTCGCCGGCCAAGCACATCCATGGCGAGCCTCATGTACGTATCGCCCGTGTACGTGAGGACCTGGACGGTCTGGGGATGCTGCATTTCTGGACCGTGGCCGACAATATCAAGGTGGGCGCGGCGCTCAATGCGGTGTTGCTGGTCGAGAAGTTGCTGAAGGATCACCTGTAATCGCAAAACAGGGCCACAAGGAGTGACGCGATGTTTCGACGCTGTGTCGTGGGGATGATCGTTCTCGGTGCCATGATGGCACCAGGGCTGGCCGCCGCCGCACCAGCGCCCGAGCCGCCTGCCGAACCGCAGGATCCGGCCGCGCTGGCGGTGCTGCAGAATGAACTGGTGATCCGTGACGAAAACCTGGATCGGCAGCACCATGAGATCGAGACGCTGCAAAATCGCATTGACGATCTGGATGGGCAACTGTCCAGTGCCCGGGCCGCTGCCCGCGAGAGCCACCAGCGTCATGAAGCGCTCGTGGCGCTGATCCATCGGCTTCTGTGGTACAGCGGCGCGGTGCTGGCGACCCTCGTGCTGTTGGCGCTGGCATTGTTGCTGGTCCGCCGCTGGCGCCACGCGGAAAAGAGGCCGCAAATGGCGGATGAGCAGCCCGTGGTGAGCGATGAACCTGAGAATGACGGCACTGAGGAGGCGCCCGAACGGACGCTGGCGGAGCAGGGGGCAGTCAATGCCAGCACGACTGTCGGTCTTGATGACCTGGATCGGCTTTTCGTTGACATGCCTCAACCTGCCGCCGCCCCTTGTTCTGGCAATCCGGCCGAACGCGAAACGAGACAATGACCTGTTCATTCGGTGAATTCCTGCTCTTCGGAGTGAGCCCCCCGGCAATGCGCAAGTGCTATCCAAACGTCACCCCGGAAGTGCGCAAGCGCTATTCAAACGTCACCCCGGAAGTGCGCAAGCGCTATTCAAACGTCACCCCGAAAGTGCGCAAGCGCTATTCAAACGTCACCCCGGAAGTGCGGAGCACTATCCGGGGCCCAGCGTCTTGGAAAACCCCAAGTCGCTGGATACCCGCCTTCGCGGGTATGACGAGGTTGTTCCTGGCCTTCGCGGGTATGACGAGGTTGTTCCTGGCAGAAACACGATGACGCGAATAGCCCTGATGGTGGAGTACGATGGCAGCCGCTTCCACGGCTGGCAGACCCAGCGTGACGGCGTGCGCACCGTGCAATCCGAGCTGGAAGCGGCGCTCAGCCGGGTGGCCGACCATCCGGTGACATTGATCTGCGCGGGCCGCACCGACGCCGGCGTGCACGGCACCGGGCAAATCTGCCACTTCGATTCCGATGCCGCACGGGACATGAAAGCCTGGGTCATGGGCGGCAATCGCTTTCTGCCCGACGATGTGGCCATCGGCTGGGCGGTGCCCGTACCCGAGCGCTTCCACGCCCGTTTCAGCGCCATGCGCCGTCGTTATCGCTACGTGATCTACAACCATCCGACGCCGCCGGCGCTGTTTCGCCGGCAGGTCACCTGGAATCACCGGCCGCTGGATGTGGACGCCATGAGCGCGGCGGCGGCGCAACTGCTCGGCACGCACGACTTCACCTCCTTTCGCAGCGTTCACTGTCAGGCCAAATCGCCGGTGAAAACGCTGCACGGTATCAGCCTGCAACGGCGTGGCGAGCTGATCGTGCTGGAAGTGGAAGCCAACGCGTTTCTGATGCACATGGTACGCAACATCGCCGGGGTGCTGATGAGCATCGGCGCCGGCTATCAGCCGGTGGACTGGGCCGCGCAGGTGCTGGCGGCCCGTGACCGCCGTGCCGGCGGCGTCACGGCGCCGCCCTACGGGCTTTATCTGGTGGCGGTGGGGTATCCGCAAGAGTTCGATCTGCCGACAGTGGCCGACGGACCTTTGTGGCTTGCTCACTGGTAACGGTAGCGTAGAATTGACGCTCACAGCGCGCCCACCTACTATGATGGAATATTCATGATCCCACCCCGGATCAAAATCTGCGGCATTACCCGACCGGAAGACGCGTTGCATGCGGCCCATGCCGGCGCCGATGCCATCGGTCTGGTGTTCTATCCGAAAAGTCCTCGTTACGTGAGCATTGAAAGGGCGGCCGACATTCTGGCGGCGCTACCGCCTTTCGTCACCACGGTGGGGCTGTTTGTGGACGCCGAGCCGGCTTTCGTGCATGCCCGTTTGCGCATGCTGTCTCTGGACATGTTGCAGTTTCACGGTAATGAATCTCCGCAGGCCGCCGCCGCTTACGGCCAGCCTTGGATCAAGGCGCTGCGCATGCGTGACGGCGTGGACGTGGTGGCCGCGGCCCAGCGTTATGGCGAGGCGGGTGCGCGCGGATTGCTGGTGGACAGCTACGTGCCGGGAATACCGGGCGGCACCGGCGAACGCTTCGACTGGGACAGCCTGCCCGCCGACTGCGCCCTGCCGCTGATCCTGGCCGGCGGGCTTGACCCTGACAACGTGGCCGAAGCCGTGGAACGGGTCCACCCCTGGGCGGTGGATGTCAGCGGCGGCGTGGAACGTATCGACGGCAATGGCCGCCGCCAGTCCGGCATCAAGGACTGGCCGGCGGTGAGCGCCTTCGTTCAGGCAGCGCGCCAGGGCGCGGCCTGAACCTCTCAACCCATTCACACAGCAACGGATTGCCGGTATTTCCGGCGATCGCAAACAGGAGCAACAGGTGACTGAACGTCCTGATTACAAGGCTTTCCCCGATGCCCAGGGCCATTTCGGGCAATTCGGCGGGCGCTTTGTCTCTGAAACGCTGATGGCGGCGCTGGACGAGCTGGAAAGCATGTACCGGCGCCTCAAGGATGACGCGCAATTCCAGGCCGCTTTCGATGCCGACCTGGCCCATTACGTGGGGCGGCCTTCGCCGCTGTATCTGGCGGAACGCTGGAGCCGGCAACTGGGCGGTGCGCGCATCTGGCTCAAGCGTGAGGATCTCAATCACACTGGCGCTCACAAGGTCAACAACACCATCGGCCAGGCGCTGCTCGCCCAACATATGGGCAAGACGCGAGTGATTGCCGAAACCGGCGCGGGGCAGCATGGCGTGGCCTCGGCCACGGTGGCCGCGCGGCTGGGCTTGGAATGCCATATTTTCATGGGCGAAGAAGACATTCGCCGCCAGAAGCTCAACGTTTACCGCATGAAGCTGCTCGGCGCCGAGGTGATTTCGGTGACGTCTGGTTCCCGCACCCTCAAGGACGCCATGAACGAGGCCATGCGTGACTGGGTGACCCATGTGGACGACACCTTCTACATCATCGGCACCGTGGCCGGCCCGCACCCGTACCCGATGCTGGTGCGCGACTTCCAGGCGGTGATCGGCCGTGAAGCGCGCGCCCAGAGTCTCGCCCAGGCCGGCAAGCTGCCGGATGCACTGGTCGCCTGTGTCGGCGGCGGCTCCAACGCCATCGGCCTGTTCCACCCGTTCCTGGAGGATGAAGGCGTGGCCCTGTACGGCGTCGAGGCGGCCGGCCTCGGCCTGGCCAGCGGCCGCCATGCCGCGCCGCTGAACGCCGGGCGTCCCGGCGTGCTGCACGGCAACCGTACTTACCTGATGGAAGACGACAACGGCCAGATCATCGAGACCCATTCGATTTCCGCCGGTCTCGATTACCCCGGTGTCGGCCCCGAGCACTCCTGGCTCAAGGACATCGGCCGGGTCAACTACGAGGTTGCCGACGATGAAGAGGCGCTGGCGGCGTTCCGCGAACTGACCCGGGTGGAAGGCATCATGCCGGCGCTGGAGTCCTCGCACGCGCTGGCCTATGCCCGCAAGCTGGCGCCGACCATGGGCAAGGATCAGGACATCATCGTCAACCTCTCGGGGCGCGGCGACAAGGATATCCTGACCGTGGCCGAAATCGACGGCATTCAATTCTGAGGAGCGGGGACACGCACTATGAGCCGTATTGAAAACACCTTCGCGCAACTGCGCCAGCAACAGCGCAAGGCCCTGATTCCTTACGTTACCGCCGGCGATCCGCAGCGCGACAGCACCGTCCCGCTGATGCACGCCATGGTTGACGCCGGCGCCGATCTGATCGAGCTGGGGGTGCCGTTTTCCGATCCGATGGCCGATGGCCCGGTGATCCAGAAGGCTTGCGAGCGCGCCCTTGCCGACGGCACCAGCCTGCGCGACGTGCTGGCCATGGTCGGCGAGTTCCGCCGCCAGAATGACAGCACGCCAGTGGTGCTGATGGGTTACCTGAACCCGGTCGAACGGATGGGTTACGACGCTTTTGCCGACGCCTGCGTCGAGGCCGGCGTGGACGGTGTGCTGCTGGTGGATCTGCCGCCGGAAGAAAGCGGCGATACCGCGCCGTTGTTCAAACAGCGCGGCGTGGATCTGATTTTCCTGGTCGCGCCGACCACCACGGAAGCGCGTATCCGGCGCATTGCCGAGGCCGCCAGCGGCTATCTTTATTACGTATCGCTGAAGGGCGTTACCGGCGCCGCTTCCCTGGATGTGAATGATGTGGCCACCCACGTTGAAACAATTCGCAACCTGACGCAATTGCCGATTGGAGTCGGCTTTGGTATCAAGGACGCGCAATCGGCGCGTGCGGTCAGCCGTGTCGCCGATGGTGTAGTGGTGGGCAGCGCCCTGGTCAACCGGGTGGCGGAACACGCCGACAGCCCGGAGTGCATCGCGCCGGCCGTGGCGGCGGTGCTCGCGGACATGCGCACCGCCATGGACAAGGACTGAATGGGTAACCTCATACGATGAGCAATAACTGGCTGGAAAAAATTCTCCCCGCGGTACGCCGTCCGGAAGAGAACCGCCGGAGCAATATCCCCGAAGGGCTGTGGCGCAAGTGCCCGCGCTGCGACAGCGCCCTGTACCGGCCAGAACTGGAGCGCAACCTGGATGTCTGCCCCAAGTGCGACCATCACATGCGCGTCGGCGCCCGCAAGCGCCTGAAGATGTTTCTTGATGAAGGCCCGGTGACGGAAATCGGCGCCGAGCTGGCGCCGGTGGACCGGCTCAAGTTCAAGGACTCGAAAAAGTACAAGGATCGCCTGACCGCGGCGCAGAAGGACACCCAGGAAAAAGACGCCCTGGTGGCACAGAAAGGCAAGCTGCACGATCTGCCGCTGGTGGCGGTGGCGTTCGAGTTTCGCTTCATGGGTGGTTCCATGGGTTCGGTGGTCGGCGAGCGTTTCGTGCGCGCCGTGGATGTGTGTCTGGAACAGCGGTTGCCGCTGGTCTGCTTCGCCGCCAGCGGCGGCGCGCGCATGCAGGAGGCATTGTTCTCGCTGATGCAGATGGCCAAGACATCGGCGGCGCTGGAGCGCATGCGCGAGGCCGGTCTGCCGTTCATTTCGGTGCTCACCGACCCGGTTTACGGCGGCGTTTCCGCGTCGCTGGCCATGCTTGGCGACGTCAACGTGGCGGAACCCAACGCACTGATCGGCTTCGCCGGTCCCCGCGTCATCGAGCAGACCGTGCGCCAGAAACTGCCGGAAGGCTTCCAGCGCAGCGAATTCCTGCTCGAACACGGCGCCATCGACATGATCGTCGAGCGTCAGCACATGCGCGACACGCTGCACCGCCTGCTCAGCAGCTTCACCGGGGTGCCTCTCGCCCAAGCACAATGAAGCTGACCCTGCCGGACTGGCTTGCGCGCATCGAGCGTTTTCATCCTGACGAGATCGAACTGGGGCTGGACCGTTTGCGTCCGGTCGCCGAGCGCCTTGGCCTGACCGCTTTGCCGATGCCGGTGATCACCGTGGCCGGCACCAACGGCAAGGGCTCGGTGGTGGCGCTGATTCGCGCGCTGACCCTGGCGGCCGGCAAAACCTGCTGCGTATACACTTCGCCACACCTGCTGCATTTCAACGAGCGCATGCTGCTGCCGTCGGGTGCGGTGTCGGACGAGCAACTGTGCGCGGCCTTCGAGACCGTGGAGGCAGGGCGCGACGGCGTGCCCTTGACCTATTTCGAATTCACCACCCTGGCTGCACTGTGGCTGTTCCGCGACAGCGGCGCCGATCTGTGCGTGCTGGAGGTGGGGCTGGGCGGCCGTCTCGATGCGGTCAACCTGATCGACGCCGACGTGGCGGTAGTGACTTCCGTGGGGCTCGACCATACCGCCTGGCTGGGTGATACCCGCGAGAAGATTCTGGTCGAGAAGCTGGGCATAGGGCGGGCCGGGCGGCCACTGGTCTATGGCGAGGAAGACGCGCCCGTCAATCTGGATCGGGAAATGGCCGCCGCCGGCGTGCTGCCATTGCGCGCGGGCCGCGAGTTTCAGGTCACCGCGCCGAACATGCGCATTGGCGGCCAAAACTACACCCTGCAACAGCCGGTACGGCTGGGGCTGGATAACCTGGCCAGCGCGGTACAGGCGCTGACGGCGCTGGGCATGACGCCAGCGCCGGAAGCATTGCAAAGCGCTGCCGGTACCGGCCTCCCCGGGCGTTGCCAGACCCGTTACCACCGGGGCGTTCGCTGTGTGCTGGATGTGGGCCACAACCTGGAAGCCATCCGCCGTTTGCGCCAGAATCTACCTGCCTGTGAAGGCACTCGGCGGATTGTCATCGGCATGATGTCGGACAAACCGATCGAAGCGGTGATCGGGCTGCTGGCCGGTGATTGCGACCAATGGTATCTGGCGCGGCCGGCCCTGGCGCGCGCCGCCGAGGTGAGCCGTCTGGCCGATGCCTTGCCGCCTTCCGCCAGCGCCAGACGTTGCGACAGTGTTGCCGATGCCCTGCGGCGGGCCACGGCGGACAGCGGCGACGGCGATCAAGTGGTGATTCTCGGCTCGTTCTACACCGTGGCGGAGGCGCTCGCCGCCATGGACGCCGAGGCCGGGTGACATTCGGGACAGGTGACTTTCAAAACCGGTAACATTCAAACGGGTGGCACGCAAAACGGATGCGGCAAAAGGATGGGTCAGCCATGAAACTGAAAATTCGCCAACGCCTGATCGGTTTCATCCTGCTGATACTGCTGGCCGCCATTCTTGCGCCGCTGGTGCTGCGCAGCCCGCACCAGATGCGGGTGGCGCTCGACCGCACCATTCCCGAACCGCCGCAAGCCAGTGTGCCGCCGCCCGCGCCGGTGATCAGCGATGCGCAGCAAAAACAGCTGAATGACACCATCGATCAGGATCGCCAGCAGGTGGCGCGAACCGCCGCAGCGCCGGACAAGGGTAGCGCGCAAGACGAAAAGCCGGCTGGGAAAAACGATGGCCAGCCTGAAGAAACCAGCAAATCCACCACGGAATCACCGGCCCGGCAAGCGGTGCCGCAGGCGGGCTTTACCGTGCAGGTGGCCAGTTTCGCTGACGCCGGCAACGCCGAGGCGTTGGTCAAGCGTCTCAAAGAGGCGGGCTACAGCGCCTACCGGCTCTCCGTCAGCCAGGGTGACAAGCCGCCCTTGCAGCGGGTCTTCATCGGCCCGGAAATCAAGCGCGAGCGCGCCGAGGCTTTGCGCGACCGGCTGGCCAAGGACAAACGCTTCCAGTTGCCGCCGGGACTGGTGCGCAGCTATGTGCCCTGATCGCGCTTCCCTGCCGTTGACGGTGGTGTTTTCCGGGCATTGTCCGCACTGCGGAAAGCACTGTGCCCATGTCCGCGGCTCTGGTAGAATCCGGGCCCTGTTCCGACCGCGCGCTTTTACATGAATCTGGCAGACGGCATCATCCTGGGCATCATCGCCGTGTCGGCGCTGTTGAGTTTGCGGCGCGGTTTCACTCGGGAAGCGTTCTCCCTGCTGACCTGGGTGGCGGCGTTCGTCATCGCCCGCCTGTTCAGTCCGGCCCTGGACGCCATGCTCGCCAACCAGATCCAGACCCCCAGCCTGCGCATGGTGGTGGCTTTCGGCGTGCTGTTCGCGCTGACCCTGATCATCGGCGCGCTGATCAACCATCTGCTGGGCGAGGTCATTCGTGTTACCGGTCTGAGCAGCACGGATCGCCTGCTGGGCATGGTGTTCGGCGCCATTCGCGGTGCGCTGGTGGTGGTGGTGCTGGTCGCTCTCGGCTACCGCTTTTTCGCCCAGGACCCCTGGTGGCAGCAATCCGTGCTGGTGCCTCATTTCGTGCTTCTGGAAGACTGGACCCGCCGCGCAGCGGGGCAGTTGCTCGCTTATATCATGAACGTCAGCGCAAGCTAGAGGATTCTCAACATGTGCGGCATAGTTGGCATTGTCGGTCATTCCCATGTGAATCAGGCGATCTACGACGCCCTCACCGTTTTGCAGCACCGTGGCCAGGACGCCGCCGGCATCGTCACCTGCGACGGCGACCGTTTGTTTCTGCGCAAGGACAACGGCATGGTGCGCGACGTATTCCGCAACCGGCACATGCGACGTCTGGTGGGCAACATGGGCATCGGCCATGTCCGCTATCCCACAGCGGGCAGCGCCAGCTCCGCCGAGGCGCAGCCGTTCTACGTCAACTCGCCGTATGGCATCACCCTGGCGCACAACGGCAACCTGACCAATTCCGAGGCGCTGGCCGAGCATATCTACCGCGCCGATCTGCGCCACATCAACACCACTTCGGATTCCGAGGTGCTGCTCAACGTGTTCGCCCATGAGCTGCAACGGCGCGGCAAACTGCAACCCGAGCCGGATGATATTTTCGACGCCGTGGCGGCGGTGCACCGGCGTGTGGAAGGCGCTTATGCAGTAGTAGCGATGATCACCGGCTATGGCATGCTGGCGTTCCGTGATCCGCGCGGCATTCGTCCGGTGTGTTTCGGCCGTCATGATACCGACCAGGGGCCGGAATACATGGTGGCTTCGGAATCGGTGGCGTTGTCGTCGCTGGGCTTTCAACTCGAGCGGGATCTGGCGCCGGGCGAGGCGGTCTACGTGACGGTGGACGGGCGGATCCACACCCGCCAGTGCGCCGACCATCCGCGGCTTTCTCCCTGTATTTTCGAGCATGTTTACCTGGCTCGGCCGGACTCCATCATCGACGACATTTCCGTCTACAAGGCGCGCCTGCGCATGGGCGAGAAGCTGGCGGAAAAAATCGAGCGGGTGTGGCCCGACCATGATATCGACGTGGTGATTCCGATTCCCGACACCAGCCGCACGGCGGCGTTGCAGATGGCCAACCGGCTGAACCTGAAATACCGCGAAGGGTTCATCAAGAACCGCTACATCGGCCGCACTTTCATCATGCCGGGGCAGCAGCAGCGCCGTAAATCGGTGCGCCAGAAACTGAACGCCATCGAGCTGGAATTTTCCGGCAAGAACGTATTGCTGGTGGACGACTCCATCGTCCGTGGCACCACCTGCCATGAGATCATCCAGATGGCCCGCGAGGCGGGCGCGCGCAAGGTGTATTTCGCCTCCGCGGCGCCGGCGGTGCAGTTTCCCAATGTTTATGGCATCGACATGCCGGCCGCCGCCGAACTGATCGCCCATGGCCGTAGTGTCGAGCAGGTATGCCGTCTGATCGGCGCCGACAAGCTGATTTATCAGGATCTCGATGATCTGGTCAGCGCCTGTCAGGAAGGCAATCCGCACATCGAGCAATTCGATTGCTCGGTGTTCAATGGCGTCTACCTGGCCGGCAATATCGATCAGTATTATTTGTCCGCACTGGAGGCACGGCGCAACGACGGCGCCAAGGAACAACTGGAAGTGACCCGCGCGCTGGCCGACAACGAGGTCATCGACCTGCACAATTCCAACTGACGATGAACAAGATCCGGCGAGCTTGAGTTTCGCCCGATGTGAGCGCCTGACGTGAGGTAAAGATGAGCGACAAGCCGATCCCGAATACATTGCGAACCGACACGCTGGCCATCCGCAGCGCGCAACTGCGCACCGACGAGATGTCCCATTCAGAGCCGCTCTTTCTCACCTCCAGCTTCGTCTACGATTCGGCGGAACAGGCGGCGGCACGTTTTTCCGGCGACGATCCGGGCAATATCTATTCCCGTTTCACCAACCCCACCATCCGGACCTTCCAGCAACGGCTGGCGGCCATGGAGGGCGGCGAAAGCTGCATGGCGCTGGCTTCCGGCATGGCGGCGATCAGCAGCACCTGCTTCGCGCTGTTGCAGGCCGGCGATCATGTGATCAGCTCGCGCAGCATCTTCGGCAGCACCAATACGGTGTTCAATCGTTATCTGAAAAAATTCGGTGTCGACACCACCATGGTCGACGTGGCGGACCTGGAGCAATGGCGGGCGGCGCTGCGCCCCGAGACCAAACTGCTGTTCCTGGAATCGCCCTCCAACCCGCTTTCCGAAGTAGGGGACATCCAGGCACTGTCACAACTGGCCCACGACAACGGTGCGCTGCTGGTGGTGGACAACTGCTTCTGCACCCCGGCGCTGCAAAAACCGCTGGAGCTGGGCGCGGATCTGGTGGTGCACAGCGCCACCAAGTATCTGGACGGCCAGGGGCGCTGCCTGGGCGGGGCGGTGGTCGGCTCCGACGAGCTGGTCAAGGAAGTGCTGGGTTTCGTGCGTTCCGCCGGCCCCTGCATGAGCCCGTTCAATGCCTGGGTGTTTCTCAAAGGGCTGGAGACGCTGGGGCTGCGCATGCGGGCGCATTGTGAAAGCACGCTGACGCTGGCCCGCTGGCTGGAACAGCAGCCGGGCATCGTGCGAGTGCACTATGCCGGGCTGGAAAGCCATCCGCAGCATCAGTTGGCCGCCCGTCAGCAGAAAGGCTTCGGCGCGGTGCTGGCCATCGAGGTGGAAGACGCCGACGGCCAGCGTGACCGGCAGGCCGCCTGGCGTTTCATCAATGGCACCCACCTGCTGTCCATCACCGGCAACCTGGGCGATGTGAAATCCACCATCACGCACCCGTCGTCCACCACCCATGCGCGGGTCGATCCGCAAGAGCGGGAGCGGGTGGGCATTCACGAAAACCTGCTGCGCATCGCCGTCGGCCTGGAAGACGTGGAAGACCTGCGCGACGACCTGAGCGGTGGACTGCAAGCGTTGGGTTTCGCACAGTAGCCGCCGGCAAACCGCTTGGCGATGACCCTTTCCGCGCTGGACCCGCTGCCCGTCGATGAAGCCTTGCCCCGGCTGCTCGCCGCCCTGGCGGAGCAGGGCGGGGCAGTGCTGGAGGCGCCGCCCGGCGCTGGCAAATCCACGCGTGTCCCCTTGATGCTGCTGGAGGCGCCCTGGCGGCAGGGTCGGCGGATACTGGTACTGGAGCCGCGCCGGGTGGCCGCCCGGGCGGTGGCTTCGTTCATGGCCCGTCAACTGGGCCAGCCGCTGGGCGGGGTCGTGGGCTACCGCATGCGCGATGACAGCCGGGTGTCCGCGGACACGGTGATCGAAGTGGTCACCGAGGGCGTGCTCACCCGGCTGCTGCTGGACGACCCGTCGCTGGCGGGCTACGCCGCCGTGCTGTTCGACGAATTCCATGAGCGTTCCCTGCAAGCCGACCTCGGACTGGCGCTGGTGCACGAAGTACGCGGCGCGCTGCGCGCCGACCTGCGCCTGCTGGTGATGTCCGCGACCCTGGACGGCGCGGCCCTGGGCGAGGCACTGACACTACCGGTGGTGCGCAGCCGTGGCCGCTCCTTCCCGGTGACCGTACGCCATGAAGCCCCCACCCAGCGGCAACACTGGCTGGACCACTGCGCGCATGTGATCCGGATGCTGGTAGAAGGGGACACGCACGAGGTGGCGAAAGGGGACACGCAAGGAACTACACTGGTATTTCTCCCTGGATTGCGGGAAATCAGGCAGCTTCAGGAGAGGCTGAACGGCCTGCCGGCGGCGGTGCAGGTGTTGCACGGACGGCTGGACAGCGCCGCCCAGGCGCGCGTATTGCGGGCTCCGGAGCAGGGCGGCCGGGTGGTGCTGGCTACTAACGTGGCGGAGACCAGTGTCACCATCGAGGGCGTCACCCGGGTGGTGGACAGCGGTCTGGAGCGGCGTCCCCGCTACGATCCACGCCGTCACCGGGAACGGCTGGTGACACGACGCATCAGCCAGGCCAACGCCGACCAGCGCGCCGGCCGTGCCGGCCGCCTGGGGCCCGGAGAGTGCGTCCGCCTGTGGCCCCGTGAGGAAGTGCTGGCCCGGCACATCGAGCCGGAGATCCGCCAGACCGGCTTGCAAGGACTGGTGCTGGACCTGGCCTGCTGGGGCTGCCGCGATCCGGCGCAACTGTTCTGGCTGGACCCGCCGCCGACAGCGGCCTGGAACGCCGCCGTGGCCGATCTCAAGGCCCGCGAAATACTGGACACGCATGAACGAGTCACCGCGCTGGGGCGGGAGGTGGGGCGTCTGCCGCTGAAGCCGGAGAGCGCCGCGCTGGTGCTGAAGGGGCGGCGCAGTGGGCTGCCGGAGACGGCGGCGCGACTGGCGCTGTTGCTGGAAGAGCGGGTTGCCGCCTTCGATGGTGAGTGTGATCTGACTGAACGGCTGCGTCTTTTTTCCAGCGGCGGCCGGGAATTCATCGCCCTGCAACGCCGTCTGAAACGGTTGCTGCATGGCGCCGGGCAGGACCGGCAGGGCGGCGACCCTGGCCTGCTGTTGGCGGAGGTATTCCCGGGGCGCGTAGCGTGCCGGCGCGATGACGAGGATGTCCGTTACCTGCTGGCCGACGGTAGCGGTGCGCGGTTGCCGGAGAGGCATCGGCTGAACCGTCATCTCTGGCTGGTGGTGTTGGATACCGATGGTCAGCCCGAGGATGCGCTGATCCGGCTGGCCTGGCCGCTGTCCGAGGCCGCCGTCGCCACCTTGCTGGACAGACAGGCGACAAGCCGGGAAACGGTGTACTGGAATGACCAGGCCGGGCGCGTCGAGGCCCGCCGGATACAGGCGGTGGGCGCTATCGAGGTGGACAGCGAGCCTTTGGCGGACGTTGCGCCGGAACGGGTGCAACAGGGGCTGTTGACGGGCATCGGGGTGCGCGGGTTGACAGTGTTGCCGTGGGATGAACCCACCCGGCAATGGCGGGCCCGGGCGAACCTGATGCACAGCCTGGAATCGCAGAACTGGCCGGATTTCGCTGATCAGGCATTGCTGGCGACGCTGGACCAGTGGCTGGCACCGTTCCTGCCGGGGCGTCGACAACTGCGCGATCTTGCCACTTTGCCGTTGTCGCAGGCGCTGCGGCTGCGCATGGGAGAACAGCGTGCCCGTCAGCTGGATCAGCTGTTGCCCGCTACCGTGTCGGTGGCCTCGGGCCGACGGGTGTCGTTGAATTATTGTGGTGAAACGCCGCCGCGGCTGGCGGTGAAGCTGCAGGAATGTTTCGGCATGGCCGCGTTGCCGACGCTGGCCGGAGGCCGTGTGACGATCACCGTCGAGTTGCTGACGCCGGCCGGTCGGCCCGCCGCCATCACCAGTAACCTGGCGCGTTTCTGGCGGGAAGGGTACCCGCTGGTGCGCAAGGATTTACGCGGCCGCTACCCGAAACATCCCTGGCCGGAGGATCCGCTGACCGCCACGGCCACTGCTGGCACCCGCCATCGGCAAGGCGCTCCGGCCAGCCGCAGCAGGGATTCGGGATAAACGTTACATGAATGCCGGGCCGATTACGGTTCGGTGAGACTTTTCTTGGCGGGCGCTCTCTGCTATCAATAGCGCCTTGCTTGGAGTGCATTATGAAATTCGATTCCATTATGGAAGCGGCCGGTCAGGCCGAAATGAATGTTCCCGAAGGCTGGGGACAGGGGCGGGCCACTTTCGGTGGCCTGGTGGCGGCCATTCTGATCCGCCACATGCAGGTCAAGCTCGGCGAGGACATGGCGCCGCTGCGCAGTTTTTCGCTGTCGTTTGTCGGGCCGATGGCGCCGGGACCGCTGGCGCTGGAAGCGACGGTGCTGCGCTCCGGCAAATCGGTGACCCAGGTGCAGATCAGCGGCAGCCAGGACGGCCAGGTGGTGGCCGTGATGCTGGCCAGTCTCGGTCGCGCCCGCCAATCTGTCCTCAAGGTGGAGGCGCCCCGTGCTCCGCGCTGGAAGCCGGCCGAAGAGTGCTTCCGCGTGCCTTATGTGGAAGGGCTCAGCCCGGCTTTCCTGGAGCATTTTGATCTGCGCTACCATGGTGGCAATATTCCTCTCAGCGGTTCGCAGCATCCCGATTTCGAGGGTTACATGCGCTTCAAGGAGCCCGTGCTCACTCAGGATTGCACCACGCTGGCGTGCCTGGTCGATACCTGGCCGCCGTCGGTAATTCCCATGCTGAGCAAACCGGCGCCGATGAGTTCGCTGACCTGGAGCATGGATTTTCTGGTCGATCCGGCGCAACTGCCACGGGTCGATTTCTGGCAGTACGACGTGGTGACGGAGGCCTTCGCCGATGGTTACGGGCAGAACCGCTCGTTGATCTGGGACGATAGCGGCCGGCCGGTCGCCGTTAGCCGTCAGACCATCGTTGTGTTTGCCTGATGAGCGTCGCCGGCGGATTACCGCAACTGCGGCCGGAAGATTTCGGGCCGGAAGTACCGCGCCGTGGCAGCAAGCTGTTCGCTGCGCTGTGCGGGTTGCTTCTGAAGGTGCTGGGCTGGCGGGTGGTCGGCGAGCTGCCCAAAGAGGGGCGGGCGGTGGTCATCGCCGCGCCGCACACCTCCAATGTGGATGGCGTCATCGGTCTTTGCGCGTTCAAGTACATGCGCCTGGACGTGCGCTTCATGATCAAGCACAGCCTGTTTCGTGGCCCGGTGGGGCCATTGCTGAGAGCGCTGGGCGCGTTCCCGGTGAATCGTCAGGCGGGTAGCGCCGCCTACGGCACCAAGGCCATGTTCAAGGGCGATGAGCGCTTCTGGCTGGGCATCACCCCGGAGGGGACACGCACTGGCGCCCGGCAGTGGAAAACCGGTTTTTACCGCATTGCCACCGAGCTGGACGTGCCGATCATCGTGGTCACGCTCTGCTACCGGCGCAAAGAGGCCCAGGTGCTGAAAATTTTCCATCCCAGCGGCGAACGTGAGCGTGACCTGGAGGCCATTTACGCGCTGCTGGATGACGTGGTGCCGCGCCATCCGGAGCGCCTCTCGGAGCCCTTGAAACGCCGCCGTGTCTGACGGTCAGCGACAAAGCGATTGACAGCAAAGCGCACCGGGATAATGGTGGACGCCGCCTGCCTTGAAGGCGGGTAAACGATCTTGTGTCAATGGTCTTGACTGCGCCACACAAATTGCTATCGTGCGTCGCCCGTGGCGGTTGCCCGGGCCCGGCGGGAAGGCTCGCCGGAGGGCCTATACTGAGAGGATACCCGCGCCCCATGACCAGTCACGCCATCCAGATAGAGGATTATTACGATCCGGCCGTTTTTCGCCGTATCAAGGATCTGGCGGATACCAAGGAAACCCCCTTCGTGGTGATCGACACCGCCACCATCGGCGAACAGTACGATCAGCTCGAAACGTTCTTTCCCTACGCTCACGTGCATTATGCGGTGAAGGCGAACCCGGCGGTGGAGGTGGTCAGCCTGCTGCGCGACCGGGGTGCCAGCTTCGATATCGCCTCCATTTACGAGCTGGAGCGGGTGCTGAGTCTGGGCGTCAGCGCGGATCGTTGCGTGTTTGGCAACACCATCAAGAAGGCGCGGGACATTCGTGCTTTCTACGAGAAAGGCGTGCGCCTGTTCGCCACCGATTCGGAGGCGGATCTGCGCAATATCGCCAAGGCCGCGCCCGGCTCCAGGGTCTACGTGCGCATCCTCACGGAAGGCTCGCATACGGCGGACTGGCCGTTGTCGCGCAAGTTCGGCTGCCAGACCGACATAGCTCTGGATCTGATGATTCTGGCCCACGAGCTGGGCCTGGAACCCTATGGTGCTTCTTTCCACGTCGGCTCCCAGCAGCGTGACATCGGCGCCTGGGATGCGGCGATTGGCAAGGTCAAGGTGCTGTTCGACCGTCTGCGCGAAGAGGCCGGGATCGAGCTGAAGATGATCAATCTGGGTGGCGGCTTCCCCGCCAACTACCTCACAAAGACCAATGATCTCGCTACTTACGCGGAAGAGATAACCCGTTTTCTCAAGGAAGATTTCGGCAATGAGCTGCCGGAAATCATTCTCGAGCCGGGGCGTTCGCTGCTCGGCAACGCCGGGGTGCTGGTGAGTGAGGTGGTGCTGATTGCGCGCAAATCACGGACCGCACTGCAACGCTGGGTCTATACCGACGTGGGTAAATTCTCCGGTCTGGTGGAAACGCTGGACGAGGCCATCAAGTATCCGATCTACACGGAGAAGAAGGGCGAGCTGGAAGAGGTGGTGATTGCCGGGCCGACCTGCGACAGCGCCGATATCATGTACGAAAACTACAAATACGGACTGCCGCTCAATCTGGCCATCGGTGACCGGCTCTACTGGTTTTCCACCGGCGCCTATACCACCAGCTACAGCGCCGTGGAGTTCAATGGTTTTCCGCCATTGAAGGCGTATTTCATCTGAGCTTTTCCGCTGGCGGTGGCTGACATCAGGCTGACATTCAGGTAAAGCGTGTCAGCCGCTGCCGCAGGCGCTGGTTTTCCTGGCGCAGGTTGTCGATTTCGTCGAGCAACTCCAGCGCCAAGGCAACGCCTCCCCAATCGATCCCCAGGTCGCGGTGCAGGCGGCGGGCGCGGCTGACCACCAGAATCACGGTCTCGTCGAAACGCCAGCCGTGATCAACCACCTGCGGCTCGATGATGCCCAACTCGACGATTTCGGTCAGGGTCGCCTCCGGCAGTGAAACCTGGTGCGCCAGTTCAGTCAGGGTCAGCGTCACTTGGCTCATGTCAGTGCTCCCAGCTCGCTCTTGCATCAAAAGTACTGCTGCTGGCCAGCGATTGCCACAGCGCCTTCTGCTCGTCGGTGATGCTGTCCGGCATCACCACTTTCAGTACCGCATAAAGGTCGCCGCCACCGTTCTTGCCGGTCAGCCCTTTGCCTTTGATGCGCAAACGCTTGCCGGTCTGGCTGCCGGCCGGCAGGGTGAGGCTGATGGGTCCGGTCAGCGTGGGAATACGGACACGC
Organism: uncultured Alcanivorax sp.; assembly: GCA_964391345.1. Lineage (GTDB taxonomy): Bacteria > Pseudomonadota > Gammaproteobacteria > Pseudomonadales > Alcanivoracaceae > Alloalcanivorax. The sequence continues at coordinate 39,454 of CAYMKZ010000007.1, forward strand.
GCGCCCAGCGCGGCCTCCCAGGGGGCCACCGGTACGGTGATGATCAGGTCCCGGCCATCCACATCGAACAGCGGGTGCGGAGCCAGACGGATGCGCAGAAACAGGTCGCCGGCGGGGCCGCCATTGACCCCCGGCGCGCCCTGGCCTTTGAGGCGGATGCGCTCGCCGTCGGCGGTGCCGGCGGGAACTTTTACATTCAGCGTCTTGTCTTTATCCGCCAGACGGCGGCCATGATCGTCGTACTGCGGGACACGCAGATGAATTTGCCGCACGCTGTCGGCGACGGTGTCCTCCAGGAACAGCGCCAACTCGCTTTCGACGTTGCCGCCTCGCCGGGGGCCGGTTTGTGAAGCAGGGCCGCGGTTGCCGAACAGGCTGTCGAAGAAATCGGAGAAGTCGGGCTGCCCGTCGAAACCGGCATGATTGCTGGAGTAGAACGCGCCGTCTTCACCCGGTGACCAGCCTGGCGGTGGGGTGAAGTCGCCGGAGCCATTGCCATAGCGCCGCAATTGGTCATACTCCGCCCGTTTCTCCGCGTCTTTGAGGACATGATAGGCTTCCGACACGTCTTTGAATTTCTGTTCGGCGTCGTCGTCCTGGGATACGTCGGGGTGGTATTTTCGCGCCAGCTTCCGGTAGGCCGCCTTGATGGCCTTGTCGTCGGCGTCGGGTTCGAGCCCGAGGATCTGGTAGTAGTCCTTGAAATCCATAATGTGGCCGTCGGAAAAGTGATGGTGGCGGAAAGACCCGGTGGGTGGTCGTTTCCAGTAAATAGTAACTTTTTGTCGTTTTACAAGGCTTTACCCGCGAATGGGCGGTATTGGTCTCACTCGGCGATATTTTACTGGCGCCGGCTTGAATAGCGGGAACGTTCCTTCTATCAAGGAGGTGTGATTGAGGACGGACGGCTTGAGAAGGCATTCTGCCGGGCAGGGATGGTGGGCATGCAGCAAGGAATGGGCGACATCACTGAGGAGAGCCGCTTGAGAATTGTCGATACGACTTTGTTTTACACACAGTCCAGCGGCGGGGTCCGCACTTATATCGACAGCAAACGCCAGGTGTTGCTCAAGCGCCATGGTGTTAGCCACAAGATCGTCATGCCTGGCGCCAAGCCTCATTTCGATGGCGATTTCATTCGCCTGCCAGCCATTGGCCTGCCGATGGCGCCGGGTTTTCGCTTCCCCCTGCGGGTACCGACCTGGGGCAATATCATGGCCGGTTTGCAGCCGGACATCATCGAAGCCGGGGATCCGTATACGCCGGCCTGGGCCGCTCAGCGTGCCGCCCGCATGCTGGATATTCCGTCGGTAGGTTTCTATCATTCCGATCTGTGCGCGCTGATTCACAACCGCTTCAGCCGCTTTCTGGACAGCAGCACGCGCTTGTACGTCAATCGGCTCTATGAGGGGTTTGATCTGGTGCTCAGCCCCAGCAAACTGATGGCGGAGCAGTTGCACCGTTGCGGTATCCGCGATGTGACGGTACAGCCGCTGGGGGTGGATCTGGAGCGGTTTCACCCTGACCGCCGCCGGGCCGATGCGCGTGAATGTCTGGGTATCGACGAGAGTACGCCGCTGTTGGTGTTTGCTGGGCGTGGCACCCAGGAAAAGCGCATTCCGGTGCTTATTGATGCCATGCGCGCGCTAGGCCCGGATTTTCATTTGTTGCTGATCGGCACCGGCATACAGGAGCATGTCCCCGCCAACGTGTCGGTGATCGGCGAGTTTCTGCCCAGCACCGAAGTGGCGGGATGGATGGCGTCCGCCGATGCGCTGGTGCACGCCGGCGATCAGGAAACCTTCGGGCTGGTAGCGCTGGAAGGCATGGCCTGTGGCCTGCCGGTGGTACACGCGGACGCCGGGGCACTGCCGGAGGTGGTGCCGGAGTATTGCGGGCGCCGGGCGCGCCCGAACAGTGGCCCGGCGTTCGCCGAGGCCGTGCTTGATCTGTTCACCCGTGCCGATGTGAAAGCCATGGGTGCGGCGGCGCGGGATTACGTGGAAAAGCACCATAGCTGGGAAAATGTAGTGAAGAGCCTGCTGGGACATTATCGCAAGGTGATGGGCAGCCATGATGATGAAACATTGCTGACGCCCAGCCATGAAAGCCGCTCCTGATCGTCGTTCTCCCGCATTCATTGTTTCCCTGCACGATGTCTCGCCGGCAAGCTGGCCGCTGTACCGTGATTTCATCGATTGGCTCGACCGCCGGGGCGGCATCCACAGCAGCTTGCTGGTGGTGCCTGATTTTCATCGCCACGCGCCGCTCCGCCATGACGCGGCCTTTTGTCGTGCGCTGGATGAACGCCAGCAGCGCGGCGACGAACTGGTGCTACACGGCTACACCCATACCGACGACGCACCGCCGCCCCGTTTGCCGGGGGACATCCTGCGCCGCCGCATTCTTACCCACGAAGGCGAGTTCGCGGCGCTGGACTGGGAGGAATCCACCCGGCGCATCCAGGCCGGGCTCGCCCTGTGCCGGGAGTTCGGCTGGCGCATGGAGGGCTTCGTACCGCCGGGCTGGGTGAGCAATCCGCACAGCGAACGCGCCATCAGTGAAGGGGGATTTCGCTACCGCACCGATACCCAGGCGCTGTACGCCTTGCCTGAAGGGCATCGCTTCGATATGCCGACACTGGTGATGTCCTCCCGCTCCGCCTGGCGTCGCCGATTGTTCGCCGAGCTCAACCGTCGCCGCCTGAACCGCTTCCGCGACGCCGCCATGATCCGCCTGGCGCTGCACCCCGTCGACCTGCGCCACGATTCATCGAAACGCTTCTGGACCGACACCATCGAACAACTGCACGACAAGCGCCGCTCACTCACCAAACGGCAATGGCTCGACGAACTGCTGGATGGCATGCCCATACCACGGGACACGCCACGGGACACGCACACACCACGGGACACGCATACGAATGCTGATGGGGGAAGGCGCCCGTGACGCCAGTGAGGGACACGCAGTCATGAGAAGACACTGGATATGGTTGCTGGTGTTGGCTGTGGCCGTGGGGGCCGGAATTCCGCTGGTGCTGGGTGGCCGACAGATGCTGCACGAACTGGTGCGTGTCCCGGCCAGCGACTTGCTCGGCATGATCGGGCTGATCTTTATCTGCTGGAATCTCAACGCCTGGCGGTTGCGGTTGATGCTGCATGATCGCGCCAGCGGCTTCAGTCACCGTGCGGCGCTGGCTACCACCATGGCTACCGAGTGCACCATCAATGCCACCCCCGGCGGCAGTGGCGCGCCTTTTACTCTGGCCGCGTTGCTGGGGCGCTATGGCGTGGCGCCTTCCACGGCCACTGCGGTTCTGGCGGTGGATCAACTGACCGATATGCTGGTTTTCACCCTGCTGTTGCCCACTCTGGCGCTGTATGGCTTGGCGAACTATCTGGATTTGGGCGGCTGGTGGCAGTTGGCGGTGCCTTTCGGGTTGTTGCTGACTGTCTTGCTGATGGCGGGGCTGCTGGTGCGTCATCACCGAGGGTTGATCAGCTTTACCGGCCGCTGGTTGCATGCCTTGCGGGTACGACGGGCCCGGCGTTTCGGTCTGGCACGCTCCACGCTGCGCTTTCGGCACGGCATTCGAGACACGCTGGTGGTGCCGCGCCGACGGCTGGCCGGCATGTTCCTGTTGTGCCTAGTCCATTGGTTGTTGCGCTATTCCATACTCTATCTGGCGGTACTAGCCCTGGATCAGCATATTGACTGGAGTTACGGCTTTTTCGTGCAGATGGTGGCCATGGGTGCGGGCCATCTGACCTTGCTGCCCGGCGGCGCGGGAGGGGCGGAAGTAGCGGGGGCGGCGCTGCTGCATCCCTGGTTGGGTAGTGTGACGACGGCGACCGTTATCGTCATTTGGCGGTTCATGACGTTCTACTGGTATCTGATCGCGGGGGGAATCGTCATGTTGTTTGCCTTTGGCCGCCAGCGCCCGTCCCCACTAGAGTAAGCCACCACAAAAAGGTGTCCCGGCCGAAGCCGGGACGTGCCCCCAAGGCATTAATCGTCAATTTCCAGTCAGTGCGTGTCCCATGATCGCGTCCCATGATCGCGACCTCGGTCGGTGCGTGTCCCGCGATCTTGATGGGATAGAGTATGCGGCGTTAATTGATAATTTTGGGTAATATATACATACCTTTCGTGCACCAATGGTGCCTTATGTGGCAGTTGCAACAGTTGGAACAGTTTCGGGCTGTCTATGAACACGGCAGTCTGTCTGCCGCCGCGCGCGCTTTGGGGTTGTCGCAACCGGCTTTGAGCCGCAGCTTGCAAAAGCTGGAGGCGACGTTGGGGATGGTGCTGTTTCAGCGTCATACCCGCCAGTTGCGGCCGACCGAATTCGCCCACGTGCTGTATCGTCAGGCCACCAAGGTGTTGCGGGAAACCGCCGGGCTGGGCCGGCTGGTGGAGCGCTTCCATGCGGGCCGGGAGGGCATGGTGCGGCTGGGCTGTGGTCCCTTCGTGCCAGATATTCTCTCGCACAGCCTGATTGGCTGGATGCAGCGTTATGACCGGCACGTTCATCTGGATTTGCAGACCGATCATTTCGAGGCGTTGCGCGAAGGATTGTACGGCTATCGCTATGACTTTCTCGTTTACGATGGGCGCCGCCGCCAACTGTTGCCCGATGATGACGACGTGGTGGTGGAGCCCCTGCTTACTCTGCCTTTAAAAGCGGTGGTGCCGGCCCGCTGGCTGCGCGGTGAGGCGGATGCTGCCCGCCACGACGAAGACGCGGCGCGGCAACTCATGGCCACTCACCCCTGGGCCTTGCCGAGGGTGGCGCCGGAGTATGGCAGCTACGCGAAGGACTGGTTTTACGCCATGCTGCGCACGCGGCGCGGTGGCGAATTCATTCTTCCGACCTTCAGCACTTGCCTGGCGCTGTGCCGTGCGGGACACGCACTGACTCTGGCGCCGGAAATGCTGGTTGCCGACGATCTGGCGGCTGGTTTGCTGGTGGCGCTGCCGGTGGATATGGGCGGTACGGTGCAGACCAGCGCCTATCGATTGCGTTCGCGGCCATTGTCGGAGGCCGCTGGCTGGGTGTGGCGTTTGATGGTCAACGGTGGTGTTGAGCCTGGCGGCTAGCGCAAGAAGCGATAGCAGCACAGCGTCATGGCCACGGCGTCGAAAGCGGCCGCCATTATCAGTGCCGGGGTAATGCCGTCGCTGGCGAGCCCGAACACCAGCGCCGTCAGGGCGGCGCCCAGGGTCTGGCCGAGCAACCGTGCGGTCCCCTGCATGCCGCCCGCGCCACCGCTGCGATGAACCGGTACCGCCCCGATGATGGCGTGGTTGTTCGGTGACTGGAACAGTCCGAAGCCCAGCCCGCACAGTGCCATGCAGGCGAGAACGGCGGGCAGGGGCATGGTTTGCGAAGTCCATGCCAGCAACACCAGCCCGACGGTTTTTATGGCCAGACCGATACCGCAGATCAGTGCGCTTGGGTAGTGATCCGCCAGCCATCCGGAAAGGGGAGCCACCACCATGATGGCTGCTGGCCAGGGGGTCATCAGCAATCCTGTTTCCACGGCGCTGTAGCCGAGCACGTCATGCAACAGAAAAGGCAGGGCGATGAACGCTGCCATCTGGCCGGTGAAGGACAGCGTCTTGGCGCTGATGGCCAGCCGGAATTGCCGGATGCGCAGCAGATCCACCGGTAGCAGCGGCGCACTGCGGCTGAGTTGGCGTCGTACCAGCCGCCAGATGACGAGGACGGCGAGCGCCACGCCGGCAACGGCTATCACTGGATTCATGCGATGGGCGATGCTGTCGATGGCCATCACCAGCAGGCCGATTCCCAGGGCATTGAGCACGGCACTGACGGTATCGAATCGTCCACCATTGCCAGGCATCGCCGGCAGATTGCGCGCGGTCAGCAGCAACGCCAGCACGCCCAGCGGAATATTCAGCGCGAACAGCCAGGGCCAGGTGCCGAAAGCCAGTATGCCGGCCGCCACCGTCGGGCCGATGCCGCTGGACAGGGCGACCACCATGGCGGTTACGCCGATACCCCGACCCAGCAGACGGGAAGGGTAGAGGAGACGTACCTGGGCGGCGTTGACGCTCATGATGCCGGCCGCGCCCAGTCCTTGAAAAAAGCGTGCGATCGTGAGTGTCAGCAAGGAATCGGAGAAGGTGCAAACCAGCGAAGCCAGCGTGAAGGCGACCAGGCCGGTGCGGTAGATGCGCCGGTAGCCGATGATGTCGCCCAGCGAAGCGAGCGGCAGCAGTGTCACGGCCACGGCGAGTAGGTAGGCGTTGACCACCCAGACCGACTCGGCGGCACTGATGCCGAGGTTATCCGCTATGGTGGGCAGTGCCACGTTGACGATGTTGCTGTCCATTACCGCCATGCCAAGGCTGACGGCAATGGAAATCATGGCCCAGCGGCGCTGCGAGGGGGGGAGGCCGTCCTCCATGGGACGGCTCTGAATCGACGATGCTTCAGGCAAAAAGACACTCCGGTTTTGTCACGGGGCCGATGGTGCGGTGATTGATATTGTCGATCATACCGGACAGAAGGTCATATTGGTTGAAGTTGTGCTGATAAGCGATAATCGTGCCTCACGGACCCGGGGCGCCCATGGCCCCCAGTGCGAGGACAGCATGCGTTTCAAACCTCTGATACTGTTGAACCTGATCGGCATCATCATTCTGCTGAGCTGGGCCTGGCCCCATCTGATGCTGTGGACCACGCTGGATGACCGCATCTTCTGGTTTTTCAATCAATACATCACTCCCGACCATCAGGATTTCGCTGATATTCTGGCTATTCTCAACACCCGTGCTTTCGATGTCTTCTCTTTTGCCGTGATGGGGGCGCTGTTCTGGGTGGCCATGCGCCGCGATCCCTCGCCCAATGCCGGATGGCGCTGGCTGGGCATTGGCATCACCATGCTGCTGATCGCCGGTGGCATGGCGATATTCACCCATGATGGCATACGTTACGGCCATCCCAGCCCGACGGTGGTGTTCGAGTATGCCCGCCGCATCACCGATATCGTATCCATCCCCACCAAAGACAGCTCGGGCAACAGCTTTCCGGGCGATCACGGCCTGATGCTGATGATCTTCGCCGCCTTCATGTGGCGTTTCGCCGAACGCCGGGTGGCTTTTCTGGCCATGCTGTTCGTGGTGGTGCTCAGCGCGCCACGCATCATGGTGGGCGCGCACTGGTTCAGTGACGTCTACATGGGCTCGCTGTCCATCGCCCTGATCATCCTGCCCTGGCTACTCTGCACGCCGCTGGCGACTCGCTGCGCCGGCTGGATCGCAAAACGCTGCGAGCGCATACACCTGCCGCACCGACATTCATGATCAAGGATCGAGGATGAATGGTCGGGGACACGCACGAATCTGAAGGGTTGCGTGCCCCTTATCACGGTAACGATTGGGGACACGCAATTTCCCACTTATGCGTGTCCCCAATTGTTACCCCTGCTCTAACCTCAATAAAAGACAGGGCTTCGCTCTGAATTTCCCCGGTTAAAGGTCTCGG
>CAYMKZ010000008.1:0-22942 GCA_964391345.1 uncultured Alcanivorax sp.
CGAAATCCTGTCTAATATGTTGCGGAGCAACCTAGGGCTTCTTTTTATTCATTATATAAGATACGTTAAGCAGGTTTTAACTTTATGAAAATTGCTTTTTAATGGATACCCCCGAAACAGCTAAGTTAGACATCCCTAACCTACTAATAATGTTGGGGAGGATAGATTCTAAAATAGATATGTGCTTAGCTCAATTATCCAGAACAGAAGGGGAAATAAAAGAATTAGAACAACGGATGCTTAATTTGGATGAGGACAGAAGGCGGGATATTTCTACACTTAGGGATAGGACAGTTAAATTAGAGAAGGTCCAATCTAAGAATGCCGGGGTGTTCTCCATCCTAGGAGCTTTATCAGCTTTCGTAGGAATGGCCCTGCTAGAAGTAGCGTTAAAATTTATGTGAGAATATTTTAATAGCTCGATAAAAAAGGCCCCCAATGGGGGCCTTCTTGTTTCTGGGGGATTTACCCCCACTGTTCAACCATGGCTCTTGCTATACCTAAGTATGTCCTACTACGTTCCTTCCACCTATCTTTGGAGGGACTTAATTTATTCTGCCCGTTATCAGTCTGATTCCCCCAACGTTCCTTTCCTTTTATAATTCTAGGAGGTATAAACTCAGTGGGCTTTAGTTCAGGTAGACCTTTCAACCACAGACAAGTTTTCTTACTAGCATCCTCACCAAACTGGTAGGGTTGTATTATCTGATCTGGTTTCCTTATACGACTACTAATACAACTAACAGGGTTTTCTACAGCAATCTTAGGTATCGGAGCTTCCAACAATTGTCTCACAAAGTCTAACGCTAGTTCAGTCTTTACTTTCCTTTCTGGTATTTTTTTATTCCAATGAAGCCCTGAAACAGCTAGGTATGTACAAGGTGGATGAGCTATCATAAGGTCCCACCCATCATTTAGTATATCTAATACGTCCCCCTGATAATGAGGACCTGGGATTTCAGAAGGGAGGAGGTCACAACTAACTGATCCGTGCCCCCTCTTGTTAAATTCCTCTCTGACTATACCACTAAACTCGCACGCTACAAGTACCCTCATTCTTCAGAGATCAGCCCTCACACATAGTACATTCTCCTGTACTGGTATCAACCCCAGAAGATGACCTCATGTAGTACAAAGCTTTTATATAAGGATCATGTATAGCTTCTCTATGTACCTCTGAGATATATTCTTCATCTTCTTCACTACTAAAGAACAGGTTAAGGCTCTGGCCTTGGTCTATATACCTCTGCCTAGAGGAAGCCATACGGATGATAGACTTCTGATTTATTTCATAGGCCGTCTTAAATACTTCCTTCTCTTTATCACCTAACTTGTCAATATTTTTAATTGAACCCTTGTCCTCAATGATCTGGCTCATGGTTTTCTTAGTATAGATATTCCTGTCTTTCAAAACTTGCAACAGGACTGGGTTAATTCTTTCTACTTCTCCACCAGCAGAGTTTTGGTTCCATACATTAGCCACTACTGGTTCAATACCTTGACTAACTCCCCCCATCAATAGAGCAGTGGACATAGTGGGAGCAATAGCAGTAAGATGGGAGTTCCTACGATCTCCGCCAAAAGGACTGCCGGACATTGACGCCATGTACTCAGAAGCTTTAACGGCCTCCTCTTCTATGTAACTAAAGATTTTATTGTTAGTAATATAGGCTTCCATAGAGTCAAATGGAATCCAATTCTTTTGTAGATAGGTATGGAATCCAAGTACCCCTAAGCCTAGAGATCGAAACCTCTCAGTGTAATTTACAATCTTTCCTAAAGGTTCTATATCCCTAGCCCTTTCTATAAACTCTTCTGCCACACAGTCCAAAAATATAGTTGCCGCCCACACAGCATCTTTAGGCCACTCATCAAACTTAGCTAAGTTTAGAGAGGATAGGACACAGGAGAATGTATACTGAGTATCAGAGACTAGAGTTATCTCTGTACACAAATTTGAGGCTCGTACTTCTAATCCAGATTCCTTATAGCACTTAGGGTTCTGGTCGTTTACATGATCTACTTTAAAGATGTAGCCTTTACCTGTAACCGCCCTGATCTTTAGGATACGTTGGTATCTTTCTAGGGCTTCTTGATCTCCTGCGTCAAGTCTTGTGATAAATTCCTTGGTAAATATCCAACCAATATTACACCCATCAGGATGATTAAGTAGGTAGTCAGCTACCTCATGGAAGTCTCCGTGATCTACTTCTAAATACCCTGCCCAAGAACCTCGCCTAACGAATCCTTGAGATACATCACTCATGTCCTGCACAAATCCCTTGATTACAGGAAGTACCCCAGAAGCTTTGCCTCCATTAGAAATAGCAAAACCCCGAGGTCGGATGCCCCCTAGGTAAGAGGAAGTACCGAACCCGTACTTAGTTAAAAGAGCGTTCTCTTTCCTAGCAGAGTAGAACCCATCAATAGAATCGTGAATATAATTACCTGAACACGAAACAGGGAGCCCTTTATTTGTTCCAAGGTTAGCCAGTACAGGAGTTGCCGGGCTCAGGATACCCTTCCATAGAAGCCAGAAAAAGGATTCATACCATTCTTCATAGGTTAGGCCATACATCCTAGCAGCATGGGTAGCAGTTACCTTGGCTATAGTCCGGTATCTATCAATAGGTAATTCCCCCGGACTCAGATATTTATCTTTGAGTAGTTGATACCCTGCTGTAGTGTACCATGGAGGGAGTTTACCCTCCTCTTGTAAAGCTTTTCTCTCCTCCCGTAGTTCTTCATAAAGGTTACTCGCCAATATTATTATCCTCCCATATAAATCTTGAGCTATCCCAATTTCGACTGTACTCATTACCTGTCCCAGAGAAGAAATCGTGAAATTGGATCATGTTATTTCCTTTATAGAACCATTCAGCTATTGGGTTATAGTCCACCTTGTAGATAGGACTGATCTCCAAGTTCTTAAGGCATAAGTTAATTCGACTCTGCACAAAATTACTAATCTGGGTAAGAGTAATGCCGGGGATATTACCCTCTTCAAATATTTTCTCAGCTATCCTATGTTCATGTTGGAATACAGTCTCAGCACATTTAGCTATGGTGTTCTTTACTTCCTCTACTTCCCAATCCTTATACTCTTTAGCTAACTCCCGGAACAACCAAGCGGAAGCTTCTGAATGAAGATTCTCATCCCTCTGAGCAAAATTAATTCCTCTACAGATATTAAGAATCTTGTTCTTTCCTTTGGCTTGGAAATGTTTTAGGAAGGCAAAGTTGGAATAGAGAATAGCCCCTTCAACCAAAGTAAACACACCAATAGATAGAAGTAGATTCTTACTGGACACATAGTTGCTAAGGAAATCCATACGAAGAGCCAGTTCCTCATCATCTTTCCAAGCGTTATAAAACTCAGGAGTGTTCAACATCATTACTTCATTGATCTTGGCGTAGAAGGGAGCGTGTACTGCCAATTCCATCATAGAGAAGGTAGCCGCCATCATGTTGACCTCAGGACGAGGGAAGGCTTTTCTAACCCTCCCTCCCCAAAATTCATTACCGATTATAAGTTCGTACAAGGTGAACAGTTTAAGAGTAGTTACAACTCCATGCTTTTCTTGTGGAGTCATATTAACCATCAAGTCCTGCACATCTTTACTAACATCAGCTTCATCAGGGAGCCAGAATACTTCTAACTGCTTACGGGTAAACTCCTCTGCTTGAGGATAATCAAATAAATACTCTTCCTTACTGTCAGTTATTTTCACCATTCACCTGTTCTTAGTTGATCTGTTACCCTCTTTGCCCTCTCAGGAAATTCCCTAGCCCACTTGGAATCCAAAGCCTCTTTAGCTGCTTTAGAATATTCACCTTCATTCAAATACCTGAGAGTTTTACTGAACCCCATCACACCGTTAACCCCCATCTGAAAAGCCATCTCCACCAAAGAATATCTACGTACATCACTAAGTTGGTGGAACCATGGGATTCGTTCATGAAGTTCCTTAAGAATATAATTAACGTCGTTGTTCAGAAGATAAGTAATTTCCTGTAAGCTAAGGCCGTGCTTCCTGTTAATAGCCCGACCTACTCCAATAGTTATATTACCTTTAATCTCATCCCCCACATCCAAAACCTTCCCTGTTTTATCATCATATGCGTAGGGTACTAGCCTCTCAGCTTTAGTAAGGATATTAAGAAGCTTCTGTTTATTAGCGTTAGCCATAGGTATTCCTTAGAGTGCTGAGAGAAATAGTCTGAATATCAAACGACCCCTCATCATCCAAATGATGAAGTAATACTAGACCACTCCACCAGTCCCTGATCCCTCCACTATCCTTTGCGTACTCAGGTATGTGTTCAAAGAACTGTCCTACACAAGTAGCCGTCAGACGTTTGGGACCTTCTGAGGTCATAACCCCATCAGACTCGTGGACTAGTTTATGACTGTGCCCGAATACAACAGGGCATTGGTACTCCCTAATAACATTCTTCACTGAGTGTTTAGAGCCGATAGGCTGTCCAATACCATTCATTGGTACATGAGTAAACGCTACACCATTTACAAATGCGTGAGACCTATAGGGATAAACTTCCCAACCATCCTCAAATACAGGGAGAGCATTTGTGTAATCCAGCATCCCCTCCAACTCAGCATTCTGATCCTCATAAATCTTGGCTCTAAACTCATGGTTTCCTTCAATCCAAATAAGACGTAGCTTTTTAATAGCCTTCCTATTACGTCTCTGCCTCTCTCTTTCTTCTAGGATCGGCCTCATCATATTATTATAAGCTACCGCACCAGCCTCTAATTCCTTTTTATATCGCTGGCCTTCCATAGTGAGTCTCTTTCCGAAGTTATGTTTAGAGATAGAATCAAAAGTAAAGAAATCTCCAATCTGTACTATCGTATCAACATCAAGATCAACAGCTAATTTTCCTACAAAGCTCCATCTATCTTGGGGCTCTTCTGGGCATGTATGTCCATCCCCAATTACCAGCGTTATACTACTCATCCCCTTCCCTCCACAACAGGGCATATTCTAGGGTTGCTTCTACTTCATTGGCCCCCTCTAGAATAATTACCGCCCCCTCTAAATCATACGAGTCCTTAAGGCCATGCTCCTCTACGTGCTCATCGTACATATTCTGTAGAATATAGAGTAGGAACCTTCGCTCATCAGGGGAGATGAAGTACCCCTTTATTTTTTCTTGTTTCTTTTCTTTTTCAGCCATTCTTTTGGAATCTCCCCTACTGCATAATCAAACCCATAGTATTCACACCAATCTGAGTACCGTTTCTTTTTAGCCTTAGTTATCCAATTGTCTCTCATGAACAACATTTTTATTTCCAATTCAGGATGGCACTCTTTAACATGAATCATTTTGGTACGATTCTCAGGAGTGAACTTACCTTTAGTTTCGATGAAGATTTTTTGTTTGGGTAGATAGAAATCAGGAGTGTAGAATCGCTGGCTTATTACGTGTTCACCTTTACAGTCTTGACACATCCCGTTATAAACAGGCTTACTATATTCTAGATGAACTTTCTCGTAATCGAATTCTACCCTACGTTTCTTTAACTCCCCTGCTATCCTCTCCTCGAATTTCGATTTGTACTTCATAATGCTTGTTCCATAGATTGCTGTAGTCCTCGTTTAACCGCTCTCTTAGTATCCATACTAGTTGAGCCGTTTCGCAGAGAAGGACTCTCGCAATACTGACAAGCTCTTCATCACTACAACCTTTGTACTCTTCCAGAGAAGCAACATAGTTGGCATAAGCTTGGAGAGTAGCTTTGTAAAGTTCTTCTTCAGTTTTCGCATCCGCAAGGATTGCCCGAGCAGTCTTTTCCCCAACTCCAGGAATCCCCATAATGTTATCAGTGCTATCACCCCGTAATACCTGAGAGTAGAAACACATGAGCGAATCAAATTGATCCATTTCATAAAATTCCCCCGTTACAAAATTATAATGAAGGCCGGGTATCATATCTAAATCTTTATCTATTGTGCAGATACAACACCCTGTATCACCCTCATTCAGTAGTTCACATTGAGTTATACCTATGTAATCATCAGCCTCAATATTAGATGTAACAAGAGCACCCCATTGGTTTATTAAGTACTCTTTCATTTCTTCCATGTAAGTGGGTTTGGGTTGTACTCTGTTACCTTTGTACTCAGTAGTTTGAGATATATCCTTCCTGAAATTATAATCAGGGTCAGATAGAATTAACTCATACGCCTCTGGTTTAACCTCATCCAATATTGTATGTATCATTGTTTTCAGTATATGGAGACAGTTTTCCAGAGGTTCTAAATCCCTTTCCTTAACTATGAGGTATTCTGTAGGTCCTAAACCCAACTCCTCTATGCGAGCATTAACCTCTTTCTTATAGCGGAACCTTTCCTTGGTTCCGCTCCTCTTGTTTATCAAATCATAGACCATCTTTTCTGTAGCGAACCCTGCTCTATATAACAGAATGTCAGCGTCTATGATTAACGTAGAAACTTTCACGTTATATTTTTAGTTGAGTTGTCGATCTCCTAGGGACTCCACAGGGGAGGGTTCCTCAGACTGTTCCATTTCCGTAAGGATGCGATCTTGGTTATCAAGAATAGTATCGAACTGTCGAGCGATAAGAACAGCTTGTGGGAAATTCTTAGTCTCAGCTTCCACACAATCATGCTGATAGTTCTTCACGAAATAATTAACTCGCTCATTAGTTACTTCATCCCGGTAGCCCTGAGGAGCCCGGATAACGTAATAGTGTTTACCTTCAAAGACCTTATTATTCAAATGTACCTTCCTCCTCCAAGTCCTCAAAGTGAGGATCATTTGGATCGCCATCATTTTTAATATCTGGATACATGATGGACTCTACGTCCTTTTCAAATCGCTCAGTTACAATATCAATTGCATCTAATAGATTGTCCAACTGTTCTGCTTTCTTCGACCCAAGGCTGATAGCACCGTTAGAAACAGCACTAGTGACAACCTCAATAGCAGCATTACGGGAACTCTGATACCGAATACCCTTCTGGATAATAATATCCCGCTTCTCTTTATCTTCCCAATACTTATTTCGGGCTCCCCAATCCTCTTTAGCGGGGGCACTCTTGGCCTTAGCAGCAGGCTTACTGCGAGGAGAACTTGCTTCCCCCCTAGAGACTACTGAAATAGTCTGAGGCACGGCATTCATGAACCGTCCCCGTTGGGTATACTCAAAGGAAATAGTATCTCCCTCATTGAACGAGGGCTTGTTTGTACCTACCCCAAAGAATTCTTCATCCTCTGAGATTACATTCCAGAACTGTCCTCGCTGGAAAATCTTTTTAATTGTAATTTCGATAAAATCTTTAGCCATTAATTCTTTCCTCAATTATTTGGTCAAGCTCTACCGGAGCTAGATTAGTTTGTTCAACAGAAACATTAACATACCTAGTATCTTCTAGGTTCCTACTGTGGGTATGTCCATGAATATTAAGATCGAATCTTGGGAATTGTGAAGTACTAACAGGTATGTGGGTTAGTAGAACTCCATATTTCTTGAGTCTCCTGAGAGCTACCGATCCGTGTATCTTTACGAAATACTTTAAGTAGTGGTTAATATCATAAGTATCATGATTACCAAGTACTAATTTTTTGTTGCCCCGTAGCTGCCCGGCTATATCTACCCTGTCTTTACCAAAGCAGAAGTCCCCTAAGTGATAAACTACATCTTGGCTACGTACTACTGAGTTCCAATTATCAATTAGTTGCTCGTCGTGCTCTTCTATAGTTTTAAAATGGGATCGTTCTGGGCTGTACTTGATAATGTTATTATGTCCAAAGTGAGTATCACTAACTACCCATATCTTAGAAGGACGCATCACTATTATTCTCCAAGTCTATTTTTTGTTCTTCTCCATCCCCCCAATACTTACCAGTCTTTATCCCAACCCCAAGGGGGGTTGTCCAATCCAGACCGTACATATCTTTTAAATATTTATAAACTCGGTGGGTATAACATTGGACAACTAATTTCTCATAAAGTTCCCTTTCTGGTGGATAAACTTCTGTAATAGAGGAGTCATGAACGGTATTAATTATAAAAGACTTCATCCCGCGAGCTTTCATTTCATGCCACAAGTATGTAATAGCTATGGGAATTATGTCTGCGGTGGCTGTACTCTGTATAGGAGCGTTACCAATAGTAGATTGATTTGTTACATACCCACTAGGGTTTACTTTAGTGTCAGGCCAGAAGAACTCTAGCCCGGAGGGAATCCTCAGTTTCTTTGTAAGGCAAACCTCCCTTATCCACTTCTGTTGAGTATTATATATACCGTGGTACTTTTTCCTGAACTCAGAGTAGTACTTTTTCTGAGCGGGAGTACCAGAATTACCTAAGAACAGTGGGCGGAAAGTATAAGGCTTAGCTTCTGTCCTATCTACTTCCTCCCCGGCGGCACATATAATATCACGGGTAACAGAGTGTACATCGACTTTATGCCGTATATCATACAGGATATTCTTATCTCTTCCTAACTCTCCTGCTACCCGGAACTCTAGCCCACACCCATCAGCTTCTGAGATTAGCCAATCTTTATTCCTTGGAACTACTAAAGGCTTGAACTCCCTAGCCAAATTCTGGAATTGTACAGAGTACTTTTTACCAGTACTTGATAACCTGTGGGTCTTTGTAATAGTTTGGTTGAAGTTAGCAAAGAGTAGTTCTCCTGCATCGACACACGCTATAAACTTATTGAGAGCCTTAGTAAGCTTAGCGTTTAAATCATTACGTTCCTTCTGTAGCTCTAGGAATTCCCTTTGTCGTTTGTTCCTCGGTTTAAGTAAGCCAAGAGTGTCTGTATCTGTGAGTCTAGCCCCCTTAGGTGTGCGCTTAGGATTTCCAGCCGCATCTTTAAGTTCGGAGAACCCCAACTCATCATACACAAACTCAGAGACTTGCTTAGGAGAGTTCGTGTTAATTCCTCCTGTAAATTCATTAAGTCTCGAACTAACTGATTGGAATTTCCTGTTATATGTTTCAAATGACTCTCTAACTCTTCGTTCATCTAGTTGTATCCCATTAAATTCAATATCAGCCAAGACAGGAGTAAATATACTCCGAGTGAAGAATACCTTTTCTTTACCAGTAGCCCAAAGCTCTTCTCTCTGTCGTCTAAACAACTCAAGACACAACATAACATCCGATACACAACGATCTTTCAACCACGTAGAGGGCAGTTCAGAGGGGCAAGTACCTGAGTTCATCATACGATCCACGTATGGTTCTTTATACCCTATTCCCCTTCTCTTGGCTATGTCTCCTAGCTTGAGAGACTTTTTCCTATTACCAAGTTCAACATACTCCGCTATCATAGTATCGAACCCAATAAGGTTCTCTAACTTCAGGCCACATCTACTTAACCATTGGTATTCAAACTTTATATTGTGCGCTACTATAAAATCTGCGCTAGCTATATCCTCTACTAATTCTTTTTGGTGGTACTCATCTGCTCTCTTAGTCCTTACCTTGTTCTCTTTATTGATATACCATGCAGCTAGTACAAGAGAGTTATCTTTGTTGACTGCTGACCCCTTTTCTAAATTAGTAGTCTCAAAGTCAAGTACTACATAATTCTCAGACCAAAATATATTAGGATCAGGTGAAGCTATATGAGAAGGTAATGAAGTCACATTAGATAGAACTCACTTTGGATATAAACGGATCGACCGAAACTATAATAGGTTCGTGGTTGCCTGTTAGTTTATTTTTACACAGGCTGACCATACGTCTACTCTCTGCTGTGTAAATATCGTTGGTACCTATCCCAAGCATTAAATCAATCTGAGAAGGAATACCAACATTACTAAAGTAAACATCACCGTCGTCCAAGAGAAGTTTATCCCTCGCGGAATCTGCGGCTTGAGTAATTGATACACCAACCAACTTATATCCCTTACATATATTCCGCATTTCTGTAGCCAAGTATTCATTCTTTTCCACCTTGGTCATGTTACCAGCACGTAAGTTGTGTAGCTGGTTAATGAATAGGGCATCAGGGTTATGTTTCTCTACAAGGTTCTTGATAGTGCTTATAGAGCCGGGGCTTAAGGAAGCTACGATAATATTCTCATACCCTCCGGCAACAGCTAACTTCTGTGTCTCTTTGGGGTTAGCCACCACTTCCCTCTTAATCTTACCTGATAATCTAGATACCATCCTTAGTTGAGTTAATACTACAGGGTCTTCATTCTCTATGAATAGAACTTTCTTACCAGCGTGAGCCATACCGCACGCCATGTTGATAGCGAACAGACTTTTACCAACCTCAGTCAAGGCAAACAACAATATATGAGTCCCTTTAGGTACCCCTCCATCTACCCTCTCACTCAGGGATTTAGGATAGATAGGGATAAGATTCTCTTTGGAAGTTTCTTTTATAAGTTCCTCCACTGAGGTACCTATAAACACTTCATTGTCATCAGAATCTAATAGCAGGTCTCCTGTAGCTTGCTCTAACTTGTTATACTCTTCCAGACAGGAATGTATATCTGACTTATTGTTAGCTAATAGTGCGTGTCCTAAGTCTACTCGGTTGTTCTCTCTCTTTAACTCTAGGAATTCATTAAGCACATTCTCAGGAGAGGCTAGGTCCAAAGCATTGTTCACTACCTGCCTCAGTATATCTTCATGCTTGGGGTACTTGCGGGAGATCGCGGAGAGGATTACATCTTCATCTACATACAGGGCTTTCTTATCCCTGTCGTAGAACTCTTGGATGAGTTCGTATATTACAAACCCTTTCTCCCCGAAATCTTCTTTTGAGGATATTGTACGGAGGGAATCAAATGATGCTCTATCTTTTAGGAAGGCTCCTAGTATTTTAGCTTCATTCATTCTTGTTCAAGGTCGTACCTCTTTGGGTACTTAGGCTTTCTTTTGTAGTCATTTTTCTTGTCTCGGAATGTTTCCGGCCTGTTGAATTTCTCCATGTATTTATTGACTGGATTCTTGCGCCTATTTCTCATAGGTTCTCTGTTAGAATTAATCATAGGTATATTTATAAGACAGTAAAAATTCTAAAAAGTTCCCCTTCAGTACAATCCTTCGGGTCTTTTTTATTATGAACTACCTTAACTGAGTTGAATGAAGATTGGTATTCCCTCTTGTACTTCACAGCTTTATCAATGGCATCATCATCCAAAAATATAATTAGGTCTCTGGCACCGTAGGAGGTTAGGTTAACTACCTGAGAATCATTAAGGCTAGTTCCTAGAAGAGCAACCGCTGTGCCATAAGGGGAGCATCTTATACTAGACACCTGATCCTCTACTAAGATAAACCTAGAGGAGGGCTTAGCTCCTAATGGGAAGTGCAACTTGGGTTTCTCTGGATCAAGATGAGTTATAGATTTAACCCCAGGAACTTTAGCTAGCTCGTCATACTTTCTCAATGCCTCCCCTATCCTATCACCTGAATGGGAGAATATAGGAAACACCATCCTGTCATCTTTTATTGACCAACTTATTTGATTAATATATATGTCTTCATATGTCAGCTTATATTTATACCAAAGAAAATATTTCTCTCTGCCATTCAACTTCCTAGTAGGCTTGTTCCAAGGAACGTACACTTTAACTTTGTTATTGGAAGGTAGAATTCCCTTGTCTCGTATAGGCACAACCCCTTTAATCCCACACTTATTCCTATGGCAACAAAATAGAAGAGCATCTTGAGTCTTGGTTACAGCAAAGGATTTATCTCTACCACATACAGGGCACGCTACATCATAAGTTGTTTGATCCTGTGCTAAGCCCATGGCTCCGAGGGTCACTGATGCTTTTATCTCGTTCTTGTTCATTTAAACCTTCCAACTCTATAAGCAATTCAGTGTAGTGTTTAACCTTCTTTAAGTCTTCCAATTTACCTTTGTCTCTCCACCTGCAAACATACTTAACGATACTCCCCTCTATAAATCCCAACTTATTCTTATGGCAAAACTCTACAGGTTGGATAGGGAACTTCTTATAATGATCCCCTCCCTCTTGTTTATCGAGTGCTCTCATCTGAACTCCCAAACTGTCACACTAGCTGCTGTAAACCAAGGGGTCACTATAATATTTATTGGCCCCATTTTCCCATAAGGAATGAGGCAAGGGGTGATAGCCATGCCAGTATCCCGTTTATAACCAGACACAAAACCAGCCATGAGACCAAGCTCAATACGTCCTTTGTAGATAGGTCTCCCATAAAAAATATAATAACTTGGCTTATGGTAGCTATTACTATAGCCCCCGTAAGCAATGAAATTGGAGGGCCAATTATGTTTGACTCCGATTCCCAAATTCGTTTCTTGTAAGTCATACTTGCGAACCGTCCCCCTGTCCCAATGATATGATAGCCCGGATAGTTGTATCTCAGTAGTAACCTTGGCGTGGGCTGGTACTGGATGCACACAACTACAGAGGATACCTATACTAATAGCAATGATTGTTACCGCTTTAGATTCTGCATCGGTCCACCTAATCACATAAACATCCCTTCTCGCCAGTTAACCCTTCCCATAACTCCCGGCATATATGCTTCTAGCTGTTCTCCTACTAAGGTAGCGACCTCTTGTATCTCTTTCTGTGAGTGTTCATCACATCTTACATTAAGGAAACTGAGCCAACTACGAACACTCCCCTTAAAGGTCATTACAGTAGAAGTACACTCAGGGAGAATCATTCGAGCGCACTCTTTGGCTACCCCTAAAGCCAGCATGGATTTATATGCGTACTCAATAGCACTTAAGACTTCATGTAAGAAATAGTAAGGGTCTCGCTCCCCATAGTTACCAGCTTCAATAACTTCGGTACTACTCTGTCTATTATTAGGGTGCTCTTTCCTAAGTTCTACATCTTCAAACTTGAGCTTATCTGAATACCTCTGTGAGTGCTCCTGAATCCACAATCCTTTGTGGCGTATCATCTGTCTACCAATAGCCCTAGAGGTTTCTATCTCAAATAGGAAGTCCACCATATCCAAAGGGGACCAATGCTTATGGTCCATTAGGTACTTGACTAGCTTACCGTTATCCTCTTTGATAACCCCATGGCGAGCAATAGCCGCTACCATTTCCTCGGGGTTCAGGTCAGAATACTTATAACAACCCTCAGTTTTCCCAACTAGTTTTACGTACATTATTATTCACTGCGATTGGTTACTAATCTGATAACATTAACTACTGACGTAAGAGCATAGGAGGTAATGGAATTCCCACTCGCATCAGCATCTACAGCCCACGCTTTCCATTTCCTACAATAGTCGTGCAACTCACGACGCAACTTCTCAGCTTTAGCCAATTTGGCGTTGAGCGCCATAAATGCAATGCTTGAAAGTGGCTCGCCATCCATTACACAGGTATGGCTGTCACATACCCAAGTTCCATCCCCACATTCCTCTAAGTATTCCCTACAAATAGGGCATTTAAGTTCTTTAGCCATCACTCTCATTCTATTTTACATTCCTCAGTTTGCCAGTGGTCACACTCAAACCACTCAGGCGCATCACCATCATCGAGACCGCCGCTGCAACTACATTCGAGTCCACAATTTGGGCATGTGTGCATATCAATCGCGATTCAGCCAACGCAGGTGTATGTCGTCTCGTAAATCTAGGTGGCACTTTTCACACATGTCCGTATCCCGACCTCGCCAATTCACATGGGTATGCCTAAATGTGCGCTCTAATACTTCAATTCTACACTCAGCCCATCTACGCTTCTCTCGTTCTATATCATAAGCCTCAAGTAATACTTCGGTTATCTCACGAGCATAAAATGCAAACTCCGCGCGAACCCAATTACCTTTCTCCGCCTTCTTGAATAGCCTTTTAATCTCGGCTACCTTCTCATCCAGTTCCTTACTCATCCTTGTTAACCGGCAGAATCATCTAAATTGCATTCATCACTTACCGGACCACAAAGCGCGTACACTGCATTCAGAACAAGCGCATCAGGATCAAAGTCCATATCTCGTCCTTGCATTGTTGCCCCACGCACGGCATACCGGATTGCCTCCCTTACTTGGCTCTCTAATTCTCGGGTCAGTATTGGACGGGGGCAATCCGCTGATTCGTCTAACCAGTGATCCTCTGGTGGGGGGAGACTGATAAGAACGTAAGCACTTCCATCAGGTAGTTCTCCGCTCATTGAGGCAACTCCTCACACCATTGCTTTCCACAGTTACAGCATTCGACCGTAATCACGTCACCAGACAGCAAGTGGTCTGCGCATCGTTTGGCGTCTGCGATCTTTCGCTGGTTGCGGCGAATCTGTTCGGTCAATACCGGCTCTTCACCGCAGGCGTCGCATACCGAATGCTCAAGCTCTCGCACGGTGATGTTTTGGTCGCCATGCCTAATCGCAAGTTCGTGGGTCGCGGGGCTCAGATGGCCTTCTTTGCAAATCGGGCAAATCGTCGTATCGGTTGTTTCATTCCATCCTACATATATCCAACCACCGTGAGGAAGAGTTGTAGATTTAGGTTTAGGAATCCCCATCAAGGAAAGAGCGGAGTTTACTGCTGACTCAACCAAGTCGGCCCAATCCTCGAATGACTGTACGGTATCAAATCCACTTAAGAAGTGACCATCCATACTCTCAGCTACATACTCAGCTATTTCACGAGGAACCTTATGCGAGTTACTAGGATCAACTCTATAGGGAGCTACTTGATTTAACTCCTGTGTACGAAGATTACTGCTCGACATTCTCAACTCTCTTCATGACAACTCGACAGATAACCTTCCAAGTAATGTATGGCAAGTCCCCTTCTCGGGGGATCAGAGAAGGGTTAGCCTTGATACACTCTAACATAGGTACAAATAGCCCTAGGTATGGGTCATAATCGCCCGGAGCGGGCTGCTGTTGGGAGTTCTCATCTTGGTTGGGGGTAGGGGCAGGGTCATTAGCTAGAGCCAGAGAGAAGGCTCCTAGCAGAAGGGTAATTCCTATGAGGATTCTAAGCACAGTAACCCCACGGCTCTCCATCATTGTATTCATCTTCATTGAAGTCAAGTTCTTCTTCCTCTTTATACAATTCACATAGTTCATTGCAGAAGCAATCAGGTTCTCCCTGAGAGTTAAAGGGGAACACATCATCACAGACAGGACAGTAAATTTGTTTAGAGAAATCACTTAGTCCTTGAGTTGGTTGAGCTGGTTCATCATCGAACCAGAAGGATTGTATGTTTTCATAATCATCTACAGACACTTGATATGATTTAGACATAATTATTACCTTTCTTTTATAGAAGTGAGTAGAACACTACGAACTTCTATTTTCTTTGGGTAGAAAATATTGTTCTGTTGAGAGTGTAAAAGCAGATAGGCTAGCTTGTATAAAAATAGCTAGCCGTTGTATATGTACCGTTATATTCTAAAGCGACTCTGAAGGAGCGTAGAATAGACTGCCACAATGCTAATACATGTGCTGTACAAGCAAGCTTTTTATATAGCTTGCTAAACAGTACACAACTACTGTCAGGCAAGTACTTAGATGTACTTGCTATCAACAGTACAAGTACTGTTTTTAAGTATTAGACAACAGAATCTTCTAAAAGTTCCCTAGGTAATTCTTATAGGCTTCTATCCACTTATCTAAAGTGGTGCCCTCTAGACCAAATGCAGTATTGACCTCAAGTACATAGGGCTCACCACTACCTATCTCGGTTACTATATCTACAGCTCCAAAGTCTAGGTCCAATGCAGCTACAGCATCCATTGCTTGCTCCAACACCAATGGACTAGGGGGAGCTATCTCATTGATACAGAATGCCCAACCATTGGCATGGTTACGCACCCCTTCTTGTCCCCCCGCTGGACGGTCAATCTTTTTCTTCTTCTGCTGTACATGGACTATCTCATCCCTGAATACATGTACTCTGTACTCAACATCTTTAGGAATGCCTACTGTGTAGAGAGGGAGCGCCGGATGATCTCTGAGTTCTTCTGGATCAGTGAAGATAGTAATACCTCTGCCAGAGTGGCCATTCAGAATAGCTCTACCGAATAACCTTTTAATCCTTCCCTCTTTCAGTGCTTCATATGCATCTAACTTGTTTACATAGAAGTCTGGGCACTGTACTCCATCTGACTTCATACCTATCAAGGCAAGTCTCTTATCACATGCCTTTTCTACACACCATGGAGGGTTAAGCCAGTGAAGGGAGTACCAATTAGGTACTCGGGAGTTCCCCCAATTAATAACTATGTGACTATTTCTCCCCTTGTACCTCCCGTCCGGTCGAACTCGTAGAACTCCTAGTCCCTTAGCCAAGTCCTTAGCTGATCGCGATCCCATCTTATAGGGATATATTTTATATTTCATTTAGTTTACCTTACCGGACATGCTGATATCGGAGAAGGCTTCTATACAATCAGGGCAGATAGGCCGCTCGTCATGTGTCCATTCCACTAGCTCATGGTCGTCTATACTGATAGGTTCCTTGCATTGTAAGCACCCCTCACGAGTTAGGTTCAACCACTTTCCCGTTTGGATCAAGGCACCCCCCGGACCTGCTACATACTCTTTGATCTTACGGTTAGAATTTTTCTTACTACCCTTCTTGGGTTCCTCGTCCATGTCATCTGTATCTGCACAGATAAGGCGACCTCTGTTAGCCGTAACTACAACAGAGCCATTCCCTCCCTTCTCTGCTCGGAGCACACTAGCCTTGTAAGTACCTGTAATAAAATCTCCCTCTTTGGTGGAGACTTCACTTTTGTGCATACCTTGGATAAGTACCTCCACTGTAGCATCATCCTCAAGGAAGCCTGAAATAGTACCGTAGTCAGAGCCAACCGAATATTTTGAGTACTTCCATGCGTAGACATTTACGGTCTTTGCTCCCTTTAGACCTATCTCTTCTAAAGGGACGTTGGGCCTTGCAGGTGGTAGATAGGATACCACCGGGGCGGGGTTTTTTAGCTTTACCTTAGTAGTCCTAGGTTCTAGCTTGCCAGACGGAAGATGGAACGACATGAGGTTCCCCTCTTTAAGGGACCAACTACGCTCAATCTTAATTCCATTCCGGTTAGCCAGCCAAGTAATCATCCCCATCTCAGAACCGAACAGAATAGTTTTAGTATCTTTACACTCTATTAGGTTCATAGGCCGCTTGTCATTTCGTACAAAGAAAATTTCTTCCTTGTCCGAATCATACCACACCAGAGAGAAGGCTCCATTAAGCAGAGGGATTACTTCCTCAGGAGACATCTTACTAAGGGCATAGGCAATAGCTTCTGAATCTACTTGGAATTTATTACCATCAGGCAGGTCATAAGTAGATTGTAAGCTACCATTATGTACCAGAGTAATATTACCGTGGCGGAATGGGTGTGCATTATCATCAGTAACAATGCCCCTAGTAGCTGCCCTGTTGTGCCCGATCAGAGCATCTAGATTAAAGTACCGATCTATAATTTTCCCATACCTACGAAGTTCTACGAAGTCTGAACTTGATATTGCTTTCTTGGAAGTAGATACATTACCTTTACTATCTACAGCCACTACTCCTGTAGAATCCATGCCCCTTACTGAATCTACAATCAAGGCTTGGGTGAACCATGAAGAATGAACCTTATTAATTTTGCCAATGCAGCCAACTATTCCACAAATAATTCTATCCTCTTGTTTACTTGTTAGGGGAAGCGGCGGCCTTCGTCGTCTTCAACGTACTCTACATCCATGTCGTCTTCATCATCATCATCATTGTCGTCTTCATCAACCACTTCGTAATGAGGATTTATTATATTCAGTAAGTCCTCGTAAGATTTTTTAGAGAATTTGGGGGCCATCCCATGCTTCTCATAGAACTTATTGAGAAGATTATCCGATGTGAAGTTTCTTTTCCTCAAGGTCTCTGCTGTTTCTTCATACTCCTCATTAAATTCACTCTCTTGGATGAGGCGGACTCCCTTGTACACATCAGATTCAAATTCTTCCTTAGTGTACAACAAAGCTTGTGCTAGTTCTGGTCCTGCTATTTTCTCTAGCATCAGTACTGGACCGTCCTCCGATAGCCGCTGTAGCATTTCCAGAACGTCTAGAGTGTGCTCCTGCACATATACTTTGAAAGAGAGTAGTATATTAATCCACTCTAACAGCTTAACCTTGGACCAAGTACCTTGACCACATCGTACCTCAAGAGAACCAAATGTATTAATAGTTTTCAAGTTTATATTGTTATACTTCATGCCGTACTTCAAGACATTATAATACAAACTCTTGTTTGACATCTGGTTATTAAGGCACCTCAAGAGTCCTAATCCTTGTGGGCACTCATAATAAGGTAGGCAGAAATGATTGCGCCACCTAACGGGTCCCCAATACCGGATCAAAGGCAACTCAAATATAACTAGGAGTTTAATGAGGTTGCTAAGTTCCTCCGGCGTTAGGTCTCTTACATCAATGTGAATATGTGTGGAAGTCCTACTTGATATGACAGGAGGGTCAGGCAAATCTTGTATAGCAGCCTCAAATCTTTCCAAGGCCCTAACAGCATAGATTCCTCTTTTGGGGCGGTTAAATACAAATTCCTTTCCTCCGTCCCTAAGAGAGCCATCTATTTTAACTTCCCAACCAACAATGTTTACATCAGGGACTCTTTCTAATTCTACCTCTACCCCTATAAACGAATTAGATACTAGTTGTATTGTGGGGGTGCCCTTTCCCTCTACAGGAATGCCCAAAAGTTGTCCTATCAACATAACTAATAAGTCACCTTGGCAAATTCTTCTACAGACTCTTGCAAGAAGTGCATTCTTTCCAAAAGATGTACATACATATCCTCCCTTACCTCTCCAACAATCCTGTCTTTATGAATAATTACAGGGAAGTCAGAGTATTTGGAAATTGACATACAAAAGTTCCTTGTTAAAGGGAGATTAGCAGCCTCCAAGTTTGTTATATGTTCGTATGCTTCCTCCAATTCGTAGTACTTGGGATTAAAGAACAAGTTATAATCTGGAATGAATTTGACCTTAGGTATAGGAAAGTATGAGTTGCATCTCTTTCCGTACACAAATCCTTTGGTCTTGCTTCTCTCTGCCCTCCGTGAAAAGAAACCTGAGGATAGACCGTCTTTGGATAGAACATAGCCGAGGATAGGAAACGTTTTGTTTATCTCATCCAGAGATAAGAAATATGTATCTTCTGCACCAATCATACCAGCAGCAATGGTCTTTTCAGATACTCGTATCTTACCTCCGTAGGACCCGTAGATTTGTATAGGAACTCTGTTGTCCTTTCGGGTACACCACGTACCACCGTATCCCCAAACAAATTCCTCTACTTCATCCGCCATAGATATTAAGTT
This sequence comes from uncultured Alcanivorax sp., assembly GCA_964391345.1. Lineage (GTDB taxonomy): Bacteria > Pseudomonadota > Gammaproteobacteria > Pseudomonadales > Alcanivoracaceae > Alloalcanivorax. Next base: position 19,319 of record CAYMKZ010000008.1, read on the forward strand.
CCCTCATAATATTATGGGCTTTGTTGTAGTCGCTGTTGTTAATAGTGGACTGGATAACTCCCTCTCCAATTAACTGTACCAGTTCCAAATCTTCGTTGGATTCAAACAGTTCATAAGAGCGTATGACAGAGTACCATGCCCATTCAATAAGCTCTTCACTCCCTAGCCAAGCGTTGGAAGGCACTCGGTATTCAACTCCGTAAGGTTTATGTCGGATAGCACCAGCTTTCCCGTATAGCTGGCGACGCCTGTTATCCTTGTCGAAGGACATGGAACCTATGCCGATCAGCAAATCCATGATACGACCTAGACGCAGGTTAGATTCAATAGATGGGTTGTCGTAAGACAAATGGAGATGACCACCAGCAGAACGCAAGGTGGTATATGGTGAGGCGGGATCATTAAATTCACCAGTCCATGCATTAATGTCTGGATCACAGCCGAATCGCATGGCTTGCTCACCAGAGTTAATAAGGATGGACTGTTCAAATTCATGACTGGCTTGAACTACTGTGTAGTTAGGATAAAGTATCTCATTAAGTTGATTCCTAACTTCCTTGATATTATTAATAAATTCCTTTGGAGTGGAAGCAGGATCAATGTTGAACTCCGCGAGTACGTTATCCTCTTGTACTGCGCCAGCAGATACTTTTCGAGGTTCGGTTTTAGTCCCTCCCAGAAGGCCACAAACTGGGATTATTTCTTTACTCTTGTTAGACACAAACAATTCAGGATCAGCCCCAATTGCTATCATCGACATAATGTTATTCTCTTATTGCTACGGGATAAAAGTTAAGCTAAAGGATAAACTTCAATGATTCCGCAAAAAATTCTACAGCGTTACTGTTCTCGGGCATGTACTCAGGGTGCCCTTGGAACCCCAAGCATTTATCTTCTGGCCACAACACAACTTCAGGTTCCTTAAAATCTTTCCCTACCTTAAAGTCTTTGTCCCCCCCTTGGTAGAAATGACTCAATCCTTCCGCCCATGCCAACAAGATGTACGGCTCCCCTCCGTTAGGGTACATCATCTGGTGATGGGTGCTCGTTACTTCAATAGTCCTCCCATCGTGCGTCTTGGCTTCATGTGTACCATAAATAGCGTGGTTAGATACGTGCTGAATTAATGACCCTCCATTCATGACGCATAGAAACTGGCTTCCCCGGCAGATTCCAACGCAGGGGATTCCCTGTTGAGAAAAGTGATTGAATACCTCCATCTCCCTAACATCCCTAGCCCAATTAGTAGTGGTGGTAGGGTGTGCAGATTGGTTGTACAGCTTAGGAGATACGTCACTCCCTCCTGTGAATACAACAAGATCAGGGGGATAATCTAGGTCTGTGTTGAATCCCAACCTATTAAAGAAGCTATCATATTGAGGGCTAGAATAGATAATCTTAGCTATTTTTCTCTTCATTCCATATCTTCCCTTGTAAGTCCATGATCCTGCTCAAGTCTTTCTATTATATTTTCTATGTTTTGTTCTTGAACCGTCTGTTTGTGGGGAGAGTTCCCTCTTTGGATAGCGCCATACTTCCCTTTTTGTACAAGTGTCTCCCTATTTTTGTTGGGTACAAAGAAATGGCTAAGCCGGAACACTATATTTTTTAGATAGTGGTCCGAAAAAGCCGCGTGAGGCATGTCATAACTAAAAGTTCCTCCGGTTATGGAAGTTCGCAGCGCCATAAGGAATGCCAATTTTTTAGGAACGCCATTATCTAGCATCTTCTTGAAGTTATGCGCTTGTGGTGATGCTTCGTACCCTCCCCTTAATGATATGAGGCAATTCACAACCAATAACCAATCGTAATTCATATCTACAATGACTCCGTACTTAAATGCGGAGTCTATAGATTTATTTTTGACGCAAGGGAAATTGTTAATAATATAATCTAGCCATTCCTCCATTCCCTCCCCTCTATATGAGGAGGATTTTAGTAATTTCCTATCCAAATCAGGGTTACTAGGGCACCTTCTGGTGTAATAGATTAACTCAGATGGAGTTCCTTTAGGTTGTCCCTTACGTTGCCACGCCATATATTCCTTAATGTTCCTAAGCTTGGCAAAACAAATGTCCATGTGAGGAGGAATTATATACCTTTTCCCCTTGTTACGCATGGCATACGGAAATACATTTGCCATTAGGCCACCTTCCTTTGAGCATCACGGAACAAAAACCACGTCACAGTTTCGTCAACCGTCCATCCAAGACGGTAAGCCCTGTGAATTTCGTTGTCGTTTGCCTTCGGAACAGAACTCTTCACTTCATTGTAGAAGTCTTTACGATTTTTCATACTAGAATTTCCCCAATTTTGGCAGGTTCCTTATTAATTTTCTCCCTCTCTTCCTTGAGTTCTTTCGCGGCTTCGGCGTGTAATTTACCGAAGTAATGGATCATTTCAATACCTTGCGCACTGCGGCGCAATTTGGCATAGTGCTTTACCCTTTCCTCAAGTCTCTTAATCGACATTTCTTACCTCGTTATCAGTTATACTGTCGCAACGTGCCCTAGCTAATGGACACAAAAAACCCGACACCTAAGTATCGGGAATTTTCTATCCACTATTATTCTAGCCAATCCAACGCCTCCCGTACACAGGTATAATTGTAGTTAGCCCCGTCCGGTGTCTTATCTGGTAGTTCTTTAAGAAACTCTCTAGCAGCAATGTCTTTATTCGTGTAGTTCCTCACATACCAGAGAGCTTTTTTGTACAAAACAAAGTCGTTATTTATCCACAAACTAACATTCCATGCATTCCAACTACGATGGCCGTTGTATTTTGGCATGGGAATTCTCCTATAAAGAAAATTCCCCCCGGTTTAGATAGTGATGGAAAAGACTACTCTCCAATCATCTTCATCTTTTACGTACTTAGTTATTCTCCGTGACTCGAAATAGAAAGCTACACGCTTGTCTGTAACAAACTCCAATTCAGATGGATCGACTATTTCTGTTGCGACTCCTTTATCTATCATATCCTGCGCTTTTTCCGATATAAAATTAATTACCATACTTTGCCCTCCCACAGTTTCAATTTCCTGATAGTCCTCGCCCTCTTAATCTTGTAAATCCTAGCTCTCAGAGGGTGCTTAGCATCTTCATGGAAGTCTGACAAAAGCAACTCAACATTAGCTTTAGCCCTCATTGCTTCCCGGATAGCCCCATGAATCAAGATGGATTCGTTCATTATTGTTACCTCTTTTTGGGATGATTCCGCGCCAGTGCTCTCTAACTGGATGAAAGCACTGGAACTGACCTCCCTATAAATCAATTTTCATTAGTTCTATCAACAGCCATACTGTGATTACTAGGTTCACCAATATAACTGCTTGTACTGCTACCCCTAAAAGCATGTTTACCCTGCTTTTCTTTCACAGTACAGTTCCCACCCCCTACTGTTAATAAACACAATATTATTGTGGTCATCCACAACTTCTGAGTCTTTCGCGTATTTCTTCGCGCGACTTCTCGCCGCGCTTAGTGAATTAGTGTACTTTCCGCATACCCGCATATAAATACGGCCAGATGCCGGGCATACGAACGGAACCTTCACGCAATATCTTGCCATGGCTACTTTTACCTATTGTCGATTATGAAAGAAAAAAGGGAGGGCACTCCCGAC
>CAYMKZ010000008.1:23042-43878 GCA_964391345.1 uncultured Alcanivorax sp.
ACTAATTTATGCCGCCGCAGCTTTCCGCTCCGAACGAAGCTGAGTGATGAACTGATTGAATTCCTTGTCGCTAAGCTGTTCTTTAATCAGCCTGCGAGCCACACTTCCAGCGTACTTCATGGCGTCAAATTCGGTCTGGCTCTTTTCCTTAGTAAATTGCCAGAACGGCGTGTCGATAGCCTGTTCGAGCAACGCCTTCTCGTCCAGTTCCTTATTGCCCTTCACGAAATGGAATTCGTCGGACCCCTTCTCCACACGTTGCCAGCGAACATTAGCGTGCTCGCGGAACCAAAACGTAAGGGCTTCCTTGCGAGCCGCCTTCCCCACGGCTTCGACAAGCTGAGTCATGGCCGTGCAGTTTCCGTGCTCCATAAAATGAGCGATTGACGAAACCGCCGCCTTGTGAATATCCTTGTCCAACGTTTCGCTGCGAGTCTTGATGGATTTAATCGCCGCAGTCAACTTTGCACCTTTCAGCATTTCCATGATTCTTCTCCGAATTGAGTAAATTTAGCCTGTCTCTTCAGTAGGAAGGCGGCTACCCTCCCTAGACAAGGAACCTAGTAGGTTCCCTGTTTCGACTAGTCTTACCCTTTTGTACCTCTCCCGAGGTTGTAAACTGCTACGATCGCAATCCCTGCGATCAACGACGCTATGATGATTAGTCCGAGCATTGCTCTTTTCCCCTTTTGTCTTTTAGAGACTGTTGGTAGTTAGACGCAAACGGTTCCCTTGGGAAAAACACAACATCGCACACATGATGCGTTCCCAGAGATTTAGGTAGGTCGATCAAGCCTCTAAGTATAACAGGTCGTACTGGCCCCTCTACTTTTAGTTGAGTAACGACCTTAACTGTGACCGTCCTATGGGGGCACTCACATGACGGTCCGTCCACTATAATGGCGTTAGATAAGTCTACATCCATCTCGCGGACTACACCACCTTGCGCGTATTTCTCTGCTAGGCCACGGTCAGGTGTCCATGCCTCCACCATTCTACCGCCGACTAAAGGCCGACGGCCAGTCCTGTCCGCGGGGAATTCCCCTCTATATAAGATTGTCATTTGTTTGTCCTAAGTAGTTGGCATGTATCAGCACTTTCGTAAAAATGCTGATTAATACTAACGGTTAAAAGCGACGAGCCGCACTTTTGCGGCTCGCCTTTGTCCTGTCGTTCCGCATAGAATCCGGTTATTTTACATCGCTCTAGGCGCAGTGTTTCGCTGCTGACCTATGCACTCATACAGTTACAAGTAGGGGGTTTTTGATTGTCCGTTGGCAGTCCTACCGTTTGTTTTTTATTAATCCGGCCTTTTGCTGTCTGTGCCCGTCCGAATGTGTAGCACGGATCGAAAAACTGTGATCTAGCACTGTATTACAGATTTTGTCAGCGATGTTTGCTCGCAAGTGTCACCACGATGATTCATCGCGCAAGTGAGCAAAAAATATCCCAATTACGTACCCGTTAGCGTAGCACTTCGGCAGCTCGACCGGCCAGCCAATTAGCGGTTGTACTGTAGTCCGGTGGAGTACACAAATAGGGTTTACTCCGCCCTAGACCACAGAGAACAGCGTACCGGCCGCGAGTAGCGTTAGCGTCTATCGCGTAGCACGTAATCAGATTGTTAAAGAGCAATCGGGGTGTCATCGCCCGAACGGTGGAGCAAGTGTAGGCTAGTGCTACCTGGCTGTCAAGCCCCTATGTAGTTGAATGACATGGATTTTTAAGAAAGGCATTGATTCTATTGAATATTTTTCCCGACGAACGGTAGCAAGGGTAGTCGATTGTGGTGCTGGTAGATAATTTCAGTTTTGGCACAGGACAAACGTTGTTCCCTCTCATAATCACCCACGGGATTCCCGCCCTTCGGAGGGCGCACCAGGCTGTTCCCATTCGGAATGGCGAATCTAAATGAAAATCATAATGGAAGTGAGAATGATTATCAAATGAGAATCCAGCCCAGCGGAGAGGGGGGAAAGGGGGGTTCGGCTCTTTGTCGTATAGTGTTACCACAACTCGAAAATTTCTCCACAACTTTTTTGCATATCGGGGGGTAATAAAATCAAGGACTTAGCTTCTAGGTGTAAATTATTTGCATTTGCTAATGGAACTTTTGCTGGTTTCTGTTGTCTAAGGGTATGTACTAAGGGAATTCTATCTCTTGAGTACAACCTTACTGGTCCCTCTCTCAACCTGGCTTAAGTGCATAAGGTCTCCGGGGATTCCAGAACTGGCAGTATGAGGCTGGCTGGGACAAAACAGAATAGGAAACCTCAGGTAAGAAAGAGCATACGAGATAAGTTAAGCTTATTGTTGACATGCCTCTTATCTAAGTCTCTCACCAAGACTTATAAATAAACAACTGGTTTCTGACAAAACAGAACTCATACCTTTAGTTATTTATATAACTACTGTTGCAGTAGATTAGGTTAAGTAAGTACTGCTATCCAACCCTTTAGGAGGTTGGCTCTACAAGCAGGGTTACACGAAGTACATCTGAGTGAATGAACAAGCACTAGCTTGAGCATGAACGAAGGGAACTGAGTGAAGTACTATAACTTACCTAGGAAACTGTACAAGGGAGAGTTGTGCCCAGAAGGAAAAGAAATGAAAAGAATTGAACTGCTGAGTTTCTTTGGAGTAGGATTCGCAATAATAACTACTAGTATATTCTTTCTACTTTCCTCTTGGAATGTACTAGTGCTAGAGAACCCTTTTGATTACTTGGCATTCTCTACTGGTGTATCTGCTATATGGGCTACCGTATCTTTAGCCATACTAGGTAAATATAAGATAGATGCTAACAAAGATAAGACTAATAGTTAGTGGAGTTATCTTAGCCCTGATCCTAGCTTTGGTATTCGTAGTACATATGTGGAAGAGTGAGATAAGTAAAGTATCCACTCTCAACGTACAAATAGCTCAGCAACAACAAGTCCTATCTGAGAAGCAAAAAGAGGAGAGTTATTTAAGGGCCTCTATACGCCTATCTGAAGAGACTTTAGAAAAGTATGTAGGTAGGTACCAAGAACTAAGAGAAAAGCTAACACAGAGGCAAATAGAGCTAAAGAGGGCACAAGATGAAGCTAACCAAGAGTATCAGTCTTGTAGGAATCTCTCTTTACCTAATCCTGTTCTTGGCCTCTTGCGCTCCAACTACTCCGATTATAAAGACGAAAACTGAGTATGTCTATCCTCCCTCTGCTCTTCTTGTACCTTGCACTTCTCCTGAGTTCCAAGGAACAACCTTTGGAGACTTGGTTGAATACGTACCCACTCTCCAAGAAGCTTTAGGGGAGTGTTCCAGTAAGATTGATTCTCTACGACAATGGGAAACTAAATCAAAAGAAAATGAAAGCGAATAAGAAAGGTCTAGCACATAATAAAGTATTCATAGCTGAAGTAGAACTTCCTTTCAGACCGGACCTATCGGCTGAGGAAAAGAAAGAAATTTATATGAATTTCAAACGGAATGTCTCTGGGGGCAATGGTCCGGTGCGACCATTGTTCGTTGAAGGGAATCGGCCAGAGGACAGAGAGAAGGGCATTGAGCCCATCTTCTCTCTTCAGGAATTCCGTAAAGTATTTATTGAAATGGAAGACCCCACTGAGTACCGTCCAGCTATATTCCTAGTAGCGGATTGGCTCGTATGGAGGAACTTCAAACGGGACTGGCCTTTGTTCCGTCGAGAAGTTGAACAGTGGAAGGAAGAAGTGGATATGAAACTTCGTTCCAAAGCTATCCAAAGTATTATTACTAGTGCTAAAGAGGGATCAGTGCAAGCTTCTACTTATCTGGCTAATGCTAAGTACATCACCAAGAAGGGACGTAAGACTAAGGAAGATAAGGCTAAGGAAGATAGGATCAAAGCTACTATCCAAAGGGAGATGGACTCAGAACTTTCCGAAGTGGAAGAGTACCTAGAGAAGAAGAACGTCATAAAGCTTAATAAATAATTGTGTCCAATAAAAAGCTCCTCTATCCTAAAGACCATCTAACTCCTAGGCAAATAGCGATACGTGAAGTGTGTGAATCCGACTTGGCGGCTTTCGTCAGGTTTGTTTCAGGGCAACTTCATTTGGGCCACTGTCATGAGGATTTACTTAGGTGGTTGACTAGGGAGGATGCGGGAACACATCAATTAGTTTTATGGCCTAGGGCTCATATGAAGAGTCAAATGATCGCTCATTGGACAGCCTGGGCCATCATTAATGATCCAACTATAACTATCATATACGCTTCTACTCCCGCTAGGCTAGCTTACACACAGCTTTATAGTATTAAGAACATCCTTACTTCTGATCGAGTTATGAAGTATTGGCCAGGTCTCATTGAACCTCAGGAAGGTATGAGGGAACAATGGAGAACAGACTCAATTATTGTGGATCACGTAGCCCGGAAGGAATCCCGTATTAAGGATTCCACTATTAAGGTAGCGGGTATCGAGACGGGATTAACAGGAGCCCACTGTGATTATCTAGTTCTTGATGACTTGGTAGTATATGAAAACAGTAAGAGCCCTGAAGAGCGTGATAAGGTTAAAACTTGGTACTCTCTAGCTTCCTCAGTTATTAACCCGGGAGGTAGAGTAAAGGCAGTAGGCACTAGGTACAGCCCCGATGATCTTTATGGAAACTTCATGAAGATGCGTCGGGAGAAGTTTAACAAGGATGGAGTAGTTCTCTCTAGTGAACCCCTCTTTGAGGTTAACGAAGCGGTAGTGGAAACAGATGGGCAATTCTTTTGGCCCAGGTCACAACGGAAAGATGGGGCTTGGTTTGGGTTCGACTGGAACGTTCTAGCTGATAAAAGAGCTCAGTATCTGGATAAGTCTCAGTTCTACGGACAGTATTATAATGATCCTTCTGATCCTGAGAACGCAAGAGTTGAGGCTAATAATTTCCTCTACTACAACAGAGAAGACTTGAGGGATGTAGGTACGGCTTGGTTTCATGGAGATGAGGAACTAAATGTTTTTGCTTCTATTGATTTTGCTTCTACTGTTAAATCCACATCTGATTATACAGCTATCGTAGTAGTAGGGGTAGATTCCAAGAAGTACATCTATATTTTGGACATAGATAGATTCCGTACTAATAAAATATCTGAAATGGCCGATAGACTATTCAAGCTTTACTCAAAGTGGCGATGGAAGAAGCTTAGAGCAGAAGCTACCGCAGCACAAGAGCTAGTAATAGAACAGATAAAAGAATATCAAAGGGAGTATCAAACATACTTCCCCATTAAATCAGTTAAACCTCTTGATAAGAAAGAGATACGCATTATGACCAACCTAGAGCCTAGGTATAACAATGGTCATATATTCCATTTCCGAGGGGGACTGTGCCAGATACTAGAGGATGAATTAGTATCTTCAAGGCCAGACCACGATGATATTTCTGATGCTCTAGCAGCGGTTATGGAAATTATTGTTCCCCCTATCAGCGAAGGGCTTATAAGACAACGAATGGAAAATAATAAAGTTCTCTATCATCCCAAATGGGGAGGGGTAGCTTAAGGTGTCGTCTCTATTCATACAAAAAGTAGATGGGATCGCTAGACACGTAGTCAGTACTTGGGACAGGCTTAATGATGATAGGTACGAGTGGCTTAAGTTAGGTAAGGATGCTAGAGCATTCCTGTTCCAGAAAGACACTAACGATACTTCCGTTGGTCAAACTCTTCCTTGGAAGAATAAAACATCTGTCCCTAAGCTAACTCAGATTTCAGATAACCTCAATGCTCAGTACATGAAGGGCCTTATTCCAAATGAAACATGGTTTCGCTGGAAGGGACGAACTGAAGAGGACCAACAGAAAGCCTCAATCATTCAGCAGTACTTTTCTACTAAGCTGAACACTCCTCAATTTAGATTAGAGCTTTCTAAAATTGTAAGGGATTGGGTTACATATGGTAACTGCTTTGCCGGTGTTGAGTGGGTTCATGAAACTGCTCCTAGTCTCGTTACAGGAGAAGAGATTACTACATTTGTAGGTCCACGAATTTTCCGTATAAGTCCTTTGGACTGTGTAATCGAGCCCACGGCTCCTAGTTTTGATGACAGTATCTTTATTCGTAGGGTTTGGATGCCCATCTCTAAAGTTCTTAAGCACAATGAGACTACCTCTGGGGTAAAATACGACGAAGCTGCTTTAGAGAATATGAAAAACCTACGTTCTTATTCTGACCGTCATAGTAATGATTTTGCTCAAGCAGTAAAAGATCATGGGCTGCAAGTAGATGGGTTTAATACTATTGGGGATTACTTAGATTGTCAATATGTAGAACTACTTGAATTCTGGGGAGATGTGTATGTTAATGAGACCGGGGAGATATTAGAGAATCAAGTAGTTACTGTAGCTGACCGTATGTTTACTCTCAGGTCCACAAACAATGCTACTCCTAATGGTAAGAAACCATTTGGTCATGCAGCTTGGCGACTCCGCCCAGATAATCTATATGGTATGGGACCACTTGATAACTTGGTTGGGATGCAATACCGAATAGATCATTTGGAGAATCTTAAGGCTGATGTGTACGACCTTATTGCCCATCCTATTGAAGTATTTAAAGGGGACAATATCAAGGCGAGTCCATATGGTCCGGGAGCCCAAGTGTTCTTGTCTGAAGGGGAAGAGTATACCCTACTTCGACCGGATGCTAATACTCTAACTGCTGATTCTCAGATAAGAGAATATCAATCCCTGATGGAATTCTTTGCGGGCTCTCCTAGAGAGACTATGGGATTCAGGACAGAAGGGGAGAAAACAGCTTATGAGATACAACAGCTTCGGGCAGGGGCTGCCACTATGTTTAAGGATAAACTACACAACATAGAGAACACTCTCATTGAACCTCTGTTGAATCAAATGTTTTCCCTTCTAATTAGTAACCTATCTAGTCCTGACCTCGTAACTCTTATTGACGAGGATACTGGTATTCCTATTGCCTCTGAGATTACTGCTGAGGACATAAAGGCAGATGGTTCTATTTATCCAGTAGGGTCTAGGTACTTTGAGGCTAGGAATAAAGCCGTCCAAGAGATCACTAATTTCTGGTCTACTGTTGGACAAGACGAAACTATTAAACAGCATATTGATTCCTTTAAGCTAGCAGACATTCTAGTAGAGGAGCTAGGGGAACCTTACCGCTCTATCGTATCTGAGTTCGCTGGAATTAATGAACAGGCTAAAGCAATGGTGTACGCTGCTTTAGCACAGCAGCAAGCTCAAGAAGAATTAGAACAAATGGGGGTTAACACTAATAGTGACCAAGCGCCACAGCAACAGCAAGAACAGCAGACCGCGGGTTCTGGAACAACTCAGTGATGTACTTGAACCTTCCGAAGTAAGGAAGGTTATTCAACAGGCTAAAAGTTCTGACATCTTATTAGAATTTTTTAAGAGTTTACTTGAGAAAAAACTTAGGACCAAGGGGTTAATTAAAGTTACTGAATTTGACAATATTAATTTTATAGCCAAAAGAGTATACCTAGACGGAGTTATACAAGGCTATAAAGAATTTACAGAGTTACTAGAAAATTTGACCAATACTGACCTAGAGGAAATTGACACTAATGGCTGAAAATAATAATGAGATTCTTGGGGAACCTCCTGTATCTACTGATGCAACTAAAGACCTGCTAGGAGGAGATACTAAAGAACCCCAATTAGGGGAAAAAGATCAAAAGGATAATAAGGAATCTGACAACCTAGATGCTATCTATAATGATCTAGTTGGCGAGGGCAAAAAGTATAAGACCCCACAAGACTTAGCAAAGGCTTACGCACATGCCCAAAGCCACATTGAGACACTTCTACAGGAAAGACGCCAAGACGAAGAGGCGCTTAAGAAAGCAAAGACCGCAGAAGAAATAGCCGATGAAGTGTTCCAAAAGCTGCAAGCGAAACACGGGAAAGAGCTAGTAGACCTTGATGATAACGAGGGAGAAAGTTCTACCAAGAGCGGGCAGCAAAATTACTCCAAGGAAGAAATTGCACAGATCATTAATAGTTCTCTTGATAATAGGGATGCGGAAGCTAAGGCCAAAGCTAACTATTACAAGTCTTGGGAGATGCTAGCTGGTGTATATGGCTCTAAGGATGCCGCCGCACAAGCTATCAAGGACTGTGTGAAGGATGATAATGATCTAGTAGTAATTAATACCCTTGGGGCTACTGATCCAGAGCGGCTGGCTCTTTATGTTCAATCAGTTAATCCCCCCAAAGGTAATGGACAGCAATGGGAAGGTGCAACTCGAAGGAATATAGGGGGTACTACTCCTAAGTTGGAAGTTACTTGGTCGGAGGCTAGTCGAATCCGTAAGGAAGAGCCTAAGCTTTACCGCTCGCATGACTTCCAGAGAAAACTTAGGGAGAGTAGGGATGCCGCTAAATCGCTTGGTATGGATTACTTTCTAACTTAATAAGGAGAATAAAATTATGGCTTATCCCGGTGGTTTGTCTACTGGCAACACTCATGATTATATCCGCACAGATATTTGGTCGCAGGAGATCAAAGATATTCTTGAGGCGGAACTTTATCTTCAGCAGTATGTACGCTGGATTACTAGCGACTTTCCAGATGGGGATGAAATTCATATTCCTACTATGTCTGAACTGGCCGTGCGAGATTATGCGGAAGGTGATGACATTGTGCTGGATGATCCACACGATGGTGAGTTCACCCTTCAGATTGATAAGTACTTGCCCCTAGCGGCTTAGGTACCGATTCTCTAAATAACGTGGACCAGTAGGAACACGAAGGAAGGCAAAAATGGATTACACTAACTCAAAATACCTAGCAGGTTACTTAGACGGAGATGGTAGTTTATCATTAATGTGTAGAAAAGTTAAAGATAATTACTACTTATCTGTGGATGTAAGAGTAACCGGATCGAAAGATAGCCAACCCGTTCTCGAAATTTTTAAAGAGCTTTATGGGGGCAATATCTACCGCGATCCTAAACGAGATAATGTTTTGCAATGGTATACGAATGAAGCAGGAAGTGTGCGACTCTTAGAACAAACTAAGAATCACATGGTTCTTAAACGCCCAGTAGCTAATTTTCTATTGAGGTTCTTTAGGAATAGAACTAAAAAGAAATTCAGTAAGAGTGAGAAAAAAGAGATAATGTCTCAGCTTACTGATCTTCGGAATACTACAGGGTCGGATAAACCATATCTTTCGTTACCTTGGTTAGCAGGGTATATTGATAGTGATGGTTGTTTCCATAAGAACACTCTGCAATTTAATACTCATTCTAGGTGTATCCCGGCATTGGCGTTAATACAAAAGGCTTTTGGTGGTTCGATACAAATCAGCAAAGCTTACTATGCTCATTATACTCTCTATGTAAAAAACACTAAGATTAGAGATGTTATAAAGCATTTAAAATTGAAGAAGTATAACGCCGAGCAGGCCACCTGCAACGACTAAATGAGAATCCCTCTACGGAGGAAGTTATAGTCTTTACCCTAACAGGTAAGATCAGTCGGGCTTCCAAGTTTTTGATAAGTTTAAGCAGGACTCGTTCTATATGAACGAGATTGTGTCAAACTACGTCAATAAAGTAACTCGCGCCCTTGCTGAGAAAAAAGAATCGGATATTGCCCTGCTCCATAAGAAGCAGCCTAATATTACGACTAACGGTAAGATTAATGGTGTGGAGCATCGCTGGGCTGGTTCTGGTGAGGACTCGTCTGGTACGCCTGATAATAGCATGGCCCTTGAGGACTTCGCCAAGGCGGGCTACGCGCTTACCAAGGCTAACGTCAGCAAGGCTGGTCGAGTAGCTATTATTGATCCCTCGGTTACTTATACTCTTAACACTTCCGATTGGGTGTATCGTCAGGATTACTATGGTCCTAACAACGCTCTTAAGGATAGCCTCACGGGTATGAAGTACGTGGGCTCGTACATGGGCTTTGATGTGTTTGAGTCCAACTTCCTTGACGAGACTGCGGATGCCGCTACGAATGGAACGGGTACTTACATCGCCAATATGTTTATGGGTCAGGAAGCCCTTATTGGTGCTATGCGTACTATGCCGGATATCGAGACGGCTCGTAACTGGCGTAACAAGTCCGATGTTTACCACGCTACTATTCGGTATGGTATGGATGTGTTCCGCCCCGAAAGTCTTGTGGTTGTCTGCACTAAGAACACGGTCTAAAGGGAGGGATACAAATGGCTGTTAAAGCACTAAAGAAGCGGAGTTATATTGATGCCGATCAGATTCCTACAGAGGAAACTGTAACTAGTACTCCCAATCAGCTTAACCGCGCGAACCCGGTATCGGAACAGAATGTAAGTATTAACTTTGGGAACGCTCCGGCAACGGGCGATAACGATGCAACTATTACTTACGTCTCTACTAATGAAGGTTCTAGCTTCGACGTGTAACATAGTTCTGGGGAGGGCTCTGGCTCTCCCCTTCTTTTCGTATAACTGATACATTGGAGTTTAACGGATGCAATTACTTACTATAGTTCAACGTGTCCTATCAGCGATGAATGATATGAACGTTGCTAGTATTGGTGATACGAAAGAGGCCGGTCAAGTTGCTAATCTAGTTCGTAGGGCATACGAAGAAATTATAATGAATCCCCCAGATGGGGAATATAGTTGGTGGTGGCTTAGGACTTCAGGTCCTTTAGAACCTCACTCTGATGCTAATAAATTAGAGTTCCCTACTAACTTCGATCACCTTATTTCCCTTAAAGTAGCTAATAACTCTTCCCCTTATAACGATTTTAAAAGAGTCATTTATTTGGAACCTGCTGCATTTAATGAGCTTATGATACGTCGAGCTAGCTCTAGTGATGTAGTAGACGCTAACGGAATTGTTAATAACAAGAGACCTACTTATTGGACTACGTTCGATCAGAAGGTTTTAGAGTTTGATAGTTACGAAAACTCAAGTATAACACCAGCACTCTCTAACAGTGTATATTGGTATACACCGGAGACTCCTCAAGATGATGAGGACATTCCTGATATGCCAGAGAGGTTCCATAATATCCTAGTGGACATGGCGATAGTTTTAGCCTTAGAGGAGATTAAACGAGATCAATTTAGCTTCATGTACCAGAGGGCTTCTATACGAGCCGAGAAAGGAATTATCAACCTAAAGACTTTAGGAAGTTCGTACAAGACCAAGAACAAACAAGACAAGATTAATTATGGGAGAAGGGTTTAAGACGTGGCTCTACACATCGTAAGGGATAAAAATAATCGCAGGTTCTTACGTGTACAATCTGGTAGTGGGGGGCTATTCCCCAGCTTGTTCACTACTGAGGCAGAAGCTCAGAAATTTATAATTGAGCAAGAAGTTAAAGTTCGGCAGTTTGACGAAAGGAAGGAGGCTAGAGAAAAGAATGCACGAATAAAGAAACGGAAAGAAAGAGAGAAAAAGAAAGTACAGAGGGAACAGGCTAATGCCTAATCTACCCCCCGCAGAATTAAAAGCATTTGACTTCTCTAAAGGATTCAAGTCTGATATAACAGGCATGACCGCCAATGGGGAAGTACTAGAGGATTGTATCAATTGTATCCTTGAACCAGATGGGACTATTAGAAGGAAGCGAGGGTATGATGGTAAAAGCTTAAGCATATCAGATTTGGGGAATACCGCTTGGTACGGGGCGGATATGTTCAATGGCATACTATGTACCCCGAAGATGGTTTATAGTACTGATGTTTATTCTCAACCCGGTACTGTATCTGCTAACGCTGGTATCCCTAGGATACGAATAGGTCTAGATCAAACACTTATTGCTAACTTAGGTTCCCTTAGGAAAATAACATATACTACAGATACAAATACTTCCCCTCCCACTAATGTCCTTCATGTATCTTATGTAGATGCTAAAGCTAAGCGGGAAGATACTGGTGATATAACTGATCTCAGTATCATGTATGATGTTACGACCTTGGGAGAGAGGTTGTTTGGGTTTGGGAGTAAGGACCTTATCTTTGGCCCCCAAGGGGATGTATTTTTTAGCCAAGTTGGAAGTCAGACTAAATTCTATGCGGAAGACCCCAATAGCATTGTAGCTGATGATGGGGGGTATTTCACTATACAGGGATTTGGGCAAGCCTACGCTATCCGCTCCCTTAAAAACAGCGTGTTCGCATTTGCTGATAATGGAATCTGGCAAATAACGGGGGCTAGTGAGGGGGCCTTCTCTGCTACCGACTATCAGGTAAAGAAGGTGTATCATGATTCGATCCTGAGTAAATACTCTATAACTCAGTACAAGAATAACCTAGTGTTCTTAACAAAAGAGGGGATAACCGTCCTTAGTTTGGACGAAGCTTTTGGTAACGTAACTTTTAAGACAGTGCAGAACCTAGGTATAACTAAGTATCTAGATTCGATCCCAGAAGAAAATATAGGCATCTCTAAGCTTATTTATTGTGAGGGACTCCGCTCATTATTCTGGCTACACACACATAAACCAGTTCTGGAATATCAAACTTGGGGATGGTATGGGTATAGTCGTATGCTCCGTATTAATATGGATACGGGAGGTACTTCTATATTTGATCTAGGGACTTACTATACGGATAACGATGGTTACATACTTCCTGTAGATGCTCCCGTTCTCATGTCCATGGAGAGAGGCTCTAACTCCACGGTTCCTATGTGCGTCTTTTTTGAAGGTACTGCAAATACAGTTAAACCCATGCTGACAGTTCCTTTTGAAAAGAAAGAGGATGATGCGTGGCCCTTTATTAATTTTACCAATTCTTGGAAAACCTATAATTGGACTAGCGATGCTAAGTTCTCTACTTATGACCTAACTTTTGGAGATACCTTAAGAGAAAAGAACATCATGTACCTCTCTGTTGTATGCGAGAAGACAGAGGAGTTCGCTGTAACTACCAACGACCCTGAGTTTAAAAAGGAATCAGGACTGACAGTTCGGGCAACGTTTGATGCGAATACTGTTTATGGGTCAAAGTATGGAGATACAGACGTAGTGTACCATCCGTACCAATATGAATCTATGCCCAATACCTTTAAAGAAAAGTGGCTGACTAACGCTAAATACAGAGGGGTAGGAACAGGATGGAGTATTAAACTAACCTTTGAATCTGAAGACCACAAAGATTTTAAGGTCCATGGATTCCATATGATGTTCCAAGCTAATAAAGAGTAAGAGGAGTTAGAATATGTGGGGGGCATTAATTGGAGGAGGTCTGAGTTTACTAGGTGGGGGCAATGACGCCTACAAGCAGAAGCAAGAAAGGCAGAATCAAGAGGAGGCAGCAGCCCTCACTCGGGCTAGGCAGGATGCTCAACTTCGTAGGGAACGTAGGCAGAAGTTAGGACAGATTAGGAACAAGGCAGGTGCCCAGGGAGTTTATAATTCTACCCTTCTGACTGGAGCTATAGAGGATACAAAGACTCAATATGAGGAAGCGATCAAATACAATGCAGATATGGCTGCTATTGAAACTGATACCCCGAAGGGATTGATCCACTCAGCTTTAGATAAAGATCGTGGGCTTTTGGATATACTTGATCCAGCGGGGGGTGGTTTTGTTGATGCCTTCCGAGCGATGGGAAGTGGGGATACTTCTAAGGAGGGCATCCATGCTATGCTCGATCCCATAGGCCATGGTATAGGTAAGGCGGTTAAGAAGATTTTTGGCGGAATATTTTAAGAGAAAATAAACTATGGCTCTAGGTATAAATACAGATGCTCCCACAGCCCCAACCGCGAGAAGGTTAACTCCGGGGGCTTCTTATGGGAATGTTATCACAGGTGCGCTACAACTTGGTCTACAAGCTTACCAAGGATACCAAGCCCAAGCTGCTGAGGAAGCAGCACAGCAGGGGTACCGGAATGCCCAAAACTATTTGTACACTAATGTGCAAGCTCTTAGGGGCACTGCTAAAAGTGGGACGGATTTTAAATTCAAATCTGGCCAAGTATTTAATAAGGCAGTACAGAAGTTTGGGTTGACTCAAGAGCAGGCTCAGCAGCTTAGAAGTAACTTAGGGCAGATTCAAGGTATCGTTCCCTCAGCAAAATCCTCTATGGATTCTATGGGAAATACTATCACTTATGACCCCCTTACAGGAACTACACACCTTACTTCTCTTGATCCAAAAGATCGCAAGCCCGCATATCAAGCCCTGATTGAAACTAACTTCGCTAATTCTGGTGATGTACAGAAGCAAGCTATTGGAATGTTGTGGGCATCAGGTCAAGCTGACTTAGCTCAGAAACATTTAATGAAGTTGGTTGAATACGCTCAGAGGATGGATCACTATGCAGAAGTAACCGCTCAGTTAGATATTGAAAAGAAACAGGGCCAGCTCACGAAGGATAATGAGAAGGTGGCAGCAGATGGAGTAGCCACTAATATCTGGTCCATGGGACATGAAACCCTTTCTTCCACAACCCACGCTCTAAGGGGAGCTTTAGTTAGAGGAGGTATGTCTCTACCAGAAGCTATAGAGGGGATGCGATCTGCTTATCAGGATAATATAGATTATCTATCTGAACAAGGCCAAGGGATTTTATCTACAGAAGAAATCACTCGCATTAAGAATCTATATAAAGAGCAATTGGATCAAGCTATTAAGTACCTACACGATTCCTCTACCGCTGGTAAGAATGAGGCTAAGTTGGCAGAACTCAAAACTATTAATGGGATTCAGGATCAGATTGTACTACAGAATCTTCCAGATTCTACTAAGGCTCTCACATCAGTTATTAAAGCTGTTGGAGGGGTCAACACCGCATTCCTATCTCAGATGAAAGAAAAGGATATTGAAGGGTTCTTTGGAGCTAACAATCTGGCGGCAGCTATAAATGCTTCCAAGGTATCTACAGGAGTGGGGGCTGATTTGGAAGCAGCGTACAGTAATAGTAATGATGCTAGGGTGGATAACATCCTTAACAATGCTGTTGAATCTGCTACTAAGTATCTTAACCCACAAGACAAGGGTTCTAACAGTATCTATACAATAGATGCGACTATTAATGTACTTGAGATAACTAAATCTCGTATCGAGGAAAGTCTTAAAGCAGGGGAAGATGTCTATTCCCAAGACCAATTAGATGGATTGACTAGGACTATTGATGCTCTGCAATCCAAACTAGGAGGAATCCCCTCAAAAAAATGACAACGGGGGTAGGGGTAGTAGAACGAGCTAAAAAGAAGTTCCCTATCCTCGGTAAGTTAAATGTCAAAGGGGTTGAGTCTATAGGACAGCAAGACTACATGCTTGAGTTCTGGAATGAGAATGACTCCGGTTCCGAGGAGGAACCTAGACCTGAAGGAATCCCACAAGGTTCCATAGGGGTTCAGATATTTGATAAGAAGACCAAGCCCATTGATGTTTTAGCTGATGTAACTTCTCACTATCTAGTTAATAACGATCCCACTGTTAAGAAGTTATATAATCAGTTCAAAAATTCATTAACTCCTGAACAGGAGGAACGGCTTAAGAAAGATTACGAATGGGCTAAGAAGAATGAAGGGGAGACTAGGCCCTTTGAACAATGGAAAGAACAAGTGAGGATACCCGCATATTTTAGAGGGTACACATTTAAACAATGGCCAGATTCTTTTAACAAGAAAGTATTTACAAAAGATCAGATAGAGCTATTCAATAAGGTTCGTAATTACTTGGGGATACATTAATAGATGGCTGCATTAGATAAACTTACGAGTATTGTTCCTGACAGCGGAACTGAAGATCAGCAAAACCCTTTGGACAAGTTGTCCTCTATTTCTTTTTTGTCTACTCAGGCGGAAGATGTAGTTAACGATGGTCCTCAAAATCCTAAACAGTTTAAGGCTCTTACTGAAAGTTATGTAGGAGCTTTGGCCAAGAAAGGACAAGAGGAAAAAGTAGGGCTTCCTACTCCTTACACGGAAGTTGACAGGAACACTTCCACTAATTTGGAAGAGCACCTTAGAGGAGCAAAGGAAAGCTATCAGACTCCTGTTAAATCTACCCAAGCTTCTAATGAATTCCAAGAGCGAATAAGAGCCGCAGCTAATTCTGCTAATGCTGCGTTGGAAGAAGTGCAGAGGGCTCCTAGTGAATCTAATAAAAAAGTAGCAGAGTCCGCTATAGAAAACCTCATTAAGGCTAGGGGAACTATTGTTAAACCCAAGGAATTTAATAGTGCGGCAATGTCTGCGTGGGAACCTTCCTTGTCCCAAGAGCTTACAGAAAAGCTAGATTCCTTCCTACAGTGGACGGGGATAAAAGGTACAAAGGCCCAAGACAGAGCACACGCTGCTAACCTAGTGGCGTTCTCTGGTGGACTAAAAGGGATTGATGATGTAAAGAAAGCTGCTACAAGACAGATATGGGAAGAGCAGCAGGAGGAAGACCCCACT
The DNA here is from genome assembly GCA_964391345.1 of uncultured Alcanivorax sp. GTDB lineage: Bacteria > Pseudomonadota > Gammaproteobacteria > Pseudomonadales > Alcanivoracaceae > Alloalcanivorax. Next base: position 39,418 of record CAYMKZ010000008.1, read on the forward strand.
GATAGATTAAAGGGAGAGGAGCTAGATAAGGCTATATCAGAAAGGGCAGAAGCCATTAGAGAAGCGGCCCTTGAGGCAGGTAAGAAAGGTTTTATAACTCAGCCTGATAGCCAATTCGTCAAGGAAATGATGTTGGCTGTGGGAGGAGCAGCACTAGCCCCAACTTTAGGTGGGGGAATTCTTACCGCTATGGGTATTGATGCTGGCCTAGGATTTGTATTAGGAGCTTCCCATAACTTATCTAAAGGTAAGCAAGGTACCGATGTACTATCAGGGGCGGGTTCTGAGGCTGCATGGTGGGCTGGAATTGGAGGAGCTACCCACATAGTAGGGCCTTTGGTTCGTGGCTTCTATAAAGGAATGTCCAAGATCACAGAGTTTACTACTCCTGATGCCCCTTTTACTATTATGGGGAGGGTAGATGGTACCGTACCTAAGCTGAACTCGGCTGTAGAAAATGCCATAGATCAGCCAGAGGCTGCTAGTTCTGTAGCGTTCAAGAACCTGTCTGGGTTAGGTGAGTGGTTTGATGCCATGAACGCCAACCTAGGGCTTAGGGCTCCCGCAGAAGTATCCAGTCCTCTTGCTGAGAACTTGCGGTATGCCGCTGAGTGGGCTGCATCCTCTGGGGATGAACGCCTACTTAATACTGTTATAAGGAAGCAGGCGGAAGCCGGGCAGAATTCTACACTGTACCTAAGTCCGATAGATGTAGATTTTAGTATTAATGAATCTCTAGCTATGGATAGGGGGAAGAATATACGAGGTTTTGTTTCCCGATGGGCTAACAGTCCTTCTGTTTATATGAAGAATTTAGCCCGAGACTTTGTAGGGAACCCTACCTTTGCTCTTAACCAAGCTGATAGAGCTAAGCTAGGATTTGCTCAAAACATAAAGTCCGCAATTCGGGGACTCAGGAAGGAGGAGTCTAACAGAGTATTCACAGTTCTTGATGAGGGAAACGCCTTAGAGAAAGCCTTTAGTGTACCGGAACTTAAACAGAGAGGTCTTGGGAATAAAGAAATAGCAGCTTACTATAGTATGAGAGATACTATGGATCAAGCCTATATATTATACAACGATTCCCTAGCTAGACAAGCCAAGGAAGAAGGTAAGAAGAACTTTGGGAAAGACCTAGTATCTGTTAATCGCACTCCTAAATTTGTTGATGATACAGGAAAGGCTCTCAGTCAAAAGCAGATTGAAAATGGATATGTAGGTATAGAGGAAGTTTCTAAAACTCCGGGCCGCAGAGGATACCGACGTATCATTCAAGAATCTGAACTTAAGGACCCCGACTATGTAGTGCCATACAGAGAGGGATACATCCCTAGAATCTACAATGATAACGGAACTGCATTAGGTAAGTGGCATGTAACTATTATTCACCCTGATGGTGCTACCCAACGAGTAGCCCAATTCGACACTCAGAAGCAAGCCCTCCTCTCTAAAGATAGTTGGGCTAATAGAATAGCTAAAGAGTTTTCTGAAGAGGGAGAAGCATCTACTCCTCATGTAATAGCTCTTAGGGATTCAGGCTCTCTTGGCGCTGTTGAGATGGGCATTGATAAAGAGTTTGGTAGATTTATCCAGAATCTTTCAGAGGATAGGTTTAATAGAGTCCTCACGGCTTTGGAAAAGGATGGGGTAAGTTTAGCCTCTGTAGAACGTGTACGCTCTTTTGGGGAGGGGTTGAGACCTAGTACCCGAAGGTTTGTAGGACGTAGGGGGGAAGAGCTCATTGAAGGAAATTACTTTGCTGTCTATCCCAATGGAGATGGACAAGCTATTAGAACCTTCAAGAACCAGAAGGATGCTGCCAAATTCATAAAGAAAAATAAGAGGGAAGGTGAGTGGTCCATTGGGTCTACTAAAGTAGCAGGAACTCTTCCATCCAACCAAGCCATAGGTCGCTATCTTAATCAAGTGGCTAGAACTAAGGGGATTAATGAATGGCGAGTTAAAGGCGTTAATTTTTTCCAGAAATATTATGGAGATGTACTCTCGAACCCTGCTGATTGGAACTCTACTGTAAAGAAAGAGCACCCATTCTCTGCTGAAGCTAAGACTATTCAAGATCAGTTACGAGCACTTATGGGTGCTAAGTCCCAAGCAGATATTCACGTAGATAATATGTTGGAATCTTTCGCAGATGGGCTTCCCTATGGCAGTAAAGTAACTAATGGAGTTTGGAACCTATCACAATGGTCTCTTGAGGAATCCCCTACATTGAGGAAGATTTCTAATTGGGGCTCCTCTATGATGAGGCCGGGGACTCTTACAAAATCTGCCCGACATTTAGTAGCCAGGACTTTCTTAGGAATGTGGAACGCTATGCAGCTACCCTTGCAGGCAAGTGGTGTATTGATGCGAGCAGGCCACTCTCCGATCCACACTGCTAACGCTATTGATGATTACATAAATTATCTAACTGGTTCGGCTCTGGCCCGAAAAGGAATCCCTCTGGATGGTAAGCAAAAGGAAATGGTAGAAGCTCTTAGCCAATCTGGATTAGTTGCTAATATTCGTACTATTGATACTGCTACTCTAGATAAATCTGTAGATAGTTTGGCAGGAACTAATTGGTTGAACTATCTATGGAAGAATGATTTTTCGTTCTTTAATGCAGGCAATCATTCTAACTACGCCATATCATTCTTTTCAGCTAGGAGAGAAGTACAAGAAGGAATTAGGTCTGGTAAGTACAAGTTCAGTTCTATAAATTCCCCGGAAGCTATAAAGAAGACTAATGATATAGCTCTTGAATCAGCTATGAACTTCTCTAAGATAGATGCTCCTAGGTTATCTAAAGATATAGCTGGTCTGTTCTGGCAGTTCCAAGACTTTAATACGAAAGCTGCCGAAAGAGTTATAGGGTTGGCTGCTAGTAAAGATTGGAAGAGGGCTCTTGGGGTCTCTGCTGCATGGAGTTCCATCTTTGGAGCTAAGTCGCTACCTTTCATTCTAACAGGCGCTGCCTTGTACAATTTAATATCTGATAATCCCACAGCACCGGGAGCTATGGGCAGAGTTTTCCAAGAAGCTGCTAAGGATACTGTTAAGGGATTAGGTATTAAGGACGCTTCTGGTAAAACTACTAGATTCATTAATAACCTTATTCAAGAGGGGGCTACTTCCGCCCTAACTGATGGAGAACTCCAACTAGCCCAAAGGTTTGGGCTATCCACAATCGGTATGCCCTTTGTTGAAACGGCTCAAGAGGGGATGCTCCCTATCCCCGGTATGGTAGTAGTAGACAAGATAGCTCAAGCGATCAAGAACTCTGAAGACTCTATAGTAGCTCTACATGAATCTGTAGATGCCCTAACATGGCCTGAAAGGGCAGAGGAGTACTCTAAGATAATTGGGAGGAACCTACTTGATATAGCATCAGGACCGCGAGGATTCAAGAGAGCTTATGATTTGTATACCCAAGGGGAGATTAGGACTAGCTCTGGCCAAATTTTATATGATGATGACTCTCTAGCTCATGTGTTATTTATTGCCGCAGGAGGCACCCCCGGTGCCCTTCGCAAGAGGTATCAGGAAGTCGCTGATGGTAAGTTGCGGTACAAGAAGCAGAGAGATTGGTTATGGGATAAGGCGAATCGAGTTGTCCGGGAGTACAATGAAAATGGTAGGGATAAAGGTATAGCCCTTATGCATCACTTTGAGAGTCAGCTAGATGAGATGGGCTTAAAGTCCATGAAAATTAAATTTATGAACCAAGTCCTGACAGAAATGGTAGCTTCTGGGATGAGTGCTGAGCAAAAAGAAACCCTTAGAGAAGTACAAAATTATCAACTGTTCCCTGAATTGTTTAACAAGGAGTAATAAGTAAATGGCAAAGAAACCCACTATTACCACAGTAGGAAGTAGTGCTGTCTACTCTTCGTCTCAACTTAATAGTAATTTTAAAGCTCTGCAAGATGCCTTTGAAGATGTAGTGGGCAGAGATGGGGAACAGGGAGAGAACAACTCTATGACAGGTCAGCTAAACGCTGATCTTAAGAGGGTTATAAATGTTCCTGATCCTGTAGAAGATACAGATGCTGCCAATAAGAGGTACGCTGATGGAGCGCCAAAGGAATGGTCGGACCAAGCCAAAGATTGGGCTAACACAGCTAAAGATTGGGCCATTAAGGATGATGATCCGGTTGATAGTGGTTTGTGGTCTTCCAAGCACTATGCGGAAGAGAGTGCTACAAATGCTGACATAGCTAGTAATAAAGCAGGGGAAGCTAGAGATTGGGCCACTAAGCTAGGGGATACTGTAGATGGCACTGAGTATTCTTCCAAGAAGTATGCTCAGGATGCTGCTAGCTCCGCTAATGCTGCTTCTAGTAGTGCAACGGCAGCGTCAGATGCCGCCGATGACGCCAAATCCTGGGCGTATGAGACGATCAAGCACCTCCCCAACTACGACGCCCTGCGTGCGATGGTGAGGGCCGAGGGGCAGGA
>CAYMKZ010000009.1:0-34376 GCA_964391345.1 uncultured Alcanivorax sp.
CTGAGCATCTAGAAAAACAGCTCCCTGAGCGCCAGCCCCGGATCGGGCTGCTTCATGAACGCCTCGCCCACCAGGAAGGCATGAATCCCTTCCGCGCGCATGCGTCGCACGTCTGCGCTGGTATGAATGCCGCTTTCCGTCACCACCAGCCGGTCCGCCGGTACCGCCGCCGCCAGTTCCAGCGTGGTTTCCAGACGGGTTTCGAAAGTGTGCAGATTGCGGTTGTTGATACCCATCAGCGTCACGTCCAGGCGCAGGGCGCGCTCCAGCTCCTCCGCCGTGTGCACTTCCACCAGCACGTCGCAGCCCACCTCGCGGGCCGCGGCGGACAGCTCCTCAAGCTGCGCGTCCGACAGGGCGGCAACGATCAGCAGCACGGCGTCGGCGCCGATGGCCCGGCTTTCCAGCACCTGCCAGGGGTCGATGATGAAATCCTTGCGCAAGGCCGGCAGCGTCACCGCCGCACGGGCTGCTTGCAGGTAATCTTCATGGCCCTGGAAGAAATCCCGGTCGGTGAGTACCGACAGGGCACTGGCGCCGTTGTCCTGGTAGCGCCGCGCCACGTCCACCGGGTCGAAATCTTCACGGATGACGCCCTTGCTGGGTGATGCCTTCTTCACCTCGGCGATCACCGCCGGCCGCTGTGCCTCGACACTGGCTCTCAAGGCCCGCACAAAACCGCGGGGTGGCTCCTCATCGCGCGCCCGGGCCAGCAGCGCCCCGGCGCTGAAGCGGCGTTTGCCGGCCTCGATTTCCTCGCGCTTGCGGTCGATGATGCGGTCGAGAATGGTGCCGGTATTCATGCCTCTTCCTTCAACTTCGTGGAGAATGCAGCCAGTTGATGCATACGTTCGGCCGCCGCTCCACTGTGGATTCTGTCTTTCGCCAGTTCGACGCCGGCTTGCAGGGTCGGGGCGATGCCCGCCACGTGAATCGCCGCGCCGGCATTGAGCATGATCATGTTCGCCGCCTTGTCGGCATATTGTCCCTTGCGTTCACCGAAGGCGTCGGTGATCAGCGCCAGGGACGCCTGCGGATCGGTGACGTCCAGCCCCACCAGCGACGCGGACTCGATGCCCACGTCCTCCGGGGTCAGCGTGAATTCACGCAGTTCACCCTCCTCGCCTGCGCCGCCACGGCGGTACTCGGCCACGTGCGTGCGCCCGGCCAGGCTGATTTCATCAAGCCCGTCCTGGCCGTGCACCACCATCACATGCTCGGCGCCCAGCCGTCCCATCACCTCGGCCATGGGACGGCACAGCTTGGCGGAGAATACCCCCACCACCAGGCGCTGCACCCCGGCCGGGTTGGTCATCGGCCCGAGAATGTTGAACAGCGTGCGCATGCCCAGCTCCTTGCGCGGCCCGATGGCGTGTTTCATGGCGCCATGATGGGCCGGCGCGAACATGAAGCCGACGCCGACCTGATCCACGCACTGGGCCACCTCGCCCGGCGTCAGGTCCAGCCGCACGCCGGCGGCTTCCAGCAGATCGGCGGAGCCGCTTTTCGAACTCACCGAACGGTTGCCGTGCTTGGCCACCCGGCAGCCGGCGGCGGCGGCCACGAAGGCGCTGGACGACGACACATTGAACAGGTTGGCGCCATCACCGCCGGTGCCGACGATATCCACCAGATGGTGGCGGTCTTCGATCACCACCGGGCTGACCAGTTCACGCAGCGACATGGCCGCGCCGGTGATCTCGTCCAGGGATTCGCTCTTCATGCGCAGGGCGGTGAGAAAGCCGCCGATCTGCGCGTCGGTGGCGCCGCCGGTCATGATCTGCATCATCACCTCGCGCATCTGCTCGGTGGACAGATCGATGTGCTCGACCACCCGCCCCAGGGCTTCCTGGATGTTCATGCCGTCTCCCCCTTGAGAAAATTCCCCTTGAGAAAATTGTCCAGCAACTGATGACCATGCTCGGTGAGTATCGATTCCGGATGGTACTGCACGCCTTCCAGCGGCAGCTCCCGGTGACGCACGCCCATGATCTCGTCCACGCCGCCGTCGTCGTTTTCGGTCCACGCGGTGATTTCGAAACAATCCGGCAGGCTGCTTTTTTCCAGCACCAGCGAATGGTAGCGGGTCGCCGTATAGGGACTCGGCAGACCACGGAAGATGCCCTGCCCATTATGATGGATGGCGGACGTCTTGCCATGCATGACAGTGCCGGCACGCACCACTTTGGCGCCAAATGCCTGCCCCAGCGCCTGGTGGCCGAGGCAGACGCCGAGAATCGGCAGCTTGCCGGCGAAGTGCTGGATCGCCTGCAACGAAATACCCGCCTCGTTGGGTGTGCAGGGCCCGGGTGAAATCATCAGCCGGTCGGCATTGAGGGCCGCCATTTGCTCCAGCGTGATCTGATCGTTGCGGTGGGTGATCACCTCGGCCCCCAGCTCCTGGAGATACTGCACCAGGTTATAGGTAAAGCTGTCGTAGTTGTCGATCATCAGTACGCGCATCATTTCGATCCATCCGCTTGTTGGGGGGCATCCAGGTCGAGGCCGCCCAGGGCCATGTTGACGGCGCGGAACACCGCACGCGCCTTGTTCATGGTTTCTTTCCATTCCAGGTCGGGCTGCGAATCGGCGACAATGCCGCCGCCGGCCTGCACGTACAGCCGCTGGTCCTTGATCACGGCGGTGCGGATGGCGATGGCCATGTCCATGTCGTCGTTGAAGCCGATGTAACCCACGGCGCCGCCGTAGACGCCGCGCTTGGTGGGCTCCAGTTCGTCGATGATTTCCATGGCGCGAATCTTCGGCGCGCCGCTCAGCGTGCCCGCCGGGAAGGTGGCGGCCAGTACTTCCAGTGGCCCCAGGTCCTTGCGCAGGGTGCCTTCCACATTGGAGACGATGTGCATGACGTGGGAATAACGTTCGATTTCCATGTTGCCAGTGACCCGCACCTGTCCCGGCTCGGCCACCCGGCCGACGTCATTGCGGCCCAGGTCGATCAGCATCAGGTGCTCGGCGCGCTCCTTGGGATCGGCCAGCAGCTCCGCTTCCAGCTCGCGGTCGCGCTCCGGGGTGGCGCCGCGTTTGCGGGTGCCGGCGATCGGCCGCACGGTAACCTGATCTTTCTCCACCCGGGTGAGGATTTCCGGCGAGGAACCGGCGATGTAGAAATCCTCCAGGTCGAGATAGAACATGTACGGTGACGGGTTCAGATAACGCAGCGCCCGGTACAGATCGATGGCCGGCGCCGGAAAGGCGCAGCTCATTCGCTGCGCCGGCACCACCTGCATCACGTCGCCGGCGAGGATGTACTCGCGGATGCGCTCCACCGCCTCGGCGTGCAGTTGGCGGGGAAACTCGGAGACGAAATCGTCTTCATCCACCGGTTCGCCGTAGCTCCGGTGAACCACTTCCGGCTGCGGACCACGCAAACGGCTTTCCAGTTGATCCAGACGCTGTTCAGCCCGTTCTGCCACACCGGCCTCGTTGGGATCGACGTGCACCACCAGAAACAGGCTGCCGCGCAGGTTGTCGAACACCACCACTTCTTCGGAGCGCATCAGCAGGATATCGGGCACGCCGAGCACGTCCTCGCCCGGCGCCGGGCCCAGCCGCGGCTCGAAATAGCGCACGCTGTCGTAACCGAAATAACCGACCAGACCGCCATTGAAACGCGGCAGGTCAGGCAGCTCGGGAGTGCGGTATTGCTGCCGGTACTCTTCGATCCAGGCGATCGGCTGGTCATGCTCGACCACCCGCTCGCCCTCGGCGCCGTTGATGGTGATTCTGGTGCCGGAAATACGCACCACTTCGGCGGCGGGCAGGCCGATGATCGAATAACGCCCCCAGCGCTCGCCGCCCTGTACCGATTCGAACAGATAGCTGTAAGGTCCGGCCGCCAGTTTCCGATAGGCGGTCAGCGGTGTGTCCAGGTCCGCCAGCACTTCGCGTACCACGGGTACGCGGGTATAGCCCTGGCGGGCATAATCATGCAGATTTCGTGGTGACATGAGGGTCCCCGATTATCATTCAAGCGTCAGATTGTAGACAGAAAAACGGTCAAGCGGAGGCGGCGCGGCCCGTGCGGGCGGAGCGAAGCCCAAGGGCGAGCGTCACCATCGCCAACGGGCGGGGGCGGGGAGGAAGGACGATATCTGAAAGCGAGAGCGGATCACCGCAGCTCCTTTTCCATCATGAGTACAGGGGAATTCTAGTCTCGAACGATAGTGAATGCCAGCCCGGCCCCCATTGGAAAAGGCTTTGGTTTGTGAAGCTATGCACTACATCACTCTGTGTAGGACGACTCATACGTCATTCTGCGCGGAGCGAAGCGCAGTCGCAGAATCCACGCCTTTGGATCCTGCAATTCCGGTCGCTGCGCTCCCTTCATGCAGGATGACGAAGGAGTGATACCTGTCCGGATCTGGTGCTTGTCAGGATGACGAAGGAGTAGAGCCTCACTTGATCTGGTGTTTGTCCAGCTTGCGCGCCAGCGTGCGCCGGTGCATGCCCAGGCGGCGGGCGGTTTCGGAAATGTTGAAGCCGGTCTCGGCCAGGGTTTCGTGGATCTTCTCCCATTCCAGCGTCTTGATCGAGGTGGCACGCTGGGTGAGCTGCACATCCACGGTGCCTTCGGCACGCTGGAAGGCCGCTTCGATATCGTCGGTATTGGAGGGTTTGGCCAGGTAATGGCAGGCGCCCAGCTTGATCGCCTCGACGGCGGTGGCGATGCTGGCATAGCCGGTCAGCACCACAATCAGCATGTTCTCGTCGTGCTCGTGCAGGGCCTGGACGCAGGTCAGCCCGGTGGCGTCACCCTTCAGTTTCAGATCAACGACGGCGTAGCCCGGCGACGCCTCTTCCAGCAGTGCCGGTACTTCGTCCATGCCGCTGGCGGTGGCTACAACGTAGCCACGGCGCTCGAAAGAACGCGCCAGGGTGCGGGCGAAGGCGGCGTCATCCTCAATGATCAGCAATCTGCGCGGATTTTCTTCGACATCGCTACTCATGATCGCATCTCTCCTTACTGATCGGCGTCATCGTCATGCTCTTCATCCAGCTCTTCACCCAAGAGGATGGCAGCCAGCGGCAGACGAATGGTGACCACGGCCCCGCCATAGGGCGGGTTGGACGCCGTTACCGTGCCGCCGAGGGTACGCGCCACGTTGACCACCAGAAACAGGCCCAGCCCGCTGCCCGAGCGCCCCTTGCTGGACTGGTAGGGCCGGCCCAGGCGGTCGAGCATTTCCGGCGGGAAGCCGGGGCCATCGTCACTCACCACCATCACCAGCGTATCACCGTCACGGGTGACTTCCAGGTTGACCCATTCCGGGGACGCTTCCAGCGCGTTGTCCAGCACGTTGTGAATGGTCTGCTTGAGCGCCGAGTCGGCGACGATGCGGCAATCCCGGCCAAACTGGTTCTGGTAGCCGAACGACACCACCGGCCGAGTTTCCTGCCATTCCTTGATCAGGCCATCCAGGAACCGGCACATGGTGCTCTCTTGCGGGGCCTCGCCGCGCGCCTCGCCGGCGGACAGCAGAATGCCGGTGACAATCGATTTGCAGCGCAGCACCTGCGTCTGCATTTCGCTGATTTCCTGCTGCAGATCCGGGTCGTCACGAAACACCGGCATGTGTCGCCAGTCACCGAGGATCACCGCCAGGGTGGCCAGCGGCGTGCCCAGCTCATGGGCGGCACCGGAAGCCAGCAGCCCCATGCGCACGATGTGCTCCTCCTCGGCGGCGCGCTGGCGCAGTTCGGCGAGGCGCGCGTCACGCTGGCGGCGGTTGCGAGTAATACGATTGATGAACACCACCAGCAGGGTGCCGTTCAGCAGGAAGCAGACCAGCATGCCCTGAATATAGGTGCTGGCCAGGCCCTGCCCCGGATCGATCGGCAGCGCCAGCGGCATGCCGGCGCTGGTCAGCCAGACGAAACAGAGGGTGGTCACCAGCAGGATCACCATGCTCGCCCAGCTGTACAGCAGTACCGCGCCGAGCACCACTTGCAGCAGGTACAGATAAATGAAGGGGTTGGTGGCGCCGCCGCTCAGATACAGCAGCGCCGTCAGTACGGCCACATCCACCAGCAGCGCCAGCAGCAGTTCGCCGTTGCTGACGTCCGTGCGGATACGCAGCCGCAGCATGCTGGCGCAGTTGAACACCACCAGCGCGCAGAGCACGCCGAGCATGTAGTTGAGCGGCAGGGGGATGGCGAAACCGACGTGCACCACGACGATGGTGACCACCTGCCCGAGCACCGCAATCCAGCGCAACTGCACCAGTTGCTGCATGTTCTTGCGGCCGCCACCGTCATCGTCGCCGGCAATCGGCAGGACGCCGGCCAGCGGCGGCGGATCATGGCGGGCGGGGTCGGGGTTGGCAGTCTCCATGACTGCGGATATTACCCTGTTACGAAGGGCGCCGCAGCAGCTCCAGTCGCACTACGTAGATAGTACCCAGCAGCACCAGCAGCGCCAGACCAAACCAGGTGATCGCGTAGCCGAGATGGCTGTTGCGGAAGTGGATGACGGTCAGTCCGCCCACCGGCCATTGTTCGGCGGCATTGGGCATCACCACCACATCGGAACCGTTGCCGGAAGGCATGCCGGCGTCAATGAAATACGGCGCCACCTTTGCGGTGGGCAATCCGCGAGCGGCGGCGATGGCCTGAACATCACGGCTGTACCAGCGGTTCTCTGCCGGTTTGTTGTCACGAAACAGGTCGCCCCCCGGCTGGCTGGTGCGCAACAGCCCGACCACCGTCACCGTGCCTTGCGGCGTGCGTTTGCCGGCGGCGGCCGCGGCGCCATCGTCCTCGGGAACATAGCCGCGATTGATCAGCACCAGGGTGCCGTCGTCACGACGCAGGGGCGTCATCAGCCAGTAGCCGGTACCCAGTTTGGTGCCGGTATTGACCAGCGTCGCCTTGTCGGCCAGAAACTGACCGGTGACCCTGACGTGAAGATATTCGTCGTCGCTGTTGATCCGCGCCCACTGATCCGGGCCCGGCGCCGCGACGACCTGCGCGTGTACCCGCTCATTGACCTGCTTGATCAGGTTGAGCTTCCAGCTACGGCGTTCCACTTGCCAGACTCCCAGCGAACAGAGGCCGACGAACAGCAACAGCGCGCAAAGACACCAGACAAACAGGGCAACGGGACCGCGGGAACCGCGACGGGAGGGAGGCGGTGTCGAGCCGCCGGAGCGGCGGCTCGAAGCACCAGGGAGGGACAAGCTCGGAACGGTCACGGTTTACTTGGCAAGGTGGCTTTGAAAACCGGGGACCGTCTGCTGCATGTGATCCATCATGCCGGGCATCATGTTGTTGTTCAGGTGATACATCACCCACACGGACGCCACGAAAATGACGAACACGATCATGATCGTGAAAATCGTCGACAGCATGATCCAGCCGCCCTGGGAGCGGAAGTTCAGGTGCAGGAAATAAACCAGATGGACGAATACCTGCACCACCGCCAGCGCCATGATCACCAGAATGGTGATCTTGGTGTCCTGGATGGCATTGGTCATGACGATCCAGAACGGGATCACGGTCAGAATCACCGCCAGAACGAAACCGGTCAGATAACCCTTGAGGGTGGAGTGGGCCGCCCCCCCGGTTTCATCTTCGTGATCATGATGCTCGTATGCATCAGCACTCATTGCAATACTCCCATCAGATAAACAAAGGTGAAGATGCCGATCCAGACAACGTCCAGGAAGTGCCAGAACATGGACAGGCAGGACAGGCGACGCTTGTTCTCGGGCGTCAGGCCGTGTTTCTTGAGCTGGAACATCATGGTGATCATCCAGATCAGACCGAAGGTCACGTGGGTACCGTGCGTCGCCACCAGAGCGAAGAACGAGCTCAGGAAGGCACTGACCCAGAAGCCATGGCCTTCGTGGATCAGACCAACGAATTCGTACAGCTCACAGGCCACGAACCCGGCGCCGAGCAGCGCCGTGACGATCAGCCAGAACACCGTGCCTCTGACCTTGTTCAGCTGCACCTGCAACATGGCGAAGCCATAGGTGATCGAGGACAACAGCAGCAAGGCCGTGTTGACCGCGGCCAGCGGCAATTCCAGCACTTCCGCCCCGGTCGGGCCGGTGGCGTAGTTGCGCCCCAGCACCGCGTAGGCGATGAACAGAGACGCGAAGATCAGCGTATCCGTCATCAGGTACACCCAGAACCCCAGGTGCGTGGCGTTGGGCGCGTGGTATTCCGCGCCGACGTGGAAGCGGTTTTCGCCGGCGGCAGCGCCGCCGGCAGTCATCGTGTTATCAGACATGATTGGCAAGCACCTCTGTACGGGCCGTCTCTACCTCGGTGACCTTCTCGGCCGGAACATACCCATCACGGTCGTAGTTGAAGGTATGGGCGATGGCGGTCACGATCATGGCGACGAAGGAAACGCCGGCGATCAGCCACATGTGCCAGATCAGTGCGAAGCAGAGAACCGTGGCAAACATCGCGATAATGAACCCGGCAGCGGTGTTCTTCGGCATATGGATCGGAATGAATCCTTCCGTCGGACGCTGATAGCCTTCTTCCTTCATGTGCCACCAGGCATCACGCTCGTGGATTTTCGGCGTGAACGCGAAGTTGTAGGCCGGCGGCGGCGAAGAAGTGGACCACTCCAGAGTGCGGCCGTCCCAGGGATCGCCGCTCACGTCGCGCAGTTTTTCACGATCACGGATGCTCACGTAGAACTGGATGATCATGGCGATGATGCCGATCAGGATCAGAGCCGCACCGAAAGCGGCGATCTGGAACCAGATTTGCAGCGACGGATCATCGAAGTGGCTGAGGCGGCGGGTGACGCCCATCAGGCCCAGCACGTACAGCGGCATGAAGGCGAAGTAGAAGCCCAGCACCCAGCCCCAGAAGGACACCACGCCCCAGAACTTGTTCAGCTTGAAGCCGAACGCTTTCGGCCACCAGAAGTTGATGCCGGCGAACAGACCGAACACCACACCACCGATGATCACGTTGTGGAAGTGCGCCACCAGGAACAGGCTGTTATGCAGCGAGAAGTCGGCCGGCGGAATCGCCAGCATGACGCCGGTCATGCCACCCAGGGAGAAGGTGACCATGAAGGCGATCGCCCACATCATCGGCAGCTCCATGCGGATACGGCCACGATACATGGTGAACAGCCAGTGGAAGATCTTCACGCCGGTGGGGATGGCGATGATCATGGTGGTGATGCCGAAGAACGAGTTGACGCTGGGTCCGTTGCCCATGGTGAAGAAGTGGTGCAGCCACACCAGGTAGGAGGCCACGGCGATCACCACGGTGGCGTACACCATGGAGGTGTAACCGAACAGCCGCTTGCGGCACAGCGTGGAAACCACTTCGGACATGATGCCGAAGCACGGCAGAATCAAGATGTACACTTCCGGGTGACCCCAGACCCAAATCAGGTTGATGTACAGCATCAGGTTGCCGCCACCATCATTGGTGAAGAAGTGCATGTCCAGGTAACGATCCAGGCTGAGCATGAACAGCGTGGCGGTCAGAATCGGGAAACTGACGGCGATCAGGATGTTGGTGCACAGTGCGGTCCAGCTGAACACCGGCATTTTCATCAGTGACATGCCGGGGGCACGCATCTTGATCACGGTCACCAGCAGGTTGACCGACGACAAGGTTGTCCCGACCCCCGCCAACTGTAGCGCCCAGATATAATAATCGACCCCGGTCCCCGGACTCTGCGCCAGTTCCGACACGGGCGGATAAGCCAGCCAGCCGGTCTGCGCGAATTCGCCGATGAACAGAGAGATCATCACCAGCACCGCGCCCATGGCCGTGGCCCAGAAGCTGAAGCTGTTGAGGAACGGAAAAGCCACATCCCGCGCACCGATCTGCAGCGGCATCACGAAGTTCATGAAACCGGTGATGAACGGCATGGCGACGAAGAAGATCATGATCACGCCATGGGCGGTGAAGATCTGGTCGTAGTGATGCGGCGGCAGGTAACCCTGGTCACTGCCGAAGGCGATGGCTTGCTGGGAGCGCATCATGATGGCGTCGGAGAAACCCCGCAGCAGCATGATGATGGCCAGCACGATATACATGATACCGATCTTCTTGTGGTCGATGGTGGTGATCCACTCTCGCCACAAATAGCCCCAAAGGCGGTAATAGGTGACAGCGGCCAGCACGGCTATGCCGAGCACGGCCACGCCAACGAATGTCCATACCAGAATCGGTACATCGTAAGGGATCGCGTCGAGAGTGAGGCGACCGAAAATAAGCTTTGTCAAACTCATGTTTTCAAACATCTTGGATACCGGCGCTCAGGTGGTGATACGAGTCAACCCTGGTTTTGCTGTACGGCGCCATGCATCGGCATGGTGCCCCCCATGTGCATGGACATGTTCATATGCTCGTGCTGCTCGCCACCCTCGCCTTCCTTCACGTTGGGACGGCTCATCATGTCCTTCATGCACGTCTGATGCGGTTCCAGACAGCGGTTCAGGATATCGTGATACAGATCCGGAGCCACACCGGAATAATAGGTCACCGGGGCGTTCGTGCTGGGCACTGCCAGCTCCTTGTACACCGCACGGCTCAAGTCACTGCCCTGGGCCTTGACCTTCGCCACCCACTGATCGAAGTCCGCGTCCGACAGACCGTGGAACTTGAACTTCATGCCATTGAAGCCGTGGCCACTGTAGTTGGCGGAAAATCCCTTGTACACACCGGGCTTGTTGATCACCGCGTGCAGTTGCGTCTGCATGCCGGGCATGGTGTAGATCTGGCCAGCCAGCGCCGGAATGAAGAAGGAATCCATCATGGTGGTGGAGGTGAGGTTGAACTTGATCGGCCGGTTGACCGGCGCAGCCAGCTCATTGACCACCGCGATGTTCTGCTTCGGATAGATGAACAACCATTTCCATTCCGTGGCCACCACGTCCACCACCAGCGGCTGCACATCCGTGGGGACCGGCTCGCCCGGAGCAATGCGGGTCAACGAGTTGAACGGATCCAGCTTGTGGCTGTACACGTAAGCCAGGGCGCCGAGGATGACGATGATCGCCAGCGGGATCGACCAGATGAACAGCTCCAGAATGGTGGAGTGTTCCCACTCGGGGCGGTAGGTGGCTTCTTCGTTGGAAGCCCGATACCGCCACGCGAACCAGAAGGTGGCAATGATGACGGGAATAACGACCGCCAGCATCAAGACTGCCGAACCGACAATCAGATTTCGTTGCTGAACAGCCACATCCCCGGATGGTGACATTAGAACCAGGTCACAGCCCGAAAGCAGGGCCGCTGCGCCGGCAATGGTTAGTCCACGTAATAGCTTCATATTGGCATAGCCTGATAAAAAACATAGCGTAGGTAGTGGGCGACAATGTACAGTCTTGGGAACGCCTCTCCAATTGGACAATTTGTCCCATTGGCGAAACCGGGAGACATGGAGTATAGCCTAAAAGTTATTGAAAAAAATTGCATTGAACTGCATGAGGAGTCAGAATAATGGAACATACCGTACAACATCCGGACTCTTCCCTCGCCCACTTCAGTGGCGACCACCCCAGCCCCAACCGGGCGCAGGTGGCACCGGGCGAGATAGCCGTCGGCGTGGTGGTGGGCCGCGGTTCCGAGTATTACGACTTCTTCACCTTCGGCATTGCCTCGGTATTGATTTTTCCTTCGGTTTTTTTCCCGTTCACCGATCGTCTGACAGGCATGCTGTATGCCTTCCTGATTTTCTCCTTCGCCTTCATCGCCCGCCCGTTCGGCACCGCGCTGGGCATGGTCATCCAGCGCCACTGGGGGCGCGGCGTAAAGCTGACCGCCGCCATGTTCGTACTCGGCACCGCCACGGTCGGTATCGCCTTCCTGCCCGGTTACAACACACTGGGCGGCTGGGCCATCTTCATGCTGGCATTGTTCCGCTCCATTCAGGGTTTCGCCGTCGGCGGCTCCTGGGACGGGCTGCCTTCACTGCTGGCGCTCAACGCCCCCCGCAACCGGCGCAGCTTCTACGCCATGCTGGGCCAGTTGGGCGCGCCCATCGGCTTCCTGCTTTCCGCCGGGCTGTTCCTGTTCCTGTATGAATCGCTCGACCACCAGGAATTCGTCACCTGGGGCTGGCGTTACCCGTTCTTCGTGGCCTTCGCCATCAACGTGGTGGCGCTGTTCGCCCGCCTGCGTCTGGTGCTGACCCACGAATACACCGAAGCCCTGGAAGAGAAGGAGCTGGAGCCCCGCAGCACGCGCCTGATGGTGCGCGAACAGGGCTACAACATCTTCATCGGCGCCTTTGCCGCCTTGTCCAGCTACGCCCTGTTCCACATGGTGACCATCTTCCCGCTCTCCTGGATCGCCCTGGGCAAGAGCCAGATCATCGGCGACGTACTCACCATCCAGATATTCGGTGCCCTGCTCGCCGTATGCGGCACGGTGGCTTCCGGCTGGATTGCCGATCACATCGGCAAGCGCAACACGGTCGGCGCGATGGCGGTGCTGATCGGCATCTATGCGCTGTTCACACCCTGGTTGCTGGATGGCTCGCCGGCCTTGCAGGATGTCTTCATCCTGGTCGGCTTCACGCTGCTCGGGGTGTCCTACGGCCAGGCTTCAGGCACGGTGACCGCCAACTTCGAGCGCCGCTTCCGCTACACCGGCGCGGCACTGACCACCGACTTCGCCTGGCTGTTCGGCGCCGCCTTCGCACCGCTGGTGGCGTTGGGGTTGTCCGAGAAGTTCGGCCTGGTGGCCGTGAGTGTGTACTTGCTGTCAGGCGCTGCCTGCACGCTGATCGCCCTGAAGATCAATCGCAGCCTGGAAGCCAACGACTGACCTTCCCGCACGGGCCGGGGTACGCGGTGTGGTCGCGTACCCCGGCCCATCAGGCCAGGAGAAAGGTCAGAAAAGGAATCAGGAAAGAGAGCCGAGCGCCGCTTTGGTGAACGGCTCGATTTCATTACCGCGTCCATCGCGCATCTTGATCAGCCAATGGGGGTCCTGCAGCAGAGCCCGCCCCACGGCGATCAGATCGAACTCGCCACGCTCCATCCGCCGTTCCAGCTCCTCGATACCCACCGGCTGGGCGGTCTGCCCCATACCCTGGTTGTTGCGGCCGATGAAGTCATCGTCCAGTCCGACACTGCCCACGGAAATCGCCGGCTGCCCGGTCAGTTCGCGGGTCCAGCCGGCCAGGTTCATGTCCGAACCCTCGAATTCCGGCACCCAGAAGCGGCGGGTGGAAGCGTGGAAGATGTCCACGCCGGCCTTCACCAGCGGGGTCAGAAAACGCTCCAGTTGCTGGGGCGTTTCGGCCAGGCGCGCACCGTAATCCTGCTGTTTCCATTGTGAATAGCGCAGCACGATGGCGAAATCCTCGCCCACTGCATCACGTACCGCCTCGACGATTTCCACCGCGAAACGGGTGCGGCCCTCCAGCGAACCCCCATAGCCGTCGTCGCGCTGGTTGGTGCCTTCCCAGAAAAACTGGTCCAGCAAATAGCCATGGGCGCCATGAATTTCCACGCCGTCGAAACCGATCTCCTTGGCGGCGCGCGCCGAATCCGCGAACGCCTGCACGGTGGCGCGGATATCTTCGGCGGTCATGGCATGACCATTCTGCTTGCCCGGCTTGAACAGACCGGACGGCGAGTGCGCGGGATGTTCGCCCAGCGGACCACCGGGACGGCGCACCGAGCCAACGTGCCAGAGCTGCGGAATGATGCTGCCGCCGGCCTGGTGCACCTGATCAACGACGTTGCGCCAGCCCTTCAGCGCTGCTTCGCCGTGAAAAGCCGGCACCTGGGGATAGCCGTTGGCCGCCGGATGCCCGACGGTGGTGCCTTCGGTGATCAGCAGCCCTACCTCGCCTTCCGCGCGGCGGCGGTAGTAACCGGCCACGTTGTCATCCGGCACATGGCCCGGCGAGAAATTGCGCGTCATCGGCGCCATGGCGACCCGGTTGCGCAATTTCAGGCTTTTATACTCGAAGGGTTTCAGCAGTGCTGCCAGTGCTGTACTCATTGTCTCTCCCGATGGTCGTTCGGGTTGTCTCACCCGATGGTCGTTTGGGGCCCACCGGATAGTGTGGGCGAGAGGCCGGAGTTGGCCCATGGAATCGGCAATACGGTTGCAGAGTGCAACCACATCAGAAGTGCCACCGTAGCAGAACAGTTTCTCTTTGCAACTCTTTTTTGGCACACTGGGCCCTGCCGATGCACTTTTGCCGATTCCTCCGCTGACACCGAGACCCGCTATGGCCCGCAAACGCTCTCACGACCTCGCCTGCTCCGTGGCCCGCGCCCTCGACGACGTGGGCGACTGGTGGTCACTGCTGGTGGTCAAGGAAGCCATGCTCGGCACCCGCCGTTTCGTGGATTTTCAGCACAATCTGGGCATCGCCCGCAACATTCTCTGCAACCGGCTGGAGCGGCTGGTGGGCAACGGCGTGCTGAACAAGCACGACGTCGGCGAACACGGCGTCCGCTACGAGTACCGGCTGACCGACAAGGGCCGGGATCTGTTCACGGTGATCACCGCCCTGCGGCAGTGGAGCGATCGCTGGAACGGTTGCAGCCTGCCGTTGCAAATGCTGGACCGCGCCAGCGAGCGGCCGATCCGCAGCGTGACCGTACAGGATGCCGATGGCCGGCCGCTGACCGTCCGTGACGTGTTCTATTGCGAGGACGGCTCTGAAGGCTACTGTGAAGACAAGCGCGCGCGGGAGGACGGGGCAGAAGGCACCTCCGGTGACGGCACCGGAATGCGGCGCGCCTCCCAGAAACGTGCCCGCCAGTAGACGTTGTCGAGCGACGAAATCCTCACCCCGTCGCTGGTCGAGGCATGCAGAAAACGGCCATGGCCCATGTAGATGCCGACATGCCGCTGGTGACGCCCGGTCTTGAAGAACACCAGGTCGCCGGGCCGCAACTGGCTCTTGGGGATGCGCCGGCCCTGGTGCGCCAGCGCCGCGGTGGTACGGGGCACGTCCACCCCCAGCCGTGACGCGAAAGTCAGATAGACCAGCCCGGAGCAGTCCACGCCCTCTTCACTGAGGCCGCCCCACTGATAAGGTACTCCGCGCCACTCGCGCGCCTGATCGTGGAGTACCGCGCCCATGGCCGACGCCGGTGCTGTAGCCGGGGCAGCCAGGGAGGCCGGCGGCTCGGGCGATGGCTCGCGCCCGGTCGCGGCCCGATGCGTGGCGGTGCCGCTTTTCGCTCCACCATCATCCCCCGTGGCATCGACCGCTGGCGGCGCCGCAGCGCACCCGGCCAGCACCACCACCATCAGGCAGGTCAGCGTCACTTGCAGCCGGCATGTGAATGTCCGCACGAAATCCGCTCTCCCTGTCGGTGAATGGCAATTATTGGTGAATATCAGGCGGCCGCCAGCTCCCGGCGCAGGGTATCGAGCACCGCCACGTAATCATCCTTGCCGAAGATCGCCGAGCCGGCCACGAAGGTATCCGCGCCCGCCGCTGCCACTTCGCGGATGTTGTTTTCCGAAACGCCGCCGTCCACTTCCAGACGAATGTCCCGCCCGCAGGCATCGATCAATGCCCGCACCCGCTCGATCTTCTTCAGCGTGCCGGCAATGAATTTCTGCCCGCCGAAGCCCGGATTGACGCTCATCAGCAGCACCATGTCCAGGCGCTCCATCACATACTCCAGACATTCCGGCCCGGTGGCCGGGTTGAGCACCAGCCCGGCCCGGCAACCGGCATCACGAATCAGTTGCAGCGAGCGGTCCACGTGACGGGACGCCTCCGGGTGAAAGGTGATCATCGACG
Source organism: uncultured Alcanivorax sp. (assembly GCA_964391345.1). Taxonomy (GTDB): domain Bacteria; phylum Pseudomonadota; class Gammaproteobacteria; order Pseudomonadales; family Alcanivoracaceae; genus Alloalcanivorax. The sequence goes on from CAYMKZ010000009.1 coordinate 15,737, forward strand.
CGCCGGCCTCGGCGAAGCGGCCGATCAGCTCATCCACCGGGCTGACCATCAGATGCACGTCGATCGGCGCGCTGATGCCGTGATCGCGCAATGCCTTGCACACCATCGGCCCGATGGTCAGGTTGGGCACGTAGTGATTGTCCATCACATCGAAGTGAATGACGTCGGCGCCCGCCGCCAGCACCGCCTGGCACTCCTCGCCCAGCCGGGCGAAGTCGGCGGCGAGTATGGAAGGTGCAATCCAGTAGGGCTGCTTGGACATGTGGAATCCTCGGTGGGCTGGTGTACGGTCGGCGGTCAGTCGGCCGCGCGCAGTTTGCAATTCAGTTGGTGCAGCCGTTGTGGGGTGCCGATATCCCACCACTGCCCGGCATACCGCTCACCGCTGACGCGATCGGCGGCCATGGCCTCGCGCAGCAGGGGCGCCAGTTGCGGCGACCTGCAATCGGTGCGCGCAAACAGCCGCGGATGCAGACGGGCAATGCCGGCATAGGTCTGCCTTGGCTGGCCATTATCCCGTACCCGCCCCGCCGCTGTTAAATGAAAATCCCCTTGCCGGTGATGGGCGGGGTTGTCCACCAGCACCAGATGGGCGTCATCGTCCACCGCCAGACCGGCCAGCCGACCATAGTCATAGTCGGTCCAGATGTCGCCATTGACCAGCACGAAAGGCGCGCCGCCGAGCAGCGGCAGGGCATGGCGAATGCCTCCCGCGGTTTCCATGGGCTCACCTTCCATGGACCAGTGGATGCGTACACCCAGGCTTTCACCCGCGCCAAAGCGGGCCGGCAGTTGCTCGCCCAGCCAGCCGGTGTTGATTACCAGTTCGTCGAAGCCGGCGTCGCGCAATGCCTCCATATGATACTGGATCAGCGGCTTGCCCGCCGCCTCCAGCAGCGGTTTGGGGGTATGGTCGGTGAGGGGCCGCATACGCTTGCCATATCCCGCCGCCAGAATCATGGCGCGCATCAGGCCGGTCCCTCGCGGCCTGGCTCTGGATGATCGAGTTGGGGACAGTCCCATTCATCGAGCAACCGGCCCAGATCCCGCAGCTCCGCACGGCGGTCGATGACCGTACGCAGGTAGCCGAAAAAGCGCGGCACATCCCGCAAATAGCGGGGCTTGCCGTCACGATGGTGGATACGGGAAAAAATGCCGATCACCTTGAGATGGCGCTGAGCGCCCATCAGATCGCAATCGCGCAGCAGTTCATCGAAACATTCCGGCACCGGCAGGCCCGCCGCCAGCGCCCGTCGCTGGTAATCCGCCAGCCAGCCCTGCACGCGCGCCTCCGGCCAGCTCAGAAAGGCATCCTTGAACAGGCTGATCAGATCGTAGGTCAGCGGGCCGCACACCGCATCCTGAAAGTCCAGCACGCCGGGATTGGGCTCACTGACCATCAGATTGCGCGGCATGAAGTCCCGGTGCACGAAGACCCTCGGCTGACGCAAGGCACCCTCGATCAATACCTCGAACACCGCCTCCAGCCGTGCGGTACCGTCGGCGTCCAGCGTCAGGCCACGCTCCCGCCCGAGATACCATTCCGGGAACAGGCCCAGCTCGCGGCGCAACAGCGCCCGGTCATAATCCGGCAAGCCCGTGGCGTCGGCTCGTTTCTGCAAGGTGATCAACGTATCCAGGGCGGCGGAAAACCAGCGATCCGCATTTTCGTCATCGAGTGCCGTCAGCCAGGTTTCACTGCCCAGATCGTCGAGCAGCAGAAAGCCCTGTTGCAGATCGCTGGCCAGCACGCGCGGCACATGCACACCGGCCGCCGACAGCCGCCCGGCCACATCGACGAACGGGCGGCAATCCTCATGCTCGGGCGGCGCATCCATGGCAATCAACGTGCGGCCCTGATGGTGATAGCGGAAATAGCGGCGAAAACTGGCGTCCGCCGAAGCCGGTCGGCCCGTCACTGGCACCCCCAGCCACTGGCTGACCCAGGCGTCCAGGGTGGCCAGTCTGTCATCTCCGTGCGAGTTATCAGGCTGCATTGATATCATCGATAGATTACACTGCCGCGATTCGTGGGAAGTTCTGAGACACCCCCATTCCAGCCGCACCGGCCCTTCATGGATGCTCAGAAGTTTCAAAACGGCCTTTTTACCTGTTCTGAGCAGCCGATGCCACTGCCCAAACGCTTTTTCGTGTCTGGCCTGATCGTCACCCTGACCGGGGTTTTTCAGACCGGGCCCGCCACTGCCGCCGACAACCTCAACTGGGTTGACCGGGACGCCATGCGCGCCCTGCCGCCAGTGTACCAGCGCGACATCGCCCCCTGGTGCAGCGGCATCTATTACAATCCCTACGTCGGTGTGCCGTCCAACAAGAGCGACACCATCGTCACCGCCGACCACACCAGCATGACGCCGGACGGACTGATCGAAATGGATGGCGACGTGCTGATCGAGAAACCCGGCCGCCGGCTGACCACCCAGCAGGCCCTGCTCGACCAGTCCAGCGGCAAATTCGAGGTGAGCAGCGCCCTGCGCCTGGAAAGTGACCAGTTCACCTTTCTCGCCGACGGCATGAGCGGCCAGACCGGCCGCGGCGAAGCCAGCCTCAACAACGTGCGCTACTCGCTGTTCGGCCCGCAGGCCCGCGGCACGGCGGCCTATCTCGACCGCGCCAACCAGTTCACCACCATCACCGACGGCACCTACACCACCTGTCCGCCCGGTCACGATGGCTGGTTGCTCAGGGGCAACAAGATCCGCATCGACGAACAACAAGGCTGGGGTACCGCGCACGACGTCACCGTGGATGTGCACGGCGTGCCGGTGCTGTGGCTGCCGTGGATCACCTTTCCGATCAACGACAAACGCAAGACCGGCCTGCTGTTCCCCACCATCGCCACCGGCGAGGACGGGGGGCTGGACATCACCCAGCCGATCTACATCAACATCCACCCGCAGATGGATGCCACCGTCTCTCCCCGCTACATCGACGGACGCGGCAGCGGCGTGGATACCCAGTTCCGCTACCTGACCCACTACGGCGAAGGGGAGATCGACTACGGCATCCTGTTTCACGACAGCAAGTTCGATGGCCAGAACCGTGAGCTGGCATCCTGGAAACACAACGGCTCCGTCGGCCGCTGGCAGCTTACCGCCGACGTCAATTACGTCTCCGATGATTTCTACTTCAAGGATCTCAGCACCGGTCTGGACGTGACCTCCAAGACCCACCTGCCCCGTCTCGGCGAAGTTCGCTACTACGGCAAGGTGTGGAATTTCCTGGCGCGCATGCAGTCCTGGCAGACCATCGACCCGACGCTGGCGAAACAGAATCTGCCGTACCGCCGCCTGCCGCAGATACAGCTATCCGGCTCACCGCATCTGTGGGGGCCGCTGTCCGCCACCTTGCTCAGTGACTTCACCGTGTTCGATCGCCCGGACACCAGCTCCGTCAGTTCACCCACCGGCATCCGCAGCCACCTGGAGCCGGGGCTGTCCGCCAACTGGTCGCGCAGTTGGGGCTACATCAACCCCAGCGCCCGCCTCTATTACAGCCAGTACCAACTGGACGACGCCGGCGCCACCGGCAGCAACCCGAACATGAACACCTGGGGCGCCAGCCTCGATTCGGGGCTGTTCTTCGAGCGTCCCACCTTCCTGTTCGGACGCAGCTACACCCAGACCCTGGAGCCACGTCTGTTCATCAACAAGGTGGCCTACACCGACCAGCACAACCTGCCGGATTTCGATGCGGGGGACAGAACCTTCTCCTACAATACGCTGTTCCGTGAAAATCGTTTCATCGGCTACGACCGCATCGGCGACGAGGAAAAGGTCGCGCTGGGCCTGACCAGCCGCTTCCTGCGCGACGACGACGGCCGCGAACAGCTGAGGCTGCGCGTCGGCCAGGGCTACTACGCCGGCACCCGCAAGGTGCAGCTCGACGGCGCACCGCCGGACGAGGCCGACCAGACCCCCATGGTCGCCGACATGCGCTGGAACTTTGGACGCAATTGGTACCTCTACTCCGAAGGCCAGTGGGACACCGATGCCAACCAGCGCCAAAGGACCACCCTGCGGCTGGGCTACACCGACGAAAACCGGCGTATTTTCAACATCGGCTACCACGACCGGCCGGTCGACGATCTGCGCGAATCGGAGATCTCGGTGATCTGGCCGGTCACCGACCACTGGCGATTGATCGGCCAATGGCTCTACGACATCGAGAACCAGCGCAGCATGGAAACGCTGGCTGGTGCGGAATGGCGCAACTGCTGCTGGAAAATCCGTCTGCTCAGCCAGCGCGAGCTGACCGACGAAGAAGGCAACGGCACACTGGCAGCGGACTCCACCATCCTGCTGCAGATACAATTGACCGGACTGGGCGGCTTCGGCGGGCGAGTGGAATCCCTGCTCGAGCACAGCATCCCGGGCTACAGGAGCAAGTATGATTAGGGTAATGAAAGTTCTGTTCAGTGGCGTGCTCTGCATGACCCTGCTGCTGCCCCTGGCGGCACAGGCCAAAGTGCAGATGCTCGACCGCATCGTTGCCGTGGTCAACGACGGCGTGATCATGAACAGCGAACTGGAACAGCGGGTCGACCAGATCGTCGCGCAATTCAACGCCAGCAAGCGCCCCTTGCCGCCGATACCGATCATCCGCAAGCAGATACTGGAGCGCATGATCATCGAACGCATCCAGTTGCAACTGGCCAACCGGATGGGCATTCGCGTCGACGACAGCGCCCTCAACCAGACCCTTACCGGCATCGCCAAGCAGAATGGCATGAACGGCCTGCAGCAATTCTCCGAGCAGGTACGCGCCGACGGCCAGAGCTGGGAGGAGCTGCGCGAGCACATCCGCGACGAAATGATCATCTCCCAGTTGCAGCATCGGGAAGTGAGCCCGCAGGTGCACGTCACCGACCGCGAGGTCAAACGCTTCATGAGCTCCGAAGTGGGGCGCAAGATGTTCCAGGCGGACTTTCATCTGGGCCAGATACTGATCAAGGTACCCAGCGACGCCAGCACGCAGCAGGTGGAACAGGCCAAGGCCAAGGCCGACGCGCTGGTCAAGCAACTCCGCAGCGGTGCGAATTTCAGCCAGCTAGCCATCGCCAACTCCAGCGGCCCCAAGGCACTGGAGGGCGGCGACCTCGGCTGGCGTCCCGCCGCCCAATGGCCGACCCTGTTCGCCAATGTCGCCATCGACATGAAAAAGGGCCAGATATCCGACCCGCTGCGCTCCGGCGCGGGCTTCCACATTCTGAAAATGATCGATCGCCGTGGCGGCGACCAGAAAGTGGTGACTCAATATCAGGTGCGTCACATTCTCATCAAACCGGACCAGTTGACCACCTCGCAGCAGGCCCTGGCCGAAGCCAACAAGCTGCATGACGAAGTGGCCAGCGGCAAACTGTCCTTCGCCGACGCCGCCAAGGAATATTCCGACGACCCCGGCAGCGGCAGCCAGGGCGGCGAACTGGGCTGGGTCACCCCCGGCCAGATGGTGCCCAAATTCGAAGAGGTCATGGAACATACTCCGCCCGGCACGCTGTCACCGGTGTTTGAAACCCGTTACGGCTACCACTTCCTGGAGGTGGAAAAGACACGGCGCGCCGACATGAGCGACCAGTACCGCGAGATGCAGGCCCGTAACGCACTGCAAAAACAGCGCTACGATGAAGCGCTGGAAACCTGGCTGCAGAAACTGCGCTCCGAGGCCTACGTGGATATCCGGCTGGACAACGACAACCTCGGCAGCAGTAACCTCGGCAAGAATGGCGCCAGCCACGCCGATCACTCATGAACCGCGCGCCTGTTGCCATCACCAGCGGTGATCCGGCGGGCATCGGTCCCGATTTGATCTGTTCGCTGGTCAGCGAGCCCTGGCCACGCCCGCTGGTGGTACTCGCCGACCGCCAGGTGATGGCCGAACGGGCCCAGGCTCTGGGCCTGTCCGTGTCCCTGCCCGAATGGCGGCCCGCTGAGCCGCCGCCCGCCCAGGGCATCGCGCTGTGGCACTGCGCAGCGGGCGCACCGGTGCGCACGGGACACCCGGACCCGGCCACCGCGCCGGGTACGCTGCGCATGCTGGAACGGGCCGCGGACGGCTGTCTGCACGGCACCTTCGCCGCCATGGTCACCGCGCCCCTGGCGAAAAGCATCATTTGCGAAGGTGCCGACCCCTCTTTCACCGGCCATACCGAGTTCCTCGCCCAGCGCGCCGGCGTCGACCAGGTGGTGATGATGCTGGCCACCGATCAGCTGCGCGTGGCACTGGCCACCACGCACCTGCCGCTGGCGGCGGTGCCGGCGGCGATCACCGATGCCGGGCTGAGCCGCACACTGGCGATATTGCGCGAGGATTTGCAGCGCAAATTCGCCATTGACCAGCCACGCATCCTGGTGCTGGGGCTCAACCCGCACGCCGGGGAAAACGGCCATCTGGGGCGCGAAGAGCTGGATGTGATCATCCCGACGCTGACGCGGCTGCGCGGTGAGGGCTTCAATCTGACCGGGCCGGTACCAGCCGACACCGCCTTCCAGCCGTCGCTGCTGGCGGACCACGACGCCGTGCTCGCCATGTATCACGATCAGGGCCTGCCGGTGCTGAAATACGCCGGTTTCGGCGAGGCCGTGAACCTGACGCTGGGCCTGCCGTTCATCCGCACCTCGGTGGACCACGGCACCGCCTTCGAGCTGGCCGGCAGCGGCCGGGCACGCCCCGGCAGCCTGCTGGCCGCAGTCCGCCTGGCGATCACCCTGGCCGACAAGAGGGAGGCCGCCGCGCATGAGTGAGCACCGCGCCCGCAAGCGTTTCGGCCAGCACTTTCTCACCGATGCCGCCATCATCGATCAACTGGTGCGCTCCATCGCCCCGCAAGAGGATGATAACCTGCTGGAAATCGGCCCCGGTCAGGGGGCACTCACTTACCCCCTGCTGGACGAGATAGCTCATTTGCAGGTGGTCGAGCTGGACCGCGACCTGATCGAGCTGCTGCGCCGCCGCATTGCCCCGGAGCGCCTCAGCATCCACCAGTGCGACGCCCTGCGCTTCGACTTCGCCGCGCTCGCCACGCAAACGCCCCTGAGGGTGGTCGGCAATCTGCCGTACAATATTTCCACGCCGCTGATCTTCCACCTGCTGGCCCAGGCCGGAGCGATCCGCGACATGACGTTCATGCTGCAAAAGGAAGTGGTGGACCGCCTCACCGCCGAGCCGGGCAGCAAGGATTACGGCCGCCTGTCGGTAATGGTGCAGTACCACTGCCAGGCGGATTACCTGTTCTTCGTGCCCCCCGGAGCGTTCAGCCCGCCGCCGCGCGTGGATTCGGCCGTGGTCCGTCTGACCCCGTATACTGTACCTCCCTGTGTGGCGGACGACCCGGCATGGCTGGCGCGCATCGTCACCCAGGCGTTCAGCCAGCGCCGCAAGGCGGTGCGCAACAGCCTCAAACCGCTGCTCGACGGCACGGCGCTGGAAAACGCCGGGATCGATCCGGGACTGCGCCCGGATCACCTGTCCGTGGCCGACTATGTCACACTGGCCAACACTACCGGAGCATCCTCGGGAGCCGCCTCATGAGCAGCGAAAAAAGCGACCTCTCCGACAACGGCGAACGCTACCACGTGGAAGTGTCCGTGGAACCGATGTTCGTCCCCGAACAGAGCGACCCGGACAACCAGCGCTGGGTGTTCGCCTACTTCGTGCGCATCATCAATCGCGGCACCACCACGGTGCGTCTGCTGACCCGCCACTGGATCATCACCGACGGCGAACAGCGGGTGCGCGAGGTGCACGGTGAAGGCGTGGTCGGCGAGCAGCCCGATCTCATCCCCGGCTTCGAATACGTCTACCAGAGCGGTGTCGTCCTCGACACTGCGGTGGGCACCTTGCAGGGCAGCTATCAGATGCTGGCCAGCGACGGCGCCTGCTTCGACGCGCCCATCGACGCCGTTACCCTGGCGGCGCCCCAGGCGCTGCACTGACCCTGGATACGAGACCTCGGCACATGAGCATCCGTACATGAGCACTTATGCCATCGGCGATTTGCAGGGCTGTCTCGCCCCATTCGAGGCGCTGCTGACGGCCATCCGCTTCAACCCGGATCGGGATCGTCTGCTGCTGGCCGGCGATCTGGTCAACCGCGGCCCGGATTCCCTGGGAACACTGCGCCGGGTCTACGCCCTGCGCGATCAGGTCGGGGTGGTACTGGGCAACCACGACCTGCACCTGCTGGCCGTCGCCCACGGCGCCACCGGCATGAAGAAGAAGGACACCCTGGCCCCCATTCTGCAAGCACCGGATCGCGACCAGTTGCTGGACTGGCTGCAACGACAGCCATTACTGATAGAGATGCCGGAATTCGATTCGGTGATGGCCCACGCCGGCCTGCCGCCACTGTGGAACCTGGAGCAAGCCAGGGAACGGGCCCGCGAGGTCGAGGCCGTACTGGCCGACAAGACGCTGGCTCCCCGCTTTTTTGAACACATGTACGGCAACACCCCCGCCGGCTGGGACAACGCACTGGAAGGCACCGATCGCTGGCGGGTCATCACCAATCACTTCACCCGCATGCGCTTCGTCGACCAGGCCGGCCGCCTGGATCTCGCCACCAAGGGCTCCGCCGACCGCCCTCCCGCCGGATTCATGCCCTGGTTCGATTACCCCCACCGGCAGCCCGTGCCGCGTGTGCTGTTCGGGCACTGGGCGGCGCTGGAGGGCAGGACCTCCAGCAGCGACGTGGTGGCGCTGGACACCGGCTGCGTCTGGGGCGGCTGCCTGACCGCCCTGCGGCTGGAAGACAACCGCCGTTTTCAGACTGCCTGCCGCTGATTTCAAGCGGCCGGCCTCCTGAAGACAGGAAAAACGTTCGTCCTTTTTACCCAAACGCTTCCTTTTTCCACAGGCTCAAGGCGCTGTATCCGGCAGCCTTGCTGGTGTCCGGCAGGATTGACAAAAGTTCCGCGCGCCACGGCTTTTTTAGCCTTTGACTTGTCGTTCGCTTTAGCGCCATCCTAGAGACGAAAGCAAAGTACATTGAATCAGCAAGGATAGATTTCATGAGCGAGTGATTGTCCGCCCAGAACGCCGCCAGAGGGAGTTTACGCATGAGCATTATTCGCCATTATCAGGCCCGTTTCGACGCCACCCAGGAAGACGAAATGTCCCTGGAAGAGTATCTGGCTCTATGCAAGGAAGATCCCAGCGCCTACGCCACCGCCGCGGAACGCATGCTGATGGCGATCGGCGAACCGGAGCTGGTGGACACCGCCAAGGACCCCCGTCTGTCCCGCATCTTTTCCAACAAAGTGATTCGCCGGTACCCGGCTTTCGATGAATTCTACGGGCTCGAAGAAGTCATCGAGAACATCGTCAGCTACTTCCGCCACGCCGCCCAGGGGCTGGAGGAAAAGAAACAGATTCTCTACCTGCTCGGCCCGGTGGGCGGCGGCAAATCCTCTCTCGCGGAAAAGCTCAAGGCACTGATTCAGAAGGTGCCGTTCTATGCCATCAAGGGCTCACCGGTCAACGAATCACCGCTCAGCGTTTTCGACCCGGAGGAAGACGGCCAGATACTGGAAGAGGAATACGGCATCCCGCGCCGCTACGTGCATTGCGTGATGTCCCCCTGGACCGTCAAACGGTTGCATGAATTCAACGGCGACATCAGCCAGTTCCGCGTGGTGAAACGCTACCCGTCGATCCTCGACCAGATCGCCGTGGCGAAGACCGAACCCGGCGACGAGAACAACCAGGACATCTCCGCGCTGGTCGGCAAGGTGGACATCCGTAAACTGGAAGATTTCAGCCAGGCCGACCCCGATGCCTACGCCTTTTCCGGAGGGCTGTGCCGGGCCAACCAGGGCCTGCTCGAATTCGTCGAGATGTTCAAGGCGCCGATCAAGGTGCTGCACCCGTTGCTCACCGCCACCCAGGAGGGCAACTACAACGGCACCGAGCACATGGGCGTGATCCCCTTCGATGGCATCGTGCTGGCCCACTCCAACGAATCGGAATGGCAGACGTTCAAGAACAACAAGAACAACGAGGCGTTCATCGACCGGGTCTATATCGTCAAGGTGCCGTATTGCCTGCGCGTCAATGAAGAGCAACTGATTTACGACAAACTGCTGCGCAATTCCAGCCTGGTGAACGCCCAGTGCGCACCGGATACGCTGCGCATGCTGGCGCAGTTCTCGGTGCTCACCCGGCTCAAGGAGCCGGAAAACTCCAATATTTATTCGAAAATGCGCGTCTACGACGGCGAGAATCTGAAAGACGTGGACCCGCGCGCCAAATCGATCCAGGAATACCACGACATGGCGGGGGTCAACGAAGGCATGGACGGGCTCTCCACCCGTTTCGCCTTCAAGATTCTCTCCAAGGTGTTCAACTTCGATCACACCGAGATCGCCGCCAACCCGGTGCACCTGATGCACGTCCTGGAGCAGCGCATCGAGCAGGAGCAGTTCCCGCAGGAGCGCCAGGAACAGTACCGGCGCTTCATCAAGGAGTATCTGGTTCCCCATTACGTGGAATTCATCGGCAAGGAAATCCAGACCGCCTACCTGGAATCCTACTCCGAGTACGGGCAGAACATCTTCGACCGTTACGTCACCTACGCGGATTTCTGGATACAGGACCAGGAATTCCGCGACCCGGATACCGGCGAAATCTTCGACCGTCAGGCGCTCAATGAAGAGCTGGAGAAGATCGAAAAGCCGGCGGGCATTTCCAACCCGAAGGATTTCCGCAACGAGGTGGTCAATTTCGTACTGCGCGCCCGGGCCAACAACCAGGGGCACAATCCGAGCTGGATGAGCTACCAGAAACTCCGCGATGTCATCGAGAAGAAAATGTTCTCCAACACCGAGGAATTGCTGCCGGTGATTTCCTTCAACCCCAAAGGCAGCGAAGAGGATCGCCGCAAGCACAACAATTTCGTGCAAAGGATGATGGACCGTGGCTACACCGAGAAGCAGGTGCGCCTGCTTTCCGAGTGGTACCTGCGGGTGCGCAAGGCACAGTAAATAGCTGACTGGAATGGCTGACTGCGGAGCAAGCCATGAGCTACATCATCGACCGGCGCCTCAACGGCAAACGAAAAAGCACGGTGAACCGGCAGCGGTTTCTGGACCGCTACCGGCGTCACATCCGCGAGGCGGTCAACGACGCGGTGGGGCGCCGTTCCATCAAGGACATGGATCAGGGCGAGCGCATCAGCATACCGCGCAAGGATCTGTCGGAGCCGAACTTTCACCACGGCCCCGGCGGCCAGCGCAACATCGTCCATCCCGGTAACCGCGAGTTCCAGCAGGGCGACCGCATCAAACGGCCCTCCGGCGGCCAGGGCGGCGGCTCCGGCGGCAGCAATGCCAGCGACTCGGGTGAAGGCGAGGATGATTTCGCCTTCGAGATCGACCCCCAGGAATTTCTCAATTTCCTGTTCGAGGATCTGGAGCTGCCCAACCTGGTGAAACGCCAGTTGCAGGGAGCACGCAGCTACCAGACCCGTCATGGCGGTATCGTCAGCCACGGCATGCCGGCGAGAATCAATATCGTGCGCTCCATGCGCCAGGCGTCCATGCGGCGCCGCGCCATGGGCTCCGCCAGCCGCCGCAAGCTGCATGAGCTGGAACGGGAGCGTGACGAGCTTCTGCAACAGGACCAGTCACCCCAGCGTCAGGCCCGGCTGATGGAGCTGGACGAGCAGATCGATCGTCTCAAACGCCATCTGCAGCGCATCCCGTTCATCGATGAAGTGGACTTGCGCTTCAACCATCAGATCAAGGTTCCGGTACCCATCAGCCGGGCGGTGATGTTCTGCATCATGGACGTCTCCGGCTCCATGAATCAGGACATGAAAGATCTCGCCAAGCGGTTTTTCCTGCTGCTCTATCTGTTTCTGCAACGCAATTACGAACACATCGAAGTGGTGTTCATCCGCCACCACACCAGCGCCAAGGAAGTCAGCGAGGAAGAGTTTTTCTACTCCCGGGAAACCGGCGGCACCATCGTTTCCAGCGCCCTGAGGCTGACCCTCGACATCATCAACGAGCGCTACCCGCTGGACGAGTGGAACATCTATGGCGCCCAGGCTTCCGACGGCGACAACTGGAACGATGACTCACCGGCCTGCGCTCAGCTGCTGGAAGCGCAGCTACTGCCGAGAATGCAGCACTTCTCCTACGTCGAGGTGATGCCGCGCAGCCACCAGGCGCTGTGGGATCAGTATCAGGGTGTCATGGAACGGCATGCCGACGCCTTCTCCATGGCGCAGATCGACAATCCGGGCGAGATCTACCCGGTGTTCCGCCGGCTGTTCAAACGGCGCATGGAGGCGGCATGACGGAAACCCAAGGCGTCCTGATTTCCAGCGGCTCGGACTGGGACTTCGATACCCTGGCCCGCTACGACGAGGCGATCGCCCGGCTCGCCCATGACAAATACGGCCTGGACACCTATCCGAACCAGATAGAGGTGATCTCATCCGAGCAGATGCTCGACGCTTACTCCTCGGTGGGCATGCCGGTGGGCTATCACCACTGGTCGTTCGGCAAACAGTTCGTCGAGGCGGAAAACCGCTACCGGCGCGGGCAAATGGGGTTGGCCTACGAACTGGTGATCAACTCCAACCCCTGCATCGCCTATCTGATGGAGGAAAACACCATCACCCTGCAGGCGCTGGTGATCGCCCACGCCTGCTACGGCCACAACTCCTTCTTCAAGGGCAACTACCTGTTCAAGACCTGGACCGACGCTTCGGCGATCATCGATTACCTGGTTTTCGCCCGTAAATATATTGACCGATGCGAGCAGCGCCACGGCGTGACGGCGGTGGAGGAAACGCTGGATTCCTGCCATGCGCTGATGAGTTACGGAGTGGACCGCTACAAAAGACCCAACCCCATTTCCGCTGAGGAAGAACGCCAGCGCCAGCGCCAGCGCGAACGACTGTTGCAGCAGCAGGTGTCGGAGCTGTGGAAAACCTTTCCCGAGATGCAGCCGGCCACCCAGCGCCGCGAGCCGGTCGACCGTTTCCCGAAGGAACCCCAGGAAAATCTGCTTTATTTCGTGGAGAAGAACGCCCCTCTGCTGGAACCCTGGCAACGCGAAGTGATCCGCATCGTGCGCAAGATGGCGCAGTATTTCTACCCGCAACGCCAGACCAAGGTGATGAACGAAGGCTGGGCCAGCTTCTGGCATTACACGTTGCTGCACGATCTGTACGACAACGGCCAGGTCAGCGACGGCTTCATGCTGGAGTTCCTGCAAAATCACAGCCAGGTGATCTACCAGCCACCGTTCGACTCCCCCTACTACAGCGGCATCAACCCCTACGCGCTCGGCTTCGCCATGTTTTCCGACATTCGCCGCATCTGCGAAAACCCCACGGAAGAAGACCGCCTCTGGTTCCCGGACATCGCCGGCAGCGACTGGATAGCGACGCTGAAATTCGCCATGGAAAGTTTCAAGGATGAAAGTTTCATCCAGCAATTCCTGTCACCGCACCTGATCCGCGAATTCAAGCTGTTCAGCCTGTTCGACGACGACGAACAGGATTACATCGAAATCAGCGCCATCCACGACGAGCACGGCTACAAGACGGTGCGCAACCGCCTGTCCGAGCAATACAACCTCAGCATCCAGGAACCCAACATCCAGATCTGCAAGGCGGACATCCGCGGCGACCGCTCGCTGACGCTGCAACACATCCGCCAGCATCACCGCCCTCTTGATGCCGCCAGCGGCAAGGAAGTGCTGCGCCATCTGCATCGGCTGTGGCAGTTCGATGTGCACCTGGAAAGCGTCGACAACGGCACCGTGGTAGAACGCATCTCGATGCCGGAGGCGCCATGACCGCCAGCCCGGAACCCGGCCAGGGGCCGGGAGGCTTGCGTTACACGGAACGGATTACCCCACCAGTGCGTTCATGCGCTGGCGAACGGTATCCTGGCATTCCCTGACGATGGACTGGATCAGCTCTTCACAGGAGGGAATGTCGTGAATCAGCCCCTGCACGATGCCGCTGGTCCAGATACCGTGATCGATATCGCCTTCCGTCAGCGCCACCTTGCCCTTGGTGCCGGCCACCATGTCGCGGATCAGCTCGAACTTCATGTCGGTACCGGCCTCACGCTCGATTTCGTTGACGCGCTGCGCCACCTTGTTCTTGTACACCCGCGCGGTGTTGCGCAATGAGCGATAGACCAGCGCCGTATCCAGCTCGCTGGCTTCGACGATGGCCTGCTTGATGTTGTCGTGAATGGGCGCTTCACGGGTGGCCATGAAGCGCGTCCCCATGTTGATGCCGTCGGCGCCCAGCGCCAGACAGGCGGCCATCTGCACACCGGTGCCGATACCGCCGGACGCCAGCATCGGCACTTTCAGCACCGCCGCCGCGGCCGGCAACAGCACCAGGTTCGGCACATCGTCCTCACCGGGGTGGCCGGCGCACTCGAAACCGTCCACGGAAACTGCGGAACAGCCCACCTTCTCGGCCTTCAGGGCATGGCGCACCGAGGTGCATTTGTGAATCACCTTGATGCCATGCTCCACGAACGTGGGCATGAACGGTTCCGGGCTGCGCCCGGCGGTTTCCACCACCTTGATGCCGGCTTCCACGATCGCCTGCACATACTCGTCATAGGGCACCGGCTTGATGGTCGGCAGCAGCGTCAGGTTGACGCCGAAAGGCTGGTCGGTCATCGCCTGGCAGCGGGCGATTTCGCGGGCCAGATCTTCCGGCGTCGGCTGCGTCAGGCCGGTGATGATGCCCAGCCCGCCGGCATTGGATACGGCGGAAGCCAGCTCGGCGTAGCCGACGTTTTGCATGCCGCCCTGAACGATCGGGTAGCGCGTGCCCAGCAATTCGGTAATCCGTGTCTTCATGTTCGAGCTCCCAGATAGCCGGTCCGTCCGGCCGATGATGGTATGTACAAGCCTGAAAAACCCTACTCACCGCCCACCCCGGGCGCAATGACCTTAACCGTCGCCGATCATGGCGGAAACGACCAGCCACGAAAAATCGCAACAATAGTAAGTAAACGATGACCGACTGTGCGAACATTTCGGCGAACAGGATGAACAGGGCAAGCAACGGCGGCATGGAAATCTATCTGGTGGGCGGCGCCGTCCGCGACGAATTACTGGGCCTGCCGGTCACGGAGCGGGACTGGGTGGTGGTGGGCGCCACCCCCGCCGACATGGCCAAACGCGGCTTCAAGCCGGTGGGTAACGATTTTCCGGTTTTCCTGCACCCGGAGAGCGGCGAGGAGTACGCGCTGGCGCGCACTGAACGGAAAAGCGGCCATGGCTACCAGGGCTTTGCGTTCCACGCCGCACCCGACGTCACTCTGGAGCAGGACCTGATCCGCCGCGACCTGACCATCAACGCCATGGCGCGCGGCGCCGACGGCACGCTCATCGACCCCCATGGCGGCCGCCGCGATCTCAAGGCGCGGACGCTGCGCCATGTTTCCAGTGCCTTCACGGAGGACCCACTACGGGTGCTGCGGGTGGCGCGCTTCGCCGCCCGCTATCACTGGCTGGGCTTTGACATTCACCCCCGGACCCTGGCGCTGATGACAGACATCGCCCACAGCCGGGAGCTGGGCTATCTGCCGCCGGAGCGCATCTGGAAGGAAACCCAGCGGGCGTTGATGGAACCCTCTCCGGCACAATTCTTCACCGTGCTGCACCGCTGCGCCGCCCTGCCCGAAGTGATGGCGGACATCGCCGCGCTGGATGGCCTGCCGGCACCGCCACAACACCGGTCGCAGCAGGACGTTCTCAGCCACGTACTCGGGTGCCTGACGCTGGCGGCACAACAGCAGTTGCCGTTGACGGCCCGCTACGCCCTGCTCTGCCACGGGCTTGGCCAGAACGCAGATGGCCAGAGCCCACCGGACGACACAGCGGCAGCGGTGCGGGCGTTTTCCGAACACCTCCGAGTGCCAAAGGAAATGCGCGAAACGGCGGCGGCCCTGACCCGCTGGCAGGAACAGATCGACCAGGCGCTAACCCTGTCGCCAACCGACCTGCTGCGACTGTTGCAAGGGCTCGACTCCCTGCGCCGCCCCCAGCGGCTGGAAGCCATCCTCGCGGCGGCGGCGATCTGCCATCAAGCCCGCCAGGGCGATCATCAGAGCCTGTACCCGCAGGCGGCCTACCTGCACGGCGCGGCGCAAAAGATCAGCGCCATCACCGGCAAGGCGCTGCTGGCCGAGGGATTGTCCGGGCCGGCCCTCGGCCAGGCGCTGGAACAGCAACGCACTCAGGCGCTCGCCGCCTACCGAGAGGAGTTCGCCCACTGATGGAACGCCAAACCACGGAACAGGAAGCGAGGCTGACCGCCCTGGTGACGGGCGGGGCACAGCGCATCGGCGCCAGCATCGTCCAGGCCCTGCATGACGCCGGGCTCAACGTCGTCATTCATTACCGCAACAGCAGAGCCGAAGCCGAAGACCTGGTTGCCCGGCTGAACCGGCGGCGCAGCGGCAGCGCGGCCGCCCTGGCCGCCGATCTCACCGATCCGCGGGCGGTACGCACCCTGGCCGCGCAGGCGCAGGCGTGCTTTCAGCGCCTCGACGTGCTGGTCAACAACGCGTCCAGCTTTTACCCGACCCCGCTGGCCGAAGTGTGCGACGACGACTGGGACAGGCTGATGAACGGCAATCTGCGCGCGCCCTTCCTGCTCAGCCAGCAACTGGCCCCCGCGCTGGCCGCCTCCGGCCAGGGTGCGATCATCAATCTCATCGACATTTATGCGGAAAAACCGTTGCCGGGCCACAGCCTCTACTGCATCACCAAGGCCGGGCTGGCCATGATGACCCGCAGCCTGGCCCGGGAACTGGGGCCGCAGATCCGCGTCAACGGCATCGCGCCCGGCGCCATTCTATGGCCGGAGCACGGCCAGCCCCAGCAGCACATCATGCTCAGCGCCAGCGCCCTGAAAAGAGCCGGTGAGCCGCAGGATATCGCCGGCGCCGTCACCTGGCTGGCCCTGCACGCCCCTTACGTCACGGGCCAGATACTGGCCGTCGATGGCGGCCGCTCGCTGGCCTTCCCCGGCGCCTAGCCGCGCTGACAGGCTGCTAATCGTCCGTACCCGGCCAGTCCAGTGGCACCACCCACAGCTCCTGACCGGGGAAATCGGTTTCCGCGCGCAATTCGCCGTAGCGCTTGCCGCTAACGGGATGTACCGCCTGCGGCGCCAGATCCGCCAGCGGCCAGAGCACAAAGGCGTGCTTGAGAATCTCGCCACGCGGCAGGCGAACGCCGTCCACTTCGCCGCTGAGCTGGCCGTAGGTGAGAATGTCGATGTCCAGTGTCCGGCTGGAGAATTTCTTCTCGCCGCGCACCCGGCCGTGCTCCCGTTCGATGCCGTGCAGCACGTCGGCCAGCTCACCCACCGGCAGCGTGGTTTCGATCGCCACCACCAGATTGAAGAACGGGCTGCCGTCGAAACCCACCGCCTCGCTCTCGTACACCGGGCTGAGCCGCAGATCACCAAAGCGCCGCGCCAGGCTGGTCAGCGCGGAGCGGATATTGTGGTTCCGGTCGATATTGGAGCCCAGGCTGAGAAACACCAGGGCCATCAGGAGCGCTCCCCACGCTCGATGATCACCCCCACATCGCGGGAACCGCGCAGCGCCCCCGGCTTGCTGAGCCGCAGTTTCAGCCACGGCACCGGAAATTCGCTCAGCACCAGCTCGGCCACCCTCTCGGCCAGCGTTTCCACCAACTGGAACTCGCTGCCCTCGATGAAGGCGATCACCCGCTTGCCGATGTTCTTGTAATCCAGCGCATCGTCGATGTGATCGGAAGCGGCGGCACGGCGAATGTCCGTGGCCATTTCCAGATCCAGGCTGACGGTCTGGCGGATGCGGCGTTCCCAATCGAAAATGCCGATCACCGTGTCCACTTTCAAATCGCTGATATAGACGATATCCATGGGGCTTCCTTCACATCCCTACACATTTGTACAATGCCGGCCACTTTGACGGGGAATTATAGCCGGTGGCAACCATGGCATTACAGGAAAGCGACATCTGGCTGGCGGCATTGTGCGTGGCGGCCTACCTGCTTGGCTCGATTTCCAGCGCCATTCTGGTCTGCCGGCTGTTCGGCTACCCGGACCCGCGCACCGAAGGCTCCAGCAATCCGGGAGCAACCAACGTGCTGCGCATCGGCGGCAAACCGGCCGCCGCGCTGACGCTGCTCGGCGACGTGCTGAAAGGCGTGATTCCGGTGCTGGTGGCGCGCTGGCTGGGCCTGTCGCCCTTCGCCATCGCACTGGTCGGCTTCTGCGCCTTCCTCGGTCATCTGTTTCCGGTATTCTTCCAGTTTCGCGGCGGCAAGGGCGTGGCCACCGCGTTCGGGCTGCTGTTTCCACTCTACTGGCCCAGCGGCCTGGTGGCTGGCATCGTCTGGCTGATCCTGTTCGCTCTCACCCGTATCTCTTCGGTGGCCTCGCTCAGCGCCTTCGTCGCCGCCCCGATCAGCCTGTGGTTCTGGCTGCCCGGCGCCTTCTGGCCGATGACCGCCCTGACGGTCATCATGTTCCTGCGCCATCGCAGCAACATCGCCAAACTGCTCAGCGGCGAAGAACTGGGCTTCCGCAAAAAACACTGACCCGGAGGTGCAAAGCCGCCCGTCATCCCGGAGGTGC
>CAYMKZ010000009.1:34476-42645 GCA_964391345.1 uncultured Alcanivorax sp.
CCCGGAGGTGCAAAGCCGCCCGTCATCCCGGAGGTGCAAAGCCGCCCGTCATCCCGGAAGTGCGAAGCACTATCCGGGATCCAGCGACTTCAACACCAGCACCACAAGCCCCACCCCCGAACTCGCATCACGTCACGCGCGGAACAGGCCCGCATCACTCAAAGCTCTGCCAGCTCCGCCAGCGGCCAGCGCGGACGCACCCGGATCGGCAGGCCGGAGCGCTCCCCGGCCTGCATGCGCAACGCCCCGGCATAGGCGATCATCGCGCCGTTATCCGTGCAATAGGCCAGCCCAGGGTAATAAACACGCACCCCCAGCTTGGCCATGGCCTGGCCCAGACGCTCACGCAAATGCAGATTGGCGCTGACCCCGCCGGCCACCACCAGACGCCGGTGACCGGTGGCCTGCACGGCACGCCGGCACTTGATCACCAGCGTCTCCACCACCGCCTCCTGGAACGCCCTGGCCACGTCGGCACGGTCCTGCTCGCTGAGGGCATCCTTGCCGCCCAGATCGTTGACGGTGTTGAGCGTGAAGGTTTTCAGCCCGGAGAAGCTCATGTCCATGCCCGGCCGGTCGGTCATCGGGCGCGGGAAACGGAAACGATCCGCCGTCCCCCGTTCCGCCAGTTTCGCCACCTGCGGGCCGCCGGGATAACCCAGCCCCATCATCTTGGCTACTTTATCGAAGGCTTCCCCCGCCGCATCGTCCACGGATTCCCCCAGTGGCCGGTAATCGCCCAGAGCGCGCGCGTCCAGCAACAGGGAATGGCCGCCGCTGACCAGCAGCGCCACGAACGGGAAATCCGGTGCGTCCGCCTCCAGCAACGGCGCCAGCAAATGGCCTTCCATATGATGCACGGCCACCGCCGGCACGCCCCAGCCATAGGCCAGCGAGCGGGCGATGCTGGCGCCCACCAGCAAGGCGCCGGCCAGCCCCGGCCCGGCGGTGTAGGCCACCGCATCCAGCTCCGTGCCCGACAACCCGGCCTGCTCCAGCACCTCGCGCACCAGCGGCAGCACCCGGCGTACATGGTCGCGGCTGGCCAGCTCCGGGACCACGCCACCGTAATGGGCATGCATCTCGATCTGGCTGTACAACGCCTGGCCGATCAGACCATTTTCGGTGTCGTAGATGGCGACGCCGGTTTCGTCGCAACTGGATTCAATACCCAATACGCGCATGAGCTCTCCTGGGGGTTCGGGGCGCATTCTAGCGCCCGCAAGGGTGTGACACTAGCCACCACCGCCGAAACCCGGCCCTGGACACATCACAAAGGCGCATCAGGGGTGGCTTTGCATTTCCCCCCACCTCAGGTAAAATCCGCAGCCCTGCCGTCCGGGTGGCCGAATCACCTGACGGGATCTGAGCCCGCGGCAGCCTTAATCAACCCAAAATTCAAGGTAGGTGATTGTTCATGCCTCAGGTGAAAGTGAAAGAAGGCGAACCCTTCGACGTGGCCCTGCGCCGCTTCAAACGTTCCTGCGAAAAAGCGGGCACCCTTTCCGAAGTGCGTCGTCGTGAGCACTACGAGAAGCCCACCCAGGAACGCAAGCGCAAGCGTGCCGCCGCTGTAAAGCGTCACCTGAAGAAGCTGCAACGCGAGCAACTGGCTCGCAAACGTCTCTACTGAGGCGGTTTCCATCCCGATCGCCATGAGTGCCGCATGAGTACGCTGAAAGCACAGCTCACCGATGCCATGAAAGACGCCATGCGCGCCAAGGACAAGGCGCGTCTGGGAGTGCTGCGCATGGCACTGGCGGCGATCAAGCAGATCGAGGTGGACGAGCGCATCGAACTGGATGACGCTCGCACCCTCGCCCTGCTGGACAAACTGATCAAACAGCGCAAGGACTCCGCCAAGCAATACGGCGACGCCGGTCGCACCGACCTGGCCGATGTCGAGGAAGCGGAGATCAAGGTGCTGCAGGAATTCCTGCCGGCGGCACTGAGCGACGCCGAAATCGATGCCCTGATCGAAGAGGCCATCGCCAGCACCGGCGCGTCCAGCATGCGCGACATGGGCGCCGTCATGAACATCCTCAAGCCGCAAATGCAGGGCCGCGCCGACATGGGCGCCGTCAGCGGCAAGATCAAAGCCCGCCTCGGCTGACCACTTCTCGATTCAGCTCCGTTCGTCCTTCATCCGCGCCGCCAGCAC
Source organism: uncultured Alcanivorax sp. (assembly GCA_964391345.1). Lineage (GTDB taxonomy): Bacteria > Pseudomonadota > Gammaproteobacteria > Pseudomonadales > Alcanivoracaceae > Alloalcanivorax. The sequence continues at coordinate 36,638 of CAYMKZ010000009.1, forward strand.
GAAAACCTTTCTGCTCAGCAGCCGCATGGCCATCTCGTAGGGCCAGGCGAACTTGCGCTGAAACCAGTAGCCGATGCGCACATCGGCGGACGTGAAGACCATGTAGCGATTGCCTCGCACTCCCTTGAGAATCGCCGCCGCGGCCTGCTCCGGACTCACCGCATGGCGCTGGAAACGCTGCGTCAGCGCGCGCACGCGCGCATCCTCCCTGTCGATGCCGACAATATTGATGGTCTGCACCAGACCGGTATCGACGGCCCCCGGACACACCAGACTGACGCCAATACCATGATGGCGCAGGTCGAAACGCAACACTTCACTGATCCCGCGCAAACCGAACTTGGTAGCACTGTAGGCGGCATGCCAGGGCAACCCGAACAGGCCGGCCGCCGATGATACATTGACCACATGGCCGCCCCGGCGCGCCGCGATCATCGCCGGCACGAAAGCGCGCAGCACATGCACCGGCCCCATCAGATTGACCTCCACCAGTTGCCGCCAGTGCCGGGATTCCAGGCCGTCGATGGTGCCCCAGGTGGAAATACCGGCGATATTCATCACCATATCGACGGCGGCATCACTGCGGTGAACCTCGGCGGCGAACGCCATCACCGCCTGCTCGTCGGTGATGTCCAGCGCCTGACAGGCCTTCACCCGCCCACCCGCTGCCTCCGTCAGACGCCGGCTTTCCAGCAGCCCCTCGGAGTCCAGATCGGTCAGGCACAGGCGCGCGCCTTCACGGCCCAGCGCCACGGCGGTGGCCCGGCCAATGCCGCTGGCCGCCCCGGTCACCAGGCACAGTTTGTCGCGAAACGTCTTCATGCTGCTCTCCCACCGGCAATGCGCCAATGCTGCCACGTCCGCGCCAGCGGCACGGTAACTCATGGCGCCATATGGAGTGACCTTTCGCGCCATCAGTCTGAAAATGGCGTAACTGTGTCATACTCGAAAAAACACCGGGAACAGGTCCCCCATCCTCGCTACGCCCTGCCGAGGTTCGACATGCCGCAAAGCCAGCCACGACAGCACTGGGTGTCCATTCACCATCTGCAACACGTCGTGGACAGCGGCGAAACCGCCGGCCTGGACGGCGACGCCCTGCTCCGCCTGCTCGGCATGTCACGCCCGCAACTGGACGATGCCGAAGCCACCATCCCGGTTCGCCTTCTGGAAGCCGCGCTGGAAAGCCTGCTCAGAGCCTCTCCCAAGTCCTCTCCCGACCAGCCTTTCGGCCTGCGGCTGGCCGCCGAAACGCAACCGGCCGCCTTCGGTGTACTGGGTTTGCTCAGCCAGAGCTCATCGCGCCTGGCCGAAGTGCTGAAGTTGCTGGTGCGCTACAACGGCCTGCTCAGTGATATCGGTCACTTCAGCCTGCAACCCGCGCCGGGCCGTCTGCACATCGTCTGGGAGTGCCGTGCGGGCAGCCCGCTGTTTCGCCGCCACGCCCGGGAATACGTGCTCGGCTGCCTGGTGGTACTGGGCCGCCTGCTGCTGCCCGCGCAAACCCGCTTCCCGCTGGCGGTGAGGTTTCCGCACAAGCCGCCGTCCACGCTGACACACCGCCGGGAATACCAGGACGTACTGCGCTGCCCGGTGCATTTCGAGCAACCCGACACCGCCGTCACCATCGACAACCGGTTGCTCGCCACGCCCCTGCGTCACGGCGACCCGGCCCTGCTCCGCGCCCTGGAAGCCCACGCCGACGAGCTGCTGCAACGACGGCGCCGTCATCAGCCGCTGTCCGGCGAGGTGAGCCGTCTGATCACCGCCATGCTCGGCGAATGCAAAGTCACCATGCCGGAGCTGGCCCGGCAACTCGGCCTCAGCAACCGCAGCCTGCAACGCCGGCTGCACGCTGAAAACACCGGCTTTCAGGAACTGCTCGACCGTGCCCGGCTGGCACGCGCCCGCGAACTGCTGCACGACCGGAACCTGCCGCTCGACCTGCTCGCGGCCCATATCGGCCTGCAATCGCGCCAGACCCTGATTCGCTGGTTCCACAGGCACACCGGCCAGACACCGGGCCAGTACCGGGAGGTAATCCGCCCATGAACACCGTCGTTCCATTGCAGCCGGCACAGGGCTGGGCACAGCCGTCCACCGTGCGCTTGCCGCCACCACCGGAAAAGGAGCGGGGCATGCTGTTTCGCTCCGTGGCCGTCGTTTCCCGGCTGTTCGGCCGTGCCGACCTGCCTCATGTGTTTCCGGTGATCCATCTCAATCCACGCCTGTTCTGGGCCTGGCTGTGGTTCGCCTCACGGCTGATGCCCTGGGGCCGGCTACCGCCACAGGCACGGGAAAAAGCCATTCTGCGCGTGGCCTGGCATTGCCGCAGCCGCTACGAATGGGCACAGCATGTGGACATCGCCCTGCGCGTGGGCGTCAGTGATACAGAAATCCTCGCCGTGACGCGCCCCGCCAGCGACATTGCCGATGCCGGCGACCGTCTGCTGATGCAAGCCTGCGACCAGCTCTGCCGGGACAAACTGATCGATGATCCCACCTGGCGGGCCTTGAGTGAACAGTACTCACGCCGCGACCTGATCGAACTGGTGATGCTGGTGGGCCACTACGAAATGATCGCCGGCATACTGATCAACGCCGGCATCGAGGCGGAACCCGCCGTGGAACGCAAGCTGGAAGCCCTGCACCAACGGCTGGCCGCCAGCGGCGCTTGATGGCCGCTCCCGACACTTGATTGCCACCCTCGACAAGGGGAAGATTGCCCCCCATGGCCGGCCGCATCCCCGAACACTTCATCCAGGACCTTCTGGCGCGCACCGATCTGGTGGCGCTGATCGATGCCCGTGTGCCGTTGAAAAAGGCCGGCCGCAACTACTCGGCCTGTTGTCCCTTCCACCAGGAAAAGACCCCCTCGTTCACGGTCGCCCCGGACAAGCAGTTCTACTACTGCTTCGGCTGCGGCGCCTCCGGCAACGCCGTCGGCTTCCTGATGGAATACGACCACCTCAGCTTCCCCGAGGCCGTGGAGCAACTGGCCGGCCGCGCCGGCATGGAAGTGCCCCGCGAGGACAACCGCAACAGCCGCGAGGAACAGGCCCGGCGCAGCCGCCTGCAAACCCTGTACGACCTGCTCAGCCGCGCCGAGCACTTTTACCGCCAGCAACTGAAAAGCGCCCCGGAGCGGCAGAAAGCCGTGCACTACCTGAAACAACGGGGGCTGACCGGGGAAATCGCCGCCCGCTACGGGCTGGGGTTCGCACCACCGGGATTCGACAACCTGATCACCGGCCTGAGCCTCGATCAGCACGGCCTGGAGCTGGCACTCACCGCCGGCCTGCTGGTGCGCCGCGAGGACACCGGCCGCACCTACGACAAGTTCCGTGATCGCATCCAGTTCCCCATTCGTGACGCCCGTGGCCGCACCATCGGCTTCGGCGGCCGGGTGCTCGGCGATGGCAAGCCGAAATACCTGAACAGCCCGGAAACCCCGGTTTTCCACAAGGGCCGGGAGCTTTACGGCCTGTGGGAATGGCGCCAGAGCCGTGATCGCAGCGAGCGGCTGTATGTGGTGGAAGGTTACATGGACGTCATCGCCCTGGCCCAGCATGGCGTGCCCAACGTGGTGGCGACCCTGGGCACCGCCACCAGCGAAGAACACTGCCGCACCCTGTTTCGCACCGTCGATGAGGTGGTGTTCTGCTTCGACGGTGACAAAGCGGGCCGGAGCGCCGCCTGGCGGGCGCTGGAATCCGCCCTGCCGGCCCTGGACGACGGCAAGCAGGCGCGCTTCCTGTTTCTGCCCGAAGGCGAAGACCCGGATACGCTAGTGCGCGCCCAGGGGCCGGAGGCCCTGCTGGCGCTGACCGACAAGGCGGATACGCTGTCCACCTACCTGTTCCGGCACCTTTCCGAAGGCCTGGACCTGGATACCGTGGACGGCCGCGCCCGTCTGGCGCGCCTGGCCCTGCCCTTTCTCGACAAGCCCGCCGGGCCGTTTTTCCGTACCCTGTTGCAGGACGAGCTGGCGCGCCTCACACGCCTGGAAAGAGAGTCTCTGGAGCGGCTGCGGCAAACGATCCGCGCCACCAGCCCCGCACAGCGCCCCACCACCGGCAACCCGGCAGATAGCCCTCCCTCGTTCGCCTCCGACCACCAGGCGCCGCCGGACTACTACGAGGACGATTATGCGGCCCCCACATACGTTGGTTACCCCGGCGATGGCTACGCGGACGACGGCCATGGGCATGACCATCCCGTGGATGATGGCTCCGGCGCCCGCTCGCGCCCTCCTGCCCGCTCGTCGGGACGGCCACGGCGGCGCGGCCTGAGCCTGGCGGAACGCATGGTGGTGCTGCTGCTGTCCCACCCGGAGGTGCTGGCAAGCGCGCCGCTGCCCGATAATCTGGAAGAACTGGATCTGGCCGACGTCGATCTGCTGGTCCAGGTTGCCGGCGTGGTCAACGACCAGCAGCGCGCTCCCGCCGCCATCCTCGGCGCCATCATGGCCCTTGAAGAAGGGGAATCCCTTTCCGCGCTGCTGCGTGAAGCGCTGAAACCACCCATGGAGGCCGACACGGCCCATCGCTACTGGCACGATGCCTTGCAAGGCCTGCATACCCGGGCGCTGGAGCAGGCCCTTGAAAACGAGGAACGCAGCCCCCACCCTGATGCCGCGCGCCTGGTCGAGCTGCACCAGGCACTGGCCAAAGCCCGCTCACAAGCCCGCTAGCACCCTGCCAACCGACCCTTGCGGTGACTGGCTCGCGCCCCCATATCCCGGTATACTACGCCGTTTCCCGACGACCCCTCGTCCTCCAGATCACGGGCATTTCGAATGACGACTCAGAAACAGCAACAGCACTCACAGCTGAAGCAGTTGATCGCTCTGGGCAAGGAACAGGGCTACCTGACCTATGCCGAGGTGAACGACCACCTGCCCGAGTCCATTACCGACACGGACCAGGTTGAAGACATCATCCAGATGATCAATGACATGGGCATCACCGTGGTGGAAAAAGCCACCGATGCCGATCAGATCATGATGGATGAAAGTGCCGACAGCACTGACGAAATCGCCGCCGAAGAAGCCGCCGCCGTGCTCGCTTCCGTGGAGAACGAGCCGGGCCGCACCACCGATCCGGTGCGCATGTACATGCGCGAAATGGGCACCGTGGAACTGCTGACCCGGGAAGGCGAAATCGAAATCGCCAAGCGCATCGAGGAAGGCACCCGGGAAGTGATGCACGCGCTGGCCTACTGGCCCGGCACCGTGGAAGTGGTGCTCAGCGAGTACGAGCGCATCATCGGTGAAGAGCGCAAGCTGACCGAAATCATCGCCGGCTATCTGGACCCGGACGACGACGGCGCGGCAGCCACCAACGCCAACAAGGAACCGCGCTTCAGCCAGAAGAAGAAGGACGAAGAAGCCGCCAGCGCCAAGGAAAAAGAAAACGAAGAAGATGATGAGGACGAAGACAGCGATGATGCCGACGACGAATCCGAAGAGGATGAAGGCGGCCTGGATCCGGTACTCGCCGCCGAGCGTTTCGCCGAGCTGAAAAAGCGTCACGAGAAACTGCAACGCGCCCTGAAACGCAATGGCCGCGACCACGCCAGCACCGCCAAGGCCCAGGAGGCGCTGGCCGAGCATTTCACGCTGTTCAAGCTGGTTCCCCGTCTGTACGACGAGATACTGCTGGGCGCGCGCAATCATCTGGATACCACGCGCAAGTTCGAGCGCCGCATCATGGGCCTGGCAATCCGCCGCGCCGGTATGCCGCGCCGTGATTTCATCCGCGCCTTCCCCGGCAACGAGACCAACCTGGACTGGGTGGACCTCCAGCTGAAAGGCAAGAAAACCAAGGAATTCACCGACAAGCTGACGCAGGTCAAGGAAGATATCCAGCGCAACCAGCGCAAGATCCACACGCTTGAGGAAGTACTCGGCCTGCCGGTCGCGGAGATCAAGGAAATCAACCGCCGCATCTCCATCGGCGAAGCCAAGGCCCGCCGCGCCAAGAAAGAGATGGTCGAGGCCAACCTGC
>CAYMKZ010000010.1:0-41294 GCA_964391345.1 uncultured Alcanivorax sp.
CTCCCTTCGGTCGTGCCGTGCAATTCGCTACGCGAATTCAGGACTGCCGGCCACGCATCTCAGATGCGCGGCGTTCCGCCCTCGCAAAGCATGCTTTGCGCACCTGCGGTGCCGGGCTACACCCTGCTGGGCCCACCACTCCCTTCGGTCGTGCCGTGCAATTCGCTACGCGAATTCAGGACTGCCGGCCACGTCGATTTCTGACATAGCCCACCACACCATGTCAAAATAAGCGAGCTTTATGACATTGTTCTTGCTCTCAGGTCATCACTTGACATAAGATTTCATAAATATCAAAAACAAGCGATATTTTGACATATGAATATCAAGGACTACCAAGCCGGCCGCTACGAGCAGCGCTATGAGTACCAAGCCTTCCTGCCCGAACCTGTTTGTCACGAATGGCTTGTTTCAGACCCCGAGTTGATGGATTTGCTGGGACGTGCCGACCGTGCCCTGGGCGAGTTGAACGCTTTCAGCCAGTTGATTCCCGACATCAACTTCTGCATTCGCATGTATGTTGCCAAGGAAGCCACTCAGTCCAGTCGCATCGAAGGCACCCAAACCAATATCGAGGATGCCTTCAAGGATGCCGGCGATCTGAAGCCAGAGGAGCAGGATGACTGGTCGGAGGTGCAGGATTATATCCGCGCCATCAACTTCTCCATTGACTCGCTGGAAACGCTGCCTCTGTCAACCCGCCTGCTACGACAGACCCATGCCGAGCTGATGCGTGGTGTACGCGGCGAACACAAGCTGCCGGGAGAATTCCGCACCAGCCAGAACTGGATCGGTATCAGCCTGAAACACGCCGCCTTTGTGCCCCCGCACCACGAACATGTACCTGAGTTGATGAGTGACCTCGAGAAATTTCTGCACGCGGATCACTTCTTCGTACCACCACTGGTGCGCATCGCCATTGCCCACTACCAATTCGAGACAATCCACCCCTTTCTGGATGGCAATGGCCGTTTGGGACGGCTGATGATCTCACTCTATCTGGCGTCCGAAGGGTTGCTGCACAAGCCCGCGCTGTATCTTTCAGACTATTTTGAGCGCAACAAGACCGCCTATGTAGACCACCTGATGGCGGTACGTCAGGGCCATCGTCTACGCGAGTGGCTGGCTTTTTTCCTGTTCGGGGTGGAAGAGACGGCTCGCGCCTCGGCCACGGTATTCCGCGCCATTATCGACTTGAAGCAGCGGGTCGAGCGTGAAGTTTTGCCGCGCTTCAGTGCTCGCCGCCAGGATAACGCCCACGACTTGATGCGGCACCTTTATGCTCAACCCGTGATCGACATAAAATGGGCAACCACCCTCCTTGGCGTAGCCACCAATACCGCCGCCACACTGATAACCGATATGGTGTCCTTCGGTGTGCTGATGGAAATCACCGGACAGCGCCGCAATCGACTGTTTGTCTTCAGGGATTATCTGGAATTGTTCAGGTCGCCATCATGACGCGGGCCTAGACCCGAACCAGTGCCGTGCAGCCCGTGGCTACACGCACCGGCTCGTCAGCCGCCGCTCGCCGATCCTCGGGATCAGACCATCAGCTGAGTCATCATCCTCATACCCACTTCAGCGCTGCGCACGATCCTTGGCGTTCTGCGCCTCGATGCGCTCGCGAGCAAGGCGCCAGTCTTCGTCGCTCCAGCTGCGCAGTTCGTAGAAATTGCCGCCGGTGGCCAGGGCGCTGCCGCCGTCCATCATGATGCTCTGGCCGGTGAGCCAATCGCACTGGCCCGGCGCCATCAGAAAGGCGGCGAGGTTTTGCAGTTCGCTCATCAGTCCCGGACGCGCCATCGGGTTGCGTTCGATGCTGCGCTGGCCGGGCTGCTCGCCGGGATTCAGCCGCTTGCTCATGCCTTCGGTGGGAATTTCGCCCGGCCCCACCGTGTTAAGCCGGACGCCGAATCTGGCCCATTCCACCGCCAGCGACTTGCTCATGATGTCGATGCCGGCCTTGCTCATCGCCGAGGGCACCACATAGGGGCTGCCGTTGTCGACCCAGGTGGTGACGATGCTCATCACGCTGCGGTAGGGCATGCCGGCCTGCCATTCGCCGGCCTTGGCCTGCGCCACCCAGCGCTTGCCGACGGCCTGCGTGACGTAGAAGCCACCGTGGAAAACGATGCCGGCAACCGCATCGAAGCCGCGCGGGCTCAGCGCTTCGGTGGGAGAAATGAAATTGCCCGCGGCGTTGTTCACCAGCCCGCTCAGCCCGCCGCTCTCGAACAGCGCCTCGACCATTTCCTCCACCGCCGGAGCGATACGGATATCGACACCAAACGTATCGATCCGCGCCTCTGGAAACTGGGCGCGCCAGGCATCGGCGGTGGCGTCGCATACTCCCTTGCGGCGGCCACAGATGGCGATGTCGGCGCCGAGTTCGAGAAATTTCTCGGCCATGGCCCGGCCCAGGCCGGTACCGCCGCCGGTGACCAGGATGCGTTGTCCTTTCATCAGTTGTTGCTGGTACATGGTGATTCTCCTTTTTGCTTCGGTAGTGGCCGTATTCACGCTCTTCACAAGGTAACGAAAGCCATCAGGACGATGGCGGCATGGCGAGAATGTCGAGCGCTTCCCGCGCGATTTCGATGCGCAGCATCAGCTTGCGGATGCCGGTTCTCAGTACCAGGTGCTGCAACCGTTTTTCGCGTGTTTCGGCTCCATTGCCGAAGCGGCGCTGTTCGATCTCAAGATACAGCTTCAGCTTGCGTTCCTCGCCCTCGATGTAATGTTCCACTTCCGGCGCCAGACCACTGGGGCCCAGTGCCGCCTCGGCGCACAGGCGCACCATCAGGGCGTCGCGCACCGCCACGGGCCCGTCCCGTTCGCCAATCCAACGCCGCAGCTCATCGTATCCGGCAGGCAGGATGCGGTAGGTCCGTTGCCGCCCCGGCCCTCCGGGTACCGGCAGCGAGGCCACCCAGCCCGCCGCTTCCAGGCGGCCCAGCTCACGGTAGATCTGCTGATGTGTGGCTTGCCAGAAATGGCCTATGGAGCGATCGAATCGTCGTGACAGCTCGGCGCCGGTGCAGGAGCACTCGGTCAGCGCGGTCAACAGGGCGTGGGGCAAAGACATGTGATGGCCCAGACAGTTTAATGGCAATCAGTTGCATTTAGCATCAAGCCATATTACGGTTTGATGCAACTGGTTGCAATTATTGACTCGGACAATCACAACAACGGAAATCACGGGAGAGTCGCATGTCCTGGATACACCACCTGCCGCGCCGGCTATTGATGGCCGGCGCTCTGCTGGCCGTTCTTTTCAGCATCAGCACCGTGACAGCCGCAGAGGCAGTACCCGGCGTCACGGATACCGAAATTCGCATCGGAAATCTGGGGCCGCAAACAGGCCCGGCGGGCATCTATGATGATGTCCGCAAAGGCATTCAGGCTTACTTTGACTACACCAACGATCAAGGCGGCGTGCATGGCCGGAAACTGATCATGATCGCTTACGACGATCAGTATCAGCCCGCCAAGACCGTGCGCCTGACGCGCCGTCTGGTGGAACAGGATCGGGTCTTCGCCATGGTCGGCAATATCGGTTCAGCTTCGATTTCCGCGGTCAAGAATTATCTCATCAAACACAATGTTCCGATGGTGATGATCTGCTCCGCAGCATCCGAATTCTTCGATCCGCCGATCAGCAATTTCATGGGCTCCTGCACGCCCAGTTACGCGTTGCAGGGCAAGCTGATCCTCGATTACGCGGTCACTCAGTTGGGCAGCAAGCGCATTGCCATCGCCTATCAGAATGACGACTACGGAACCCCGATCAGCAAGGCCATCAGCAATGCGATCAAGAACTATCCGGGCGTGGAGATCGTCGCCAAGGTCAACTTCCAGTCCGCGGATACCGACCTCAGTGCCCAGGCACAAAAGCTGCAACAGGCGAAACCGGACGCCATCCTGGTGCCGGCCATCATGGCGCCCAGCACGCACCTGAAAAAAGCGCTGTACCGCATTGGCGTGAATTCCGCCAACACCGCCTACATCACCACCCAGGAAGTGGGGCACAACCCCAAGCTGTTCGAGCTCGCCGGCAAGGGGGTGTGGGAAGGGACTTACACGCCCGCTTCGCTGGCGGTGAACGACAGTGGCTCCGATGAAATGAAATTGTTCGCCGCGCAGTTGAAGAAATCCTTCCCGAAGGTGCCCTCGGCCAGCAGCACATCGCAAACCGGGTGGGCCATCGGCCAGGTTTTTGTCGAGGCACTGAAGCGCACCAAGGTGCTGACGCGCGACAATTTCCTGAACAGCTTCTATGGCTTCGATAACTGGACAGGCTCGCTGTATTCCGGCGTGACGTTCACGCCAGACAACCACAGAGGCATTTCCGCCCTGTTCATGTCGCGAGCCAAAGACGGCGGGTTCATCCCGGTGTCCGGGCTGTTTTCGCTTGAATCGGAGACCGGCAAGTTCATCGAACGAGAGAGAGCGCTGTAACCCTCACTCTGGATAAACCAGAATCCGATTGGCGTCCGGGAACAGTTTTTCCAGCTTTCCGGGCAATCGGTCCATATGCCCGTGATAGGAAATGTACCCTTTGCGGGCCGACACCAGAATGATGAAATGCTCTCTCGTAAGGCCCCGGCTGATGCGCAGCATGTCGCTCCACATGGCCAGCCGGGTGTGGTTCCACGGGATGGTCAGGTCGTTGTCTTTGCAGAATCGGGTGACCGCCCTGAAGGTTCGGTCATTGGTGTAGATGTCCACCGGCAAAGACAGTTCGGTGGACAGCTTGGCGATCTTGCTCAGCCAGATCGGGAAGCCCACTTCCAGCTCCGCATTCGGCGGCACCAGCAGGGAAAGCGATTTGTGATGCGCGATGGGTTGCGGGAGATGGCAGATGAAAAGCGTTTTCACCGTGTGATGCAGAATGCTGTTCATCGGATCGGCAACCAGCTTCTCGAACAGCCCCTCGCTGTGCGGCCAGCCCAGCACCACCAGATCGGCGGAGATCTCCCTGACCGTGCGGGCAATGCCGCTGGCGGTGTTGTGGTCGATGGTGGCCATCAGGTTCACTTTGGTGTCGGTGGCGGCCGTTTCGGAAAGAAAACTTTCCATTTTCTTTCTTGCCATGGCCACCCTGATTTCCGCCTCATGGGTATTGGCCACCACGCTCACCAGCGCCAGCGGATGGGAGGATGCCGGCTCCTTGATGAGCACCGCCAGTTCCAGCAGTTTCTCGACGTTGGCAGAAGCGGGAAGGGAAACCAGTATCTGCTCCATGCCCAACTCGGAAAGCAGGGTTGTGTCCGCGTCGTCACCGGCATTTTCCACCAGATGCTTGGCCGCTCTCTCGGTAACGAAAGAGGCGATGACACAAGACACCAGAATGATGATGACAATGGCGTTCAGCACCGTGTCGCCGACAATGCCCTCCCGGTAGCCCACCAGCAGCACGGCCAGGGTGGCCGCCGCGTGAGCGGTGCTGAGGCCGAAGATCAGATGGCGCTGATCGGTGGACATGCGAAACACCAGTTGCGTGACCCAGGCGGCCAGGTATTTGCCGACCAGCGCCGAAACCGTCAGCGCGGCGGCAATGATCAGGGCGCCAGGGCCGCTCAGGATCACACGGACATCGACGATCATGCCCACACTGACCAGGAAAAAGGGGATGAACAGCGAGTTGCCCACATACTCGATGCGGCTCATCAATGCGGAGGAATTGGGAATCAGCTTGTTGAGCGCAAGGCCGGCGGCAAAGGCGCCGATGATGGCTTCCAGGCTGCTCAGCTCCGCCAGGAATCCGGCCAGAAACACCATGGCGAGCACGAAAATGTAGTGCGAGTAGGTTTCACTCTCCATCTTCCTGAAGAACCAGGCGGAAATTCTCGGCACCACCAGAAAGATCAGCGCCGAGAAAACGATGATCGAGATCGCCAGCTTCACCCAGAACTCGACGGAGAGCCCGCCGTTGTTGGCGCCCAGAATCACCGCCAGCAACACCAGCACCGCCGTATCGGTGAGGATGGTGCCACCCACCGTCACGGCGACGCTGAGATCCTTGGAAGCCCCCAGTTTGCTGACGATCGGATAGGTCACCAGGGTATGGGTGGCGAAAATGCTGGCCACCAGCAGGCTGGCATAGATGTTGAAATCCAGCAGGTAGTAACAGACCGGCAGGCCGATCAGAATCGGCAGGAAAAACGTGAAACAGCCGAACAGAATGCTCTTGTTCTTGTTGGCCTTGAACTCGTTGAGATTGAGTTCGAGGCCGGCGATGAACATGATGTAAAGCAGGCCGATGGTGGAAAACACCTCCACGAACAGACTCTGCTCCAGCACATTGAAGCCATTGGGACCGATGATGATGCCGGACACGATCAGACCGATGATGCCCGGAATCCCCAGGCGCTCGAAAATCAGCGGCGCCAGCAGGATGATGAACAGGATCATCGAGAAGATGAGTACCGGATTTTCCAGCGGCAAGTGGAAATGACCGAGAAACTGTTGAATGAAGGAATTCATAGGCGAGTCGCTCTATTGACCGTTGGATTTCAGCGCAGGGCAGTCCACATAGCAAGGTGGAAAGGGGGCGCGGAGCAGGCTCATGAAAGAAGAAACCGTACGGAAAGCAGGCTTCCAGGTGGTGGATCGGGGCGCAAACACTGCCACAACGGGATCAGCCAGGCAACGGTTTCCGGGCTCTGATCACCCTGGCGGCCCGCACCGCGATGACACGGCAATCGGGCTGACCCTTCTTGTCGTTTGCCCCCCACTGCTGCAAAATCCGCAGGGCGTGGCGGTCGGCCCGTACCGGCGCGGCCATTCGGGCCGTTCCGCGGCCCGACCGCGGCAACCCGCAATGCCGTTTGCACCCTCGAACCCTGGAGTGGCGTAATGCCCGAAACCGTACCCCAGCGACGCCCGAACCCCAACGCCAGAAGCAATCCGTTCGCCGAACTCATCGACATGGTGATCGACGAGAGCAAACCCGGCTACAGCCGCCTCAGCCTGGAGGTCGCACGGCATCATCTCAACTCCAATGGTGTGGTGCACGGGGCCGTGACCTACGCCATCGCCGATACCGGCATGGGCGCCGCGCTCTACCGCACGCTGGACGCCGGCCAGATTTGCGCCACCATCGAGATCAAGATGAGCTATTTCAAGCCCATCACCCATGGTCGCCTGGTCTGTGAAACCACCCTGCTCAATCGTGGCCGGAAAGTGGCCAATCTCGATTCCAGGGTCTATCTGGACGACACCCTGGTGGCCATCGCCAACGGCAATTACGCCATCTTCACACCCAGCCAGCGCCACTCCGTCTAGGCTCGCCGCGCCTCACAGAAACGCCAGGGTCGCCCACACCACCAGCGGAATCGTCGCCACCGACAACACATTCCCCGCCAGCACCACGCTGGCCACGGTGCGCGGCTCCACCTGGTACTGCTCGCACAGCAGATAATTCAGCACCGCCGGTGGCAACATCACGGAGAGCGCCACCAGCCGCGACCACTCCGGCGTCAGCGGCAACAGCCACAACACCAATGGCAGGGTGATGAGACCGGCCAGCAGATACAACCCGTTGACGCGCAGCGCCAGCCCCAAGCGCTCGATGCGGTCCCGGGACAGCCGCACCCCCAGGCCGAACAGCATCAGCGGAATGGCAATCTGCCCGGCCAGATCCACGGTGGTGGTCACGAACGCGGGAATCCATTGCCGATGGGGCGCCAGCAGTACCCCCAGCACGGCGGCCCAGATATTCGGATTGCGCAGCCACAGCCAGCGGCTTTTCCCTCTCGACAGCAGAAACAGACCGAGCGAGAAGTGCAGCAGGTTCGACAATACGAACAGAATGACGATATCGCCCAGCCTGTCCTTGCCGTAGGCCAGCATCATCAGCGGGATGCCGATATTGCCAGTATTGCGGAACATGCCCGGCACCAGAAACGCCGGGCCGCCCAGCGCCCGGAAACGGGTCAGCGCCAGCAGCAACCCAGGCACGACGATGATCAGCACACCGGCCGCCACCAGCGGCCAGGCATGCCCCAGCTCCACCGGGTTATCGAGCAAGGCGGAAAACACCAGCGCCGGGCAGAACACCATCACGTTGGCGTGGTTGATGAAGCTCATGTCCGCCGGGCGCTGGTGCCGCCGGCCAAACAGAAAGCCCAGTGCGGCGATGGCGAAAACCGGCAGGACGATATTCAGCAAAGTCAGGAACATGGGAGGGGACGGCAGCACGAAAGGGGCGAGTGTATCACGTCATCGCCACACACCAATGCTTCGACATTATCGCCTTCTGATTGTCGCCTTTCACACTTGGCAGCGCGGCCGCGCCGTGCCACTTTTCCCCCTGTCATGTTGATTCAACAAGGAGAACGACAGATGCATTCCCTTCCCAGGTACTCACAGGGGTACTCAACACCGGCACGGCTGCTGAAACTGGCCATGATCGGCGCCATGGCCTTGCTGGCCGGTTGCAGCAGCTTCACCACCAGCCCGGCCCCCTCCACCCCTCAAGGGCCGGCGGGCGACGCCTTTTACGCTCCGCCAGCGCCACTGCCGGCGGGCCAGCATGGTGATCTGATCTGGGCGCGCCAGCTCAGCAACGACGCCGCCCTGCCCAACGCCGCGGCCAATTGGCTGGTGCTCTATCGCTCCACCGATATCCAGGGCAAGCCGGTGGCGGTTTCCGGCACCGTGGCGATTCCCAAGGGCACGCCACCGAAGGGCGGCTGGCCGGTGATCAGCTGGACCCATGGCACCACCGGTATCGCCGACATCTGCGCGCCGTCACGGGATGACAGCACTTACCCGGCGCGCGGCTACGTCAATCTGATGAACGACACGCTCGACCAATGGCTCCAGCGCGGCTACGCCATCGTCAAGACCGACTATCAAGGGCTCGGCACACCCGGCGTGCATCCCTATCTGGTCGGCCAGTCGGAAGCCCGCGGCGCGGTCGATATCGTGCTGGCCGCCCGCCAGCTCGATCCAGACCTGAGCCGCAACTGGCTGGTGATGGGGCATTCCCAAGGGGGCCAGGCGGCGGTCTATACGGCCTATCTGGGGCCGATCTACGGCCAGAGCCTGAATCTGACCGGCGCCATCGCCATTTCCCCGGCATCGCACATGAGCCAGCAATTCCGCTACGCGGAAAAGCACCTTGACCTGCCCACCAGCGCCTACGGAACCATGGTCATGTACAGCACCGCCGCCCTGGCTCCCGGTGTGGACCTGGCGAAAATCTACAACGAGCAGGGCATGAAGTGGAATGATCAGGTACCGCACCGCTGCGTGGGCGAGCTGCGCAACAATCTCAAGCTCAAGGACGTGTTCAAGCCGGACGCCGACTTCAGCGCCCTGAACAGCGCCCTGGCCAGCTTCTCCGATACCGAAAACGTGATTCCTTCGGTGCCGCTGCTGGTGCTGCAAGCGGACAACGACAAGGCCGTGTACAAACAGCTCACCGACATGATGGTCAACCGCTTCAAGGTGCTCGGCCTGGATGTGGACTACCGCACCTATCACATCGCCGACAAAGGTAGCATCGCCACCTACCATCAGGCCACCGTGCCCTTCTCCCGGCAGGACGCCATGAACTGGGCACAACAGCACTTGCCGTCAGGCCGCTAACTCGCGGCCGCCAACGCCTGCCAGGCCCGTTGCGCACGCAGCGCTCTGGGCTTGCTGGCGACTTCGAACAGAGGACGATCCCGCCGCCAGCGTTCGGCGGCGGCATCGTTCTCACCGTTCCACAGTTCATCCGCTTGCTGGTAGACCTGCCCGGTCGCCGCCAGCGCCCCGGCCAGCGCCAGGTGGGTAACAGGCGCGCGGGGATCGCTCTCGGCCAACTGGCCGAGGACGGTCAGTTGCGCCAGCAGTTGCTCACGGAACGCCTGCGGCCAATCACGGGCGCGCGCTTCGCGCAGCAGCCAGGCCTGTACCGCCAGGGCGATGAAGGTATCCTCGATGGTCCGGAACGGCTTCACGTAATCGTCGTAGCCGTCACCGGGCAGCAGACCGCCACCACTCCCCGCCGGCATCACGTCATCGAAGCGGCTGGCGGTATGCACGATTTCCGGCGCATAGGGGATCGGCGGTTTCTCGATGAACGTAACGCCCTCGGCGGTGGAAGGAACACAGGCCACCCGCAGTTGTGGCCGCTCGCCGTCGGACGGCTGACGCCCCACCACCAGCAAAGAGGTTGCCGCGCTCCCCAGAGCGGTCCAGCTTTTCTCACCGTTGACACGCAGCGCCACCCCTTCGCCGCTGAAGGTAGTGGCAATGTCACGGGGGCGATTGCCGCCGCTTTCCGTGGCACAAAAGGCAAGCAGCTCATCCGCCCCCGCCGCCAGCCCGGCGACGCCTTTCAGCAATGACCGCAGCGCGGCCTGATAGCCGCTGAGAAAGGCCCAGGCGACCCGATCCGCCTGAAAACCGCCTCGCACCGCCAACTCCACCGGCGTCAGCTTCTCACGGGTCAGTGCGCGCCACGGACCAATCCAATCCTCCAGCGTCCTGGTTTCCTTCATGGTCGGTGAAGCCGTCAGACAAAAAGACAAAGCATCGTACATAACAGACTCCCGTGCGGATGCTGTTCGTGGGTTCAAAAAGCAATCCGGCCCACCGAAGCGCCACCATCCACGCACAGGGTCTGCCCGGTCATGTAGCCACTGCCTTCGCTGAGCATGAACTCGATGGTGGCGGCGATTTCCTGCGTCGTGCCCAGCCGGTCCATGGGAATCATCGCCAGGTAGGCCGCTTCCTTGTCGCTGCCTTCGGGGTTGTTGGCCCGGAACAGCTCGGTTTCCACCGGCCCGGGGGCGATGGCATTGACGGTAATGCCGCTGCGCGCCAGTTCCAGCGCCCAGGTGCGGGTCAGGTTGACCAGCGCCGCCTTGGCGCTGCCGTAGGCACTGCGCCCCGGCAGACCGAAGATGGTCAGGCTGGAGACATTGACGATACGGCCCCAGCCACGTTGCTTCATGCCCGGCAACAGCGCCTGACTGGCCTGAATCGCCGGGTGCAGATGCAGTGCGTGGACGGCATCGAAGTTGTCGAGAGTGATCTCGCCGAGCCTCTGCGGATGGATCACTCCGACATTGTTCACCACTCCATCAAAAGCAAAGCGCGCGGCCAGTTCTTTCAGCACCGCATCCGCCTGCTCCCGGTCACCGAGATCACACTTCACCAGGGTGCCCGGAAAATCGGCTTGGTCGCCGCTGCGGGCAATCCCCACCACCGCATGGCCCGCGTCCGTCAGCCGCTCGGCCGTGGCACGCCCCAGCCCCCGGCTGGCGCCGGTAATCAGAAAAGTACGGGGCGACATGGCCCTGCCTCCTTTTGTTGCCTATTCAGTTTCAGACACCCGGCTTCAACCCCGCAGGGGCTCAAGGGCGCTCGCCCAGCGATGCAATTCATCCAGCATCACGACGGCCGAATCCTGGTGCACTTTTTCGGCCTGGAACGCGCCATCAACCAGATGCTGCGCAACCATGGGCACCATCACCTGTTCCATCAACGGCACCATTTTCAGCGTAGTCAGCGTCAGCTTGCTCGCCTGCACCGAGCGAATGCCTCCGGAAACACCGCCATAGCTGACGAACGCGGCCGGCTTGTAGTTCCATTCCTTGTAGACGTAGTTGAGGGCATTGAGCAGCGCCGGCGTGGGGCCGTAGTTGTACTCCGGCACCACGAACACATAGGCGTCCGCCTCATCGACACTGGCCGCCCAGCGGCGGGTATGCTCATGCTGGTAGTTCTGCAAACGCGGATGGTGCGGCTCATCGAAAATCGGCAGATTGAAATCCACCAGATCCACCCAGCGTACATCGAAATTGCCATGCTCGCGGGCGAACTCGTAAAACCAGGTGCCCACGGCGGCGCCCACGCGGCCAGGGCGGGTACTGGCGATGACTACATTCAGGCGAAGCATTGTCATATCCTTGTCGTTGTCAGGAAAGCCCTCCATGTAGCACTATCCGGACGGCGGCTGCAATCATCTTGCCGCCGGATTCATGCACGCGGCTCGCTAGCATCCTTGCCCTCCCGCCCTCAGGAGATCCGCCCCCGATGAACTCCCCCGCCCTGCCGCCCTGTCTGTACGCCCTGCAAACGCGGGCATGGGGAACGCGCCTGGTGCTGGCACGCTGCAACTACGCGGCCAGCCGCTTCGACGACGACGCCTACGCGATAGCGGGTATCCCGGCGCCAACCACGCTCAACGACGCCATCGCCAAGCGGCGCACGGAGTATCTGGCCGGCCGCCTGTGTGCCCGCGCCGCCTTGCAGGAAGTGCTGGGCATGAGCACGGTGCCGGAAATCGGCGCCGACCGTGCGCCGCTCTGGCCGCCCGGCGCGGTGGGCGCGATCACCCATGGCCACGGCGAGGCCGCGGCGCTGGTCGGCGATCAACGCCAATGGCAGGGGCTGGGGCTGGACCATGAGCATTGGCTGGCTCCGGCGCGAGCGGAACGCTTGCGCCACGAGTTGCTCACGGCGGAGGAGAACGCGGCGCTGGAAGGGCTGACGGCGCAACAGCGCGCCCGCCACGTCACGCTGACGTTTTCGGTCAAGGAAAGCCTGTTCAAGGCGCTCTATCCCCTCACCGGCCGGCGCTTTTATTTTCAGGACGCGGCACTGAGCGACGACCACATCACGCTGCGAACGGACCTGTCGACAGAATGGTCCGCGGGTACGGCACTGCCTTTTCAGTTCGAGGAGGATACCCAGGGTGTGCTGAGCTGGATCACCGTGCCCGCTGACCGGGCTCCGGCCTGAGGCACAACCATCCCAGCACGATGAGAAGAAACAGGGGAACGAGGATCTTGACGGCAAGCGCCGCCGAGGAGAGGACAATGAAGACGATGCTGATCAGCATGGTCACGGCAGCGGCGTATTTCGCTTTGCGCGGCACCGCGCGCTCCGTGCGCCAGAGCCGGATCGGCGGCCCGAAACGCGGGTGCTCCAGCAGCCAGCGTTCCAGCTCCGGCCAGCCCCGTGCCGCGGCCCAGGCGGCGATCAGCAGGAACACCGTGGTCGGCATCACCGGTACCACCACGCCCACCAGCCCAATGATCACGAACGATATGGCAATCAGCCGCCAGAGAAATACACGCATCGGGGGTCACTCGCACCTCGCTGGTCCGAGTATAACGGCCGCCTGGCGGCGGCGCGAAGCACCCTTCCCGTCATTCCGCCTTCCCTGTCATTCTGCGCGGAGCGCGGCGGTACGTCGTCCTGCGGCAGCGCGGCGGTACGTTGTCCTGCGGCAGCACGGCGGTACGTCGTCCTGCGGCAGCGCGGCGGTACGTCATCCCGCGGCAGCGCGGCGGTACGTCATCCTGCGCGCAGTCGCAGGATCTGCGCAGTCGCAGTACGCAGGATCCAGAGGCGGTTGATGATATCTGGATCCTGCGACTACGCGCAGGATGACGTCTTGGCGTAGGGTGACACCTTGGCGCAGGATGACACCCTGGCGCAGGGTGACGTCTTGGCGCAGGGTGACGTCTTGGCGCAGGATGACGTCTTGGCGCAGGATGACACCCTGGCGCAGCGGGTCAGAACGCGAAGTGCTCCGCATCCAGCTCCATCAGGCACTCCAGACCACCCTCGATGGCCCCTTTGTGGGCCGCCGTGCGTGGCAGAATGCGCTTCATGTAGAAGCGGGCGGTGCTGATCTTGGCCTGGTAGAAGTCCACCTCGCCGGCGCCGGCATCCAGTTGCTGCTGCGCCTTGACGGCCATTTGCGCCCACAGGTAGGCCAGCGTCACATAGCCGGAATACATCAGGTAGTCCACCGAGGCGGCGCCGATGTATTCAGGGTCTTTCATCGCTTTCATGGCGATGGTCTGAGTCAGCTCGCCCCACTCGCGGTTGTAGCGGGCCACCGGCTCGATCAGTTCCTTGAGCGCCGCGTTGTCCGCGTTGGCTTCACAGAACCGATGCACGATCTTGGTGAAATTGCGCAGCGCCTGGCCCTGGGTCATCATGATCTTGCGCCCCAGCAGGTCCAGCGCCTGGATGCCGGTGGTGCCTTCGTACAGCGTGGAAATGCGCGAATCCCGCACGTTCTGCTCCATGCCCCACTCGCGCACGAAACCGTGGCCACCGTAGATCTGCACGCCATGGTTGGCCGCCTCCAGCCCCACTTCGGTAATGAAGGCCTTGGCGATGGGGGTCAGCAGCGCCATCAGTTCATGGGCCTGCTCCCGCTCTTCGGCGTCCTTGGCCAGTTTCACCAGATCGCCCAGTTGCGAGCACCAGTAGACCAGCGCCCGGCCCCCTTCGGCGAAGGCTTTGCTGGTCAGCAGCATGCGCCGCACATCCGGGTGCACGATGATCGGATCCGCTGGGCCGTTCGGGTTTTTCGGGCCGGACAGGCTGCGCATGGCGAGCCGCTCTTTGGCGTAGCTGAGGCCGCCCTGGAAACCCAGTTGCGCGGCGACCACGCCCTGGATGGCGGTGCCCAGGCGAGCGAAGTTCATGAAGGTGAACATGCAGTTCAGGCCCTTGTTTTCCGGGCCGATCAGGTAGCCAGTGGCACCGTCGAAGTTCATCACGCAGGTGGCGGAGGCCTTGATGCCCATCTTGTGCTCGATGGAGCCGCAGGCCACGGCGTTGCGTTCGCCGACGTTGCCGTTACCGTCGGTGAGGAACTTGGGCACGATGAACAGCGAGATACCCTTGGTGCCTTGCGGTGCGCCGGGCAGGCGCGCCAGCACGATGTGCACGATGTTGTCGGCCATGTCGTGTTCACCGGCAGAGATGAAAATCTTGGTGCCGGTGATGCGATAGCTGCCGTCGGCGGCGGGCTCGGCCCTGGTTTTCAAGGTGCCGAGATCAGAGCCGCAGTGCGGCTCGGTCAGGCACATGGTGCCGGTCCATTCGCCGCTGGTGAGCTTGGGCAGATAGGCGTTCTTCTGCTCGGCGGTGCCGTGTTCCTCGATGGTCGCCACCGCGCCGTGGGAGAGGCCGGGGTACATGCTCCAGGACCAGTTGGCGGAGCCGGTCATCTCGGAGATGGCGATGCCGGCGGAGCCCGGCAGCCCCTGGCCGCCGAATTCCGGGTTGCCGGTCATCGCCGGCCAGCCGCCTTCCACATATTTGGCGTAGGCTTCCTTGAAGCCTTTCGGAGTGGTCACTACTCCCTCGGAGAACTGGCATTCCTCTTCGTCACCGGAGCGGTTCAGCGGCGCCAGCTCGTTTTCCGCGAAGCGCGCCCCTTCTTCAAGAACGGCGTTCAGCAGCTCACTGTTGACCTCTTCCAGGCCCAGGCGGGCATAGTGGCCGTCCAGGTCCAGGACCTCGTTCAGCACGAAGCGCATGTCTCGCAGGGGGGCTTTGTATTCAGGCATGAAAGTCTTCCAGAAACGTGATTTCAAGCGGGGAATCTGCCCGCTGATAAAGGCGTGTCGGAACGCAACGAGAGGGCAGGTTCTTCATCAAAGGCCGCCATGGTAGCCTCGCCCAGGAGGCTCTGCCCATCACTATTTGTGACCCGTTAGTCAAACAGACGTTTGAAAATCCGTTTTTCGCGTCAACACTGGTATAGTCCGGGCATTCAGCCCGCAATGCAGGCCCCGGCGCCAAGGAGCAATGATGATCGACCGCAATCTGCTGGACATTCTGGTCTGTCCGGTAAGCAAGGCCCCACTGATTTTCGACGAACAGAGCAATGAACTGAAATGCAAGGCCAGTGGGTTGGCCTATCCGGTGCGCGACGGCATTCCGGTAATGCTGGAGGAAGAGGCGCGCAACATGGACGACAGTGAGCTCCGCGCCCTTTGAATCCGCACACCTCGACAATGCACCGACCCCTGCTCGCCCTGTTGCTGGCCGCTGCCACGGCCATCGGCGCCGGTGTCCCGGGCGTCGGCCTGGCGGCTTCCGGCGATTCCGGCGCCAGCGGCGCCACGCACGATGCCGCGGACAGCGCCTCGGCGAAGCAGGATGAGTGCCTGTTGCGAGCGGCACGGACGGCCGATGACGAGGTCACCCTGAAAGAGCTGCGCAACTGGTGCGAGCCCGACCAGGAAACCCGTTCCTCCCAGGAAGATGCGCTGCGTGCGCGGCTGGCGCTGGAGCACCGCACGCGCGGCAACCCTTTCGTCATCACCCCGCACAATCGCAACTATCTGATGCCGTTCAGCTACTGGTCGAACCCGCAGTGGAACGACCCGGATCGCAAAGGCCAGAAGCTCGACTCCATGGAGGTGAAATTCCAATTGTCGCTGAAAGCGCCGGTCTACGACGACTTCTGGAACGGCAGCACACTCTATGCGGCCTTCACCGGTGTCTTTTTCTGGCAATCCTACAATGGACAGGAATCACGCCCGTTCCGCGAGATCAACTACACGCCGGAAATCTTCGTCGCCAAGCCGATCGACTGGCAGATCGGCCCGATCGATTCCGAGCTGTTGCAGTTCGGTTTTCGCCATGACTCCAACGGCCGCAACGCACCGCAATCGAGAAGCTGGAACCGCTTGTACATAAAGCATGTTTCACGGATCGGCCCCTACTATGTTTCGCTGATGCCCTGGTACCGCATCCCGGAAGACAGCAAGGACGACCCTTCCGACCCGCATGGCGACGACAACCCGGATATCGAAAAATACATGGGCAACTTCCAGTTGGAGATCGCCCGCGCCTTCGGCAACCATGTGGTCGAGCTGATGGTGCGCAACAACCTTCGCTCGGACAACAAGGGCGCCGGGCAGATCAACTACTCTTTTCCCCTCAACAAGCGCTTCAAAGGGCTGATCCAGGTATTCACCGGCTACGGCGACTCGCTGATCAACTACAACAACTACGAAACCCGCGTCAGCCTCGGCATCCTGCTTACGGACACCCTGTAACTCCGCTCACCGGCAACAGCAACCGGGCCTTGCAAATCAGGCCCGGTTGGCTCCATATTAATGGACCTTTATTATTTGCACTGTTGATGCACATTCAGAGCACAGAGCAGAGAGGCGCCACCATGAGCTACCGACACCCCGCCGAACCGGATTTTCCTGGCAAGATCGGCCGCACCATCGCCGATTCCGAACCCGCCTGGCCGGAGCCCCGGCTCCCCGAAGGCACCCCCAATATCGTGCTGGTAGTACTGGATGACGCCGGCTTCGCACACCTGGGCTGCTACGGTTCCTCCATCGCCACGCCCCACATCGACCGTCTGGCCGGCGAGGGCCTGCGCTACACCGGTTTTCACACCACGGCGCTGTGCTCCGCTACCCGCACCTGCCTGCTGACCGGACGCAACCACCATGCCGCCGGCATTCGCGCCATCTCCAATTTCGATACCGGCTACCCGAACACGCGCGGCTCGATTCCGCCCAGCGCAGGCACCCTGCCGGCCATTCTCCGCGACGCCGGTTACACCACCCTGGCCACCGGCAAATGGCATCTGGCGCCGATGCGCGAATGCTCCGCCGCCGGGCCTTACCACAACTGGCCGCTACAGAAAGGCTTCGACCGCTTCTATGGCTTCATGCAGGGGGAAACGGACCAGTTCTACCCGGAGCTGACCTACGACAACCACTTCGTGGCGCCGCCGCGCTCGCCGGAGCAGGGCTACCATCTTTCCGAGGATATCGTCGATCACGCGCTGGGCTTCGTCCGCGACAGCGTATCGCTGGTGCCGGAAAAACCCTGGATGCTGTACGTGGCCCTGGGCGCCATGCACGCGCCGCATCAAGCGCCGCAGGCATACCTGGACAAATACCGGGGCAAGTTCGATCACGGCTGGGACGAAGAGCGCCAACGCTGGTTCCAGCGCCAAAAGGAGTTGGGCATCATTCCCGAAGACACCACGCTGGCGCCGCGCAACCCCGGTGTGCCCGCCTGGGACAGCCTGCCCGATGATCACCGCCGTTTCGCGGCGCGCTTGCAGGAGGCGTTCGCCGCCATGCTGGAACACACCGATGCGCAGATCGGCCGCTTGATGGAAGGCCTGGCGGAACTGGGGCAGGACAGCAACACCCTGTTCGTGCTGATCTCCGACAACGGCTCCAGCCAGGAGGGCGGCGCCACCGGCACGCTGGACGAAATGCGCTATTTCAACGGCATGAAGGAAGACGTGGCCGCCGCCGTCAAACGGCTCGATGATATCGGCACGCCGCGCAGCCACAGCAACATTCCCTGGGGCTGGGCGCAGGCCGGCAACACACCGCTGAAATGGTACAAGCAGAACACCCACGGCGGCGGCGTGCGCGATCCGCTGATCCTGCGCTGGCCGGGCAAGCTCGGCAAACCGGGGGAGATTCGACATACCTTCTGCCACGCGGTGGACATCACACCCACCCTGCTGGACCTGATCGGCCTCGACATGCCGGCCACCGTCGCCGGGGTAGCGCAGATGCCGCTGCACGGCGTCAGCCTCCGCGCCAGCCTGGCCAGTGACGTGCGCGTGCCGCGCCCCGCCCAGTATTTCGAGATGGTCGGCCACCGGGCGATCTGGGCGGACGGCTGGAAGGCGGTCACCCGCCACCGCGGCGGCACGGATTTCGATGAGGACACCTGGGAGCTGTATCACCTGGACGAGGATTTTTCGGAAAGCCACGACCTGGCCGAAAGCCATCCGGACAAGCTGGAGGCCATGCAGGCGCTGTGGTGGCAGGAAGCGGAAAAACACGGCGCGCTGCCGCTGGACGACCGCAAGGTCGGCGAACTGTTTCGCGCCTCACGCCGCAAAGGCGGCACCAGCGCCCGCAACCGTTTCGTGTACCACCCGCCGATTTCGCATATCGTCTCGGACGCCTGCCCGGCGGTCTACAAGGGCTTCGTACTCACCGTGGAGCTGCCGGATCATCCGGCAAATGGCGATGGCGTGCTGGTGTCGCGGGGCACCATCAACAGCGGTTTCGTGCTGTATATCCAGGACGGCAAGGTGCATTTCGATCACAACGCCTTCCACGACCACAGCCATCTGGCCACCGAACAGCCGTTGCCGCCCGGCCCGCACCAATTGAGCCTGACCATTAAACGCCGCGCGGACGGCGGCGGCGATATGGCGCTGGCCGTGGACGGCCTGATACAGGCCAGCGGCACCATCCCTCAACTGGTGGTGATCCTGTCCAGCATCGGCATGGATTTCGGCCGCTGCCTGTCGCCGGTCACCGAGGGTTACGACGCGCCGTTCCCCTACCCCGGCGCCATCCGCCAGGTGGTGTTCAAGCTGCCGGAGCGCGGACAGGGCCTCGATCAGCGGATCGACCAGGCCCGCCAGCGGGCGATCATGTCGCAACAGTAGAGCGCAGCAATCAGTGCCCAGGACAGGTATGATCGGCGAAATGCGGCGGTGATTCCCAGCGGGCACCGCTGCCAGGGAAGCTTGTCATCACGGGAAGAAGGTTATGCCAATCCGTACCTGGGCCTGTGCCCTTGCATTGTTCCTGTTGCTCGCCGGCTGCCAGACGCTCAGCGGGGTGGAGACGCCCGAAGTGCATCTCTCCAGCCTGCAACTCGAAAACGCCACCCTGTTCGAGCAGCAATGGCGGGTGGTGCTGCGCGTGAGCAACCCCAACGATCAGGACCTGACGCTGAACAGCGTCGATTATCAACTGTTCGTCAACGACCAGAAACTGGCGCGCGGCCTGACCGGCGACCCGGTCACCCTGCCGGCCATGGGCTCCGCGCTGGTGCCCACCACCATCACCACCAGCCTGCTGGAATCGCTGAGCCACCTGCAATCATTGCAGGCCAACCCGCAGGCGCCGCTGCATTACGAGATCAAGGGTACCGCCCGGGTGGCCGGCGTCTGGGTACCGCTGCACTTCGACCACAAGGGCACCTTCACCCTGCCCAGCACCGTGCCGTAGCGCCATCGCCTCAGTCCGGCGCGCCGATCCGCTCCAGCCCCTGGCGGTGGACCGTTTCCTGCAACTGCGGATAGAGCGCCAGAAAAACGCTCTCGAACCGGTCATAGTGCTGGAGGATGTCTTCCAGGGCGCCGGCAAAGTCATTGCGAAAGCGCACCCGCTCGGCGATGCGATCCAGTGCCCGGCCGACGTTTTCCACCGTCGCGTAATGATTGATCCAGTCGAATTCCGCCATGCGCCGGGTGGTGGCGCGCATGGGCTCGGGCATCAGCCGCTCACCCTGCGCCAGCCAGGCGTAATCCGCCTGGATCACGGACTGCAATGGCCGGTGATGAAAGCGCTGCCAGTGGCGAATCAGAAAATGATCGAACAGCACATCCAGCGCCACCCCGGCAAAGCGGCGGCGTTGCGGCGAGAACAACTGGCGGCTCGCCACCACCGCCGGATGCCGGTCGGTAACCCGGTCCACCAGACGATGGTTGGCCAAGCCGCGCCGCACCGGGTCCGGCAGCTCTTCCTCGCGCACGCCACGCATGAAATCGCCGAGCAGATTGCCGACCTTGGATTCCACACTGGGTCTTGCCAGGGTGAGATGGGCGAAATAGTTCATCGCCGCTTCAACGTTCCCCGGAAGCGCCCTGGCCGAGAGGGTCAAGAGAGCGGCGAGAGCCGCGAGCCAGCCGGAAATCCAGGTTCTGACGCACCACCGGCCACTCCAGGTTGATGATCGAAAACACCACGGTGTCACGGTAAACCCCGTCCGGGCCGACCCGATGATTGCGCAACACGCCATCCTGCTTGGCACCCAGCCGGGCAATGGCCGCCCGCGAGGTGCGGTTGTGCCAGTGGGTGCGGAATTCCACGGCAATGGCGTCCAGCACCTCGAACGCATGGGCCAGCAGCAGCCGCTTGCACTCCGTGTTCACGGCGCTGCGCTGGAAACGCTCGGCGTACCAGGTGTAACCGATTTCCAGACGCCGATTTGCCTCGTCCACATGGCAATAGCGCGTCGAGCCGATCACTGTGCCACTGGCGTTGTGCCGCACGGCAAAGGCCTGCGCGCCCTCCTCCCGGTGGCTGCGCAAGGCCTCGCCGATATAGTCACCGACTGCCTCCGGCGTCGGCACGAAGGTGTACCACAGTTGCCACAGCTCACCATCCGTGACCGCGGCAGCCAGTGCATCGTGGTGCTCCGGAGCCAGAGGTTCCAGCGTGACGGTATCACCCCGCAAGGTAACCGGTTCTATCCAGCGGCCCATGATCGTTCCTGTCTGTGAAGGGGCTTCCAGCATACCGCAAGCGGCAGGCTACTTCGCCTCCACCGGTGTGGTGAGCTGGTGGTGCACCCGCGCCAGAGCCGGAGGGATGGAATCGCAACTACCGCCGTCCAGTTCGCAGGACACACAGGACACCGCACTGCTGGCGGCCAGCGTCAGATTGACCCGATAGGCCAGTACCGGCAGCTTGGCGGCCTGCTCGCGCAGGTCCTTGGCCTGCTGCACCAGATCGCCCTCGGCGGCCTGACACTGCTTGACCTGATCCTTCTTGGCGTAATCGTATTTCTTGTGCAGGGCCAGCCCCGCATCGTGGAAGTGCTGCAACTGCGACACCATCTTGTCGACTTGCGCGCGGTCCTGGGGAGGGACCGCCTGGGCCAGACCGGATATCGCCAGCACAAAAGCAACCAGCAACAACTTCTTCATTGTCGTCTCCTTGTTATTGGTGCGCCCACCCGGGAAGGCGGACGCTTGCAATCGGCAATGACTGGGATTCACAAAACCCGTTTCGGTTCCATTCAGCCCGGAGGCCAGGTAAACGGGCGTCCACCGATGAGATGGATGTGCAAATGAAACACGGTCTGCTGGGCGCCAGCGCCGTTGTTGACCACCACCCGGTAGTCTTCCAGCCCCTCGTCGGCGGCCACCTTGTTGGTGACCAGCAACAGATGACCCAGCAACGCCTGGTCCTCCGCCGCCGAATCGGACAGCTTGGCAATCGGCTTTCTGGGGATTACCAGCACGTGGGTCGGCGCCTGGGGGTTGATGTCCCGGAACGCCAGGCACTGGTCGTCTTCATAGATGATGTCGGCGGGGATTTCCCGATCGATGATCTTGGAGAAAATCGTTTCGCTCATGCTTGTTCTCTCAATGTGCTTTCCGCAGGGCGGCTCCAACCATAGTGCATGGCGCGGAAACTGACCAGCGGACACTGAGCGGACGACACTGTCCAGCCGGCGCTATCCAACCGGCATTGCCGGCGTGGTCCGGTTCACAGCCGCGAAGAAAAGCCCGCGCCAGGGCCACGGACGGGGTGAGAGTCGGGGCCGGGGAGGACTATAATGGCCGCAACCGCCTGACCCACGGATGACCAGGCTCCACACTCTTCAACCCAAAGGATGTTATGGCCACGCTTTTCGTCGAAAACCTCACAGTGGTGGATTTCTCCTACCTGCACGCGCAACGGGGCATGGTGGGCGAATCCTGGATCGCTGATCTGGAACTGTCCGGTGATCTGGATGCCACCGGCATGGTGTTTGATTTCGGTCTGATCAAGAAGAAGGTCAAGCATCTGATCGACGACCACGCCGACCACCGGCTGCTGGTGCCCGCCGACAGCACACTGCTGACCCTGCACCCCCGGGATGACGACCACCTGCGCCTCGAATGGCGCTACAGCGGTGGTGAGATCCACCTCCATGCGCCCAGGCAGAGCATCGTCACACTGCCCGGCAGCGATATTTCCAGAGCCGCGCTGACCGACCATCTGCTGACTCTGATTCGCGCCGAGGTGCCAGACAACGTGGTCGAGGCGCGGCTGGTACTGCGCGACGAGGACACCGGCACCGCGCCGTTCTACCACTATTCCCACGGGCTCAGGAAGCATGACGGCAACTGCCAGCGCATCGCCCACGGCCACCGCTCCAGCATCGAGATTTTCGAGAACGGCCGGCGCAGCCGCTACTGGGAAAAACTGTGGGCCGACCGCTGGGAGGACATCTATATCGGCTCACAGGCCGACCTGGAAGGCACCTACTACCTGGAGGAAACGCCGCACTACCGCTTCCGCTACGACGCTCCCCAGGGCCATTTCGAGCTGATGATTCCCGAGGATCACTGCTACCTGGTGGATACCGACACCACCGTCGAATATCTGGCCGCGCACATCGCCCGGCAACTGGCCGAGGAAGCGCCGGGCAAGCATTTCCGGGTACGCGCCTTCGAAGGGGTCGGCAAGGGCGCCATCGCCGAGGCGGGCGAAAACGCGCCGGGACGGGTCAACACCCACTGGCGAAAGACCAGTTCCTCGGCCTCCTGACGGTCAGCGCCGCACCGGGCTCAAGGGTCTTCGTCGAGGATGCGCTCCGCTTCCTCCTGAATCAGCTTGCGCAACCAGCGGTGCGCCGCATTGTGATGCAACAGCGGTGACCAGGCCATTTTCAGCTCGAACTCGGGGATCTCGAACGGCGGCGACTTGATCACCAGGCGCGGGTTCTGCGCCTGCATGCGCGCCACCCGGCTCGGCAGCGTCGCCACCAGGTCGTTGTTCATGGCCAGCAACCCCGGCATCTGGTAATGGCGGGTAAAAATGCTGATCTTGCGGCTGCGGCCCATCTGCTGGAGCGCATGGTCGATCCAGCCCAGCCCGCCGAGCTTCTCCGGATTCATGCCGAACCCCACCCCGAAGCCGGTCTTTGATACCCAGATATGCTGTGCCGAGAGATAGCTGTCCAGATCCAGGTGCCCGGCCAGCGGATTGTCCCGGTTGAGCAGGCAAGAAAACGAATCACGCCACAGCGTCACCTGATGAAAGGAACCGGGAATTTCGTTGAAGCGGTTGACCGCCATGTCCACCCGGCCCTGCTCCATGTCCGGATAGCTGACATCGGACGGCGTGACGAAATCGAGCACCACGTCCGGCGCTTCTTCCCGCAGCCGGCGCACGATATGCGGCACCAGCGTCCCCTCCGCGTAATCGCTGGTCATGATGCGGAACACGCGGCGGCTTCTGGACGGCTGAAAGGCGTCGTCCGGGGTGAACAGCATTTCCGCCTGGGCGATCAACTGGCGCACCAGCGGCTGCAATTCCAGCGCCCGATCCGTGGCACTCATGCCCTCACTGGTACGAATCAGCAACGGATCGTCGAACATGTGGCGCAGCCGCTTGAGGCTGTTGCTCATGGCCGGCTGGGTAATACCAAGATGCTCGGCGGCACGGGTGACGTTCTTCTCGCGCAGCAGCACGTCCAGATACTTGAGCAGATTGAGATCGGCGTTGGCGATATTCATGGCATCAATGCCTCACGGGCGCATCATAAATGCGGCGATTGTATCAGTATTGTTAACTCAGTCACTGTCCGCCGCGCCGGTTTGCGGTCAGTATCTCCACCTAGAAAAAAAATGCTTATGTCAGTACTTCTTCAACAGGGTGGATAGTGAAGCAATGAACCAACAGGAAAAGGAGACGGAAAGCAGCCAGACGGAAAAATTCGTGGTGCGGTTTCCGCCTGGAATGCGCAACTGGATCGCCTCGACCGCCTACGGCAGCCACCGCAGCATGAACGCCGAGATCGTGGCGCGCCTGCACCACAGCCGGCAGAACTGGCCTGCCCATGTACCGCTGAGTGAGCCCAGAGCTGTCGCCGCCACCGACGAAGCCCAGGAAGCCAGACTACTGGCCTGGTTCCGCCGCCTGTCGACAGCACAGCGGGAAGCTCTCCTGTGTCTGCTCGACTGACGTTATACTGCCAGCAAAGGTCAGCATTTACGCTACCTTGGCCCTGCCAGGCAGGATAAGCTCAGGCAGGCAGGAACCGTATTCCGGCCACTGGCCGGGCCCGCACCCGAATTGATCGGGGGGATCGATAGCTTTGAAGGCCGACACGCAGGAAACCAGTACGCTGCCCAGCGGCAACGATATTCATCTGTCCTGGCATTTGCGATTGCCCACTCCTCTGGAGCGGGACTTCGCCGATTACTTTCGCACCACCGTGGCCACCGTGGCCCCTTGGGCAGCGGGCACCATCGTCGTATTGCTGATGCTGACGCTGGCGCTGGAAATTTTCATCGCCCCCCAGGCCGCCGCTCATACCTGGCGGCCACGCCTGTTCTGCATGATGGTCGCCGTCGCCACGGTGATCATCGCCCGGCACGCGGAGTGGCGTCGCTTCCTGCACGGCGCTTCGCTGTTGCTGGCGTTTTCCATCGCCCTCACCGGTGACTGGATGGGCCTGACGATCCAGCATCCGCTGTCCTACGCGCTGTTTCTGCAAACCGCGCTGGCCATCCTCATGATCAGCATGCTGCTGCGGGTACCGTTCTACTGGGCGGTGGCTTCCAGCATTCTGATGATCGTCGCGCTCGGCCTGTGCTTCACCGTCAGCCCCGACGCCGCCATGGATCAGTCCCTGGTGTTGCTGCTGCTGACGTTCACCATCGCCATCATGAGTCTGTTCGGGCAATACATTCACGAACGCCTGTCGCGCCAGCACTTTCTGTCCGAACACGTGCTGTTCCAGCATCGCAACGAGCTGCACTCGGCCAACCTCATGCTGGAAAGCCAAGCCACCGTGGACGGTCTCACCGGCTGCCTCAACCGGCGCGGCATGGAAGCCCGTCTCAATGAGGTACTGTACGGCGTCGGCCGCAATGACCACGCGCGCCGCACCACGCTGCTGTTGTTCGATATCGATTTTTTCAAGCAGTACAACGACACCTATGGCCATCTGGCCGGCGACGAATGCCTCAAGACCATCGCCTCGATACCCCGCTCCATGGCCCAGGGAGAAAAGGACTTCGTGGCCCGCTACGGCGGTGAGGAATTCGTCGTCGCGCTGGCCAATACCAGCCTCAAGGACGCACTGGTGTTCGCCGAGCGCATGCGCACCCGCATCGAGCAACTGGGGCTGCCGCACTCCGGCTCGCGGGTCAGCCAGGTGGTCACCATCAGCGTCGGCGTGGCCGGCATCAGCGAGCACATCCAGGACGCCACCTCGCTGATCAAGGCCGCCGACGAAGCGCTCTACCAGGCCAAGGGCGCCGGTCGCAACCGGGTCGCCTGCTTCAGCGAGAAAGGCCGGGTGGTCACGCTCTGACCCACGCCCGCCAACCCCGCACGGCGCCCCCGTCATTCCGAGTGTAGCCGTAGCGGTACGTCATCCTGCGCGGAGCGTAGCAGTACGTCATCCTGCGCGGAGCATAGCGGTACGTCATCCTGCGCGGAGCGTAGCGCAGTCGCAGGATCCAGGGCCTTGGAGACTCATGGATTCTGCGACTGCGCGCAGAATGACGGGGATAGCGGGCTTCTCCTTGATGACGGGGCAACGATTGCCTACCTTCTGCCGGTTCCGACCTTCGTTTACTTTTGGATCCCGTATCACCCATGAGCGTGAGCTACCAACTGCCCGACGGGGCAACCATGGAGTTTGAGCAACCAGCCTCCGGACTAGAGGTAGCCGCAGCCTCTCCCGGCGTCATCCTGCGCGGAGCGTAGCGGTACGTCATCCCGCGCGGAGCGTAGCGGTATGTCATCCTGCGCGGAGCGCAGCGCAGTCGCAGGATCCAGGGCCTTGGAGACTCGTGGATTCTGCGACTGCGCGCAGAATGACGGGGATAGCGGACTTCTCCTTGATGACGGGGATAGCGGGCTTCTCCTTGATGCCGGGGCAACGATTGCCTACCATCTGCCGGTTCCGACCTTCGTTTACTTTTGGATCCCGTATCACCCATGAGCGTGAGCTATCGACTGCCCGACGGGGCAACCATGGAGTTTGAGCAACCGGCCTCCGGGCTGGAGATCGCCGAGCGCATCAGCAAAAAACTCGCCAAACAGGCACTGGCCGTGAAAGCCGGCGGCCGCCTTCTCGACGTCTACCTGCCGCTCGACGACGGCAGCACCGTGGAAATCATCACGCGGGACCACCAAGACGCTCTGGAGCTGATTCGCCACGATGCCGCTCACGTCATGGCGGAGGCGGTACAAGAGCTGTTTCCCGACACTCAGGTGACCATCGGCCCGACCATCGAAAACGGCTTCTATTACGATTTTCATCGTGACACCCCGTTCACGCCGGAAGATCTGACGGCCATCGAAAAGCGCATGCAGGAAATCGTGCGCCGCAACGAAAGCATTCACCGCGAAGTCTGGGAGCGCGACGACGCCGTACGCTTCTTCCTCGACAAAGGCGAGGACTTCAAGGCGGAAATCATCCGCGATCTGCCCGTCGACCAGGAAGTCTCGCTCTATCGTCAGGGCGATTTCATCGACCTGTGCCGTGGCCCTCACCTGCCCACCACCAGCAAGCTGGGCGATGGCTTCAAGCTGATGAAAGTGGCCGGCGCCTACTGGCGCGGCGACTCCAGCAAGGCCCAGCTACAGCGCATCTACGGCACCGCCTGGCGCGACAAGAAAGAGCTCAATGCCTACCTGAAACAGCTCGAAGAAGCGGAGAAACGCGATCACCGCAAACTGGCCCGCGAAATGGATCTGTTCCACATCCAGCAGGAAGCGGTGGGCAGCATGTTCTGGCACCCCCGAGGCTGGCGGCTGCGCAAGAACCTGGAAAACTACATCCGCGCCAAGATGGAGAAGTACGGCTACTCCGAGGTCGCCACGCCGCAGTTGATGGACCGCATTCTCTGGGAACAGTCCGGCCACTGGGACAAATACAGCGACGACATGTTCACCGTGTGCACGCACGATGACAAAGAGATGGCCATCAAGCCGATGAACTGCCCCGGCCACGTGCAGATTTTCAAGCAGGGCATCAAGAGCTACCGCGACCTGCCGATCCGCATGGGCGAATTCACCGCGCTATTCCGCAACGAAGCCCACGGCGCACTGCACGGCCTGATGCGCGCGCGCTCCTTTAGCCAGGACGACGCGCACATCTTCTGCACCGAAGAGCAGATCAACCAGGAAACCGCCGACTTCATCACCATGCTGCGTGAGGTCTATCAGGATTTCGGCTTCGAGAGTTTCCGCATCAAATTCTCCGACCGCCCGGACAAGCGCGCCGGCTCCGACGCAACCTGGGACAAAGCGGAAGGCGCCCTGCGCGCCGCCGTGGAATCCCTCGGTCTGGAATGCGAACTGAACCCCGGTGAAGGGGCTTTCTACGGCCCGAAACTGGAATTCGTGCTGCGCGACGCCATCGGCCGGGACTGGCAGTGCGGCACCTTGCAGGTGGATTTCGTACTGCCCGAACGGCTGGATGCGGAATACGTCGCCGAGGACGGCTCGCGCCGCCGCCCGGTAATGCTGCACCGCGCCGTGCTGGGTTCCCTGGAACGCTTCCTCGGCATCCTCATCGAATCCACCGCCGGGCATCTGCCACTGTGGCTGGCGCCGACGCCGGTGGTGGTCTGCACCATCACCAACGCCGTGGACGACTACGCCGCCGAAGCGGTAGCGTTGCTCAAGGCCAAAGGCATCCCCGCCGAGCTGGATACCCGCAACGAAAAGATCGGCTTCAAGGTACGCGAACACTCCAAGGCCAAGACGCCGCGCATCTGGGTAATCGGCGAACAGGAAGCCCAGCAACGCAAAGTGGCGATCCGCAGTCTCGGCTCCCAGAGTACCGAAGAAGCAGGGCTCGAAGACGCCGTGGAGGCACTGTCCCAAAGCACTCGCGCGCCGATTTGAACGACCCGTAGGGTGGGTAAGCGCAGCGCATCCACCATCTGGCGACGAGTGAAAAAGCGAAAAGGTGGATGCGCTGCGCTTATCCACCCTACAGTGAGCGCCGGGCAAACCCCGGCTTTTTCAACTTCTGACGTTCAGACCATGTTCAAACAAAACGAACACCAGACACCCGGTTTCAGCGTTCCGCTCGACACAGCACTGAACGACCTCGCCTTCAACGACGCCGGCCTGATCCCGGTGATCGCCCAACAGCACGATACCGGCGAAGTGCTGATGTTCGCCTGGATGAACCGCGAAGCGATCGAAGAAACCCTGCGCACCGGGCGCGTCTGCTACTACTCGCGTTCGCGTGGCACGCTGTGGCGCAAAGGCGAAACCTCCGGCCAGGTGCAAATGCTGCGGGAACTGCGCGCCGACTGCGACGGCGACGTGCTGCTGGCCCGCGTCGAACAAACCGGCCCCGCCTGCCACACCGGCCGCCGCGACTGCTTCTACTGGAAGCTGGACGACAAACAGGCGACCATCGACCGAGCGCCCCTGATCGATCCCGACGAACTGTACGGCGACCACCACAAATCCAAATAACCCGGCATTCAGGACGTCTCCGGCATGCTTAGACTGCACAACACACTCACCGGCACCAAGGACGAGTTCATCCCGCTGGACCCGCAGCGCATCACCCTCTACGTATGCGGCCCCACGGTCTACAACTACGTCCATATCGGCAACGCCCGCCCGGTAGTGGTGTTCGACGTGCTCTACCGGCTGCTGTGCCGCCTTTACCCGCAAGTGGTCTACGCCCGCAACATCACCGACATCGACGACAAGATCATCAACGCCTGCGCCGAAACCGGCGAACCCATGGCGGCCCTCACCGAACGCTTCAGCGCCGCCTTTGCCGAAGACATGACAGCCCTCAAGGCACTGCCGCCGGTGATCGTCCCCAAAGCCACCGCACACATCGGCGAAATGATCGCCATGATCGAAACCCTGATCGCCAAAAACCACGCCTACGCCGCCGACGGCCACGTACTGTTCGCCGTGGAATCCATGCCCGACTACGGCAGACTCTCCGGCCGCAACCTCGACGACATGCTCGCCGGCGCCCGCGTGGAAGTCGCCGACTACAAACGCCACCCCGGCGATTTTGTACTCTGGAAACCGAGCAGCGACGACCAACCCGGCTGGGACTCCCCCTGGGGCCGCGGCCGCCCCGGCTGGCACATCGAATGCTCGGCCATGATCCACAAACATCTCGGCGACGTCATCGACATCCACGGCGGCGGCCAGGACCTGATCTTCCCCCACCACGAAAACGAAATCGCCCAGGGCTGCTGCGCCCACGGCACCGAATACGTGCGCTACTGGATGCACAACGGCTACATCAACATCGACGGCGAAAAAATGTCCAAATCCCTGGGCAACTTCCGCCTCGTGCGCGAACTACTGAAAGAATACCGCGGCGAAGTACTGCGCTTCGCCCTGCTCTCCAGCCACTACCGCTCCCCGCTGAATTTCTCTGCCGACATGCTCGACCAGGCCAAAGCCGGCCTCGACAGCCTCTACCAGGCCCTGCGCGGCGGCGACATTGCCGATAAAGCGGAAATAGCCGCCGAACACCCGGTGATGGAAGCCCTCTGCGACGACCTCGGCACCCCCCAGGCCATCAGCGAACTGCACGCCCTCGCCGCCCGCATCAACAAAGCCGGCGACACCGACAAACCCCGCCTGCGCGCCGAACTCCGCGCCGCCGCCGGCCTTCTTGGTCTGCTACAGGACGATCCCGAAATCTGGTTCCAGCAAGGCAACGATGGTGCCCTCTCCGCTGATGCCATCGAAGCCTTGATTGCCGAGCGTGCCGACGCCAAGAAAGCCCGGGACTTTGCCCGTGCCGACCGGATTCGTGATGACCTTAAAGCTCAGGGTGTGATTCTTGAAGACGGGCGTGAGGGGACTCGTTGGAGTCGGGGGTGAGGGGCACCACGCTCCCGCAAACCAGCACCATACATCAGTGAGGCGATCAACCGCTGCGGCTCGCCCAAGCAATCAATGATCCCCATTGCTTCCTTGTGGCTCAAAACAACCGGCAACCTCGCCGGACGCTTCGCACGAGTCACCCCGTCGATATGCTCAAGAGGGCGCCCACCTCCGCCTCCGCCATGTCTTCGGGATGTTTCAAATGATGGAAACGGATGAAATAACAAATCCAGTACCAGTAACTCCTCTCAGTGCGAACATTGTAATGATGTGCTCGAATCACTTCGCGAAAGCGTCCCTGCAACCATCCCTGCCCTTCCTTGGGAGTGGCCATATCAACCTCAATCAACTGTCCATATGGACAGTTATGCTCCATCATAAGAAGTTAGTCAAAACGTCCACATATCCCCCACAGTGAGACTTGCGTCACACTGATTTTTCTGGTTTTATCCGGTAGCAGATAATACTTATCATAGAAGGCAGCAATAATTTCTTATGATAGAACGCGGCCTAATTGCTGTTAAGCGGCGGCAAGACATGAGCATTGTCAGAGAATTAAAACATCCCTTGACTCGTTTACATGGCTGGCGCTGTGAACAAGGGACAAATAATACAATATTCAAAAGCGCTATCGAAGTGCCTCTTCAGGATAAGGAGTTCATTTTTAATAAAGAACTCAAGCAGGCACTCAATATGCCTGAAAATATGAACACATTATTTGATCAAAAAGTGAGTTCGGGTGCGTACCAACGGCTTTGGGAGCTAACGATTATGTCCCTATGTAGCGATATTGAGTTTTTCCTGAAAGACTTATTCTCATCTGTTATAAAACCTTCTTTGCCTCCAAAACGTGGATTCTACCAACGTTTTGATGAAGTCGTAAAATCTTTAAACGATTTCGGCATCACTCTTCCAAATATTATGAATGAATTAAAACTCATTACAGAGTGTTTCCAGGTCAGGCATATTGCAACTCACAATATGGGGTATGTTGATAAAGAATTTAAGAAAAAAACTGGTACCAAAATCGCTATTGGCAAAAGGTTCCTGATCGAGCAGCCGGAATATCATAAATATTACCATGCCTACATGGCGCTATTGCGGGGCATAGATGAGCATCTCGCTTAACAAGTGGCAGCGGTTCGCAGCCTTCGGCTACCGGACTCGCTTCGCTCGCCGCTGTGCCAAGCGTTATACGACTTAGGAGTGGCCATCGTGGCGTCGAAGGCGCATGCAAAATTCATCAAGACAATTAGACGCTGCGAATCCTTGACGGAAAGCTTCAAGACCCTTCATGAACTCAATGCAGAAGGCGGCCAAACGCCCGCTCCGAAAGACATCGTTCGAGGTGCGGTAGTCCTAGCGGTTGCGGCGCTTGATGCCTACGTCACGGATGTCTTTGCCGAGAAGCTCGTCGCCTACCTCAAAAAGTACAAACCCGACAACTCACTGGTCGAACTTCTGGCTGATGCGGGTCTGGACACGAGGGAGGCGCTGAATTTAATAACCATGGAGAGACCGTACCGGCGGATAAGGACGCTTGTGCAGTCCTACTACAACACCCATACAACGCAAAAATTCGCAGTCATCGACGAGATATTTTTGCCATTTCGAATAAAGGACATCACCAAGCACGCGGAGGCCAAAACCAAGCGAAAGACGCTGAAAAAATCAGTGGGAAAGCTAGTTCAAAGGCGCCACGAAATTGTTCACTCCGGGGACTACAACGGGCATGGCCGTTTAGTCGAAATAGACCAAGAGCGTATAGCCAAGAGAATCCAGCACGTAGAGCTGCTTGTCACGAGCATGGACGAGTTAATCTGCAACCGTGTATAAGTCGTATAACAAATCGCCCCAGCCGACCGTAAACCGCGATGCGGTTTCCGGCGGCTGAGCTCAAGCGTTAGCCGTTATGAAGCACCTTGACCAACAACTCGCTATGTTTCGAGGCCGTCTCTGCGATGAGGTTGGCTTACAACTCGATGAATCCAAAAAGGTTGCAACTATGGTCGCCGCTGACATTCGATTCTTGGCACCCGAAGCCAAAGCGGAGATCAAGGCGACTTCGCCTGTGCCACTCTCGGCGCGCCTGGAAGAGCTCGTCGCGTTTCAAACTTGGAGCGACTTCGCAACGTCGGTTACAAACAATCCAGCTATAACGCGCGCATCGGTTGTGGTGCAAAACTACATCTGCTTCGTGTACCTCAAAGATGCGTGTTTTGAAGTTGTTGCTAAGCGTGCGGCCGCTGGTTCCGTCGCCGCACGTTGTGCCAAGTATTTATCGCGTGGTGCCGTTCGAGACTTTCGCAATGCCTTTTCGCATGCTAATTGGCGCTACAACGCCACTTTCACAGGGCTTGAGTGTTGGGTTCTTGAGAATGCGCGTAACCGTTCAGGTCCCATGCGTAATTTTGAAGTCTCGCAAGAGGAGCTTAACTTTTGGCAAATGTTGTCTCGTGCCGTAGCGTATGCTTCCTATGAACAGTTGCGCGGCTAACAATTCAATGCAGCGGACGCGGTTCCCGCGCGGCTGATTTCAAGCGTTATGGTCTTGAGGCGGCTCCAGGTAGACTGTAGGCTCTGATGAGGATCTTCACGAACACTTCAGTACTCGTGATTTCCCTGTGGAGCATCGTCTACTGGCCGATAGCCTGTTGGCTGGCGTACGCAAGCGCCGCTGAATTTACCTGTTCGTTACGTCTTTTGAGGTGGCGCTGTGCTAACTGATGAGCAAAAAAAGTATCGAGAGCGTGCCAACCGTGCTCGACGAGCGCTCTTCAAAGAAAGAGAGAAATTCGGCGCGACTTCGGATGGATCAGGAAAGCGCTACCAAGTGTGCATCTACTTTGTGCTTAGTGGTGCTCCAGAGAAAGCAACTGAATTCCTGGACTGGTTCGAGAAGGAATTTCCGGATGATGTTGGTGAGCCCGCATTTCTTCTATACGCTGCATTGGCGTACTACCGCGTGGGTTCTCCGGGAAAAGCGCAAGAGCACCTACTGAATTCGATGTTAAGCAATATTTACCTGCTCCCCTACCTGTTTTCGCGGCCACTGCCCGAGCAAGATATATGGCACTCATCCAACTGGGCACAGCCAAGCTACATCGAGGAAATTGAAGAGTTTCTGGAAGAGCCAACAAGCCAGGAGCGCGAATGGTTCAAAGAGCTGTTCGACGGTGAGCTCTTCACAGGCATCCGACACAGGTACATAGAAACATTTCATGCATTGCAACATGCTCACGGTCTG
The DNA here is from genome assembly GCA_964391345.1 of uncultured Alcanivorax sp. GTDB lineage: Bacteria > Pseudomonadota > Gammaproteobacteria > Pseudomonadales > Alcanivoracaceae > Alloalcanivorax. The sequence continues at coordinate 33,649 of CAYMKZ010000010.1, forward strand.
GATTCCCGTCGTCGTATTCTTTGGGAGTGGCGTGATTATGTTTCCCGAGCGGTGCGGCCCAGGCTGACATGCTGACAATTGAACCAGTCGCCCCTGAAAAATCACTAACTCATTGATTTTACTGCTATTCTGACCATGATAAGTTGTCCCGAATTGCCAGAAACTGCATTTTAACAGATCATTTCCTTGCAATAGTGGAAAACGCAATGGCCCATCAGCGCTCGCCCGCCGAAGGCATCGAGAACCACGAACGAGATCTGTTTTGGGCCCGCCTGGACGAGATGATCGGCATGATCCACTCACTGGTCCGGGTCAGTCAGGTGATGCCGTGGGAGGCACTGGTAGAGGAAGTGGGCGTTTCGTTGCCTCAGATACCGGTTGGGCCGGGGCGCCGGCCGCTACCGGCCCGCTTGGTGTTGGGGCTGCTGGAGCATGACGAACCGGATGCCACTATGACGGTGCTCGGTAAGGCCGTTTTTTATTCAAGCCACTAGCATCTTCCATCCCATAGCAATGGCGGGCATTGACACTCAACTTATTGGGGGTACACTAAATTCCATGAAAGTCACGTTTGACTCCGCCAAGGACGCCACCAACCAAGACAAGCACGGCGTGTCATTGGCAAAAGCGACGGAACTGGAATGGGAGTCGGCGCTGACGTGGCCCGACTTGCGCCGCGACTACAGCGAGCCGCGCCAATGCGGAATTGGCTACATTGGCCTGCGCCTGTACGCAGTGGCTTTCGTGGATCGCGCCAACAGTCGGCGCATCATCAGCCTGCGCAAGGCCAATCGACGCGAGGTGAATCGTTATGCCCAAGCTTAAAAAAGGTACCCTCATCCCTTCCGAGGCCGAGGACAAAGCCATCACGTCGGCAGCCCGCAAGGACCCGGACGCCAAGCCGGTGACCGAAGCTGAATGGAAAAAGGCCAAGCCACACGCTCGCCTGGGCCGGCCACCGAAGGCTGATGCCAAGGTGGCGGTCAAGCTTCGCCTCGACCCGGACTTGCTAGCCGTACTTAAGGCCACCGGCCCAGGCTGGCAAACACGTGCTAATCGCATCTTGCGGGAGCGCTTCGCATTGTAGGCGTGCGTCGCAGTCGTGGAGGAAATACGTGTTTGAATGGAGCGCGCCGAATGGCGCGCTCCACACGGGGTTGATCAACCCCCCAACGACTTGATGGCCTGAATCATCTCCACCATCACTTTCTGCGCATCGCCGTACACCATGTTGGTGTTGTCGGCGTAGAACAGCTCGTTCTCGACGCCGGAATAGCCCTTGCCCTGGCCACGCTTGACCACGTACACCTGCTTGGCATCGCTGACATTGAGAATCGGCATGCCGTAGATCGGTGAGGACTTTTTGGTCTTCGCCGCCGGGTTCACGGTATCGTTGGCGCCGATGACGATGGCCACGTCCGCTTCCTTGAACTCGCCGTTGATATCTTCCATGTCGTGGATGATGTCGTAAGGCACACCGGCTTCCGCCAGCAGTACGTTCATGTGTCCGGGCATGCGTCCGGCCACGGGGTGAATGGCGAATTTCACGTCCACGTCGGCGTCTTGCAGCAGCTTCACGAATTCGTACAGTTTGTGCTGCGCCTGTGCCACGGCCAGGCCGTAGCCGGGGGCCACGATCACTTTGGTGGCGTAACGCATGTTGACGGCCGCGTCGCTGGCTTCCGCCGGTTTCATGGAGCCTTCGATTTCACCGTCTTCATCACCGCCGGCGGCGCCGAAGTTGGAGAACAGCACGTTGGAGACGGAGCGGTTCATGCCCTTGGCCATCAGCAGGGTCAGCAGGGTGCCGGCGGAGCCCACCACCATGCCGGCGATCATCAGCGCCGGGTTGTTGAGCACGTAGCCCTCGAAACCCACCGCCAGGCCGGTAAAGGCGTTGTACAGGGAAATCACCACCGGCATGTCCGCGCCGCCGATGGGCATGGTCATCATCACGCCGTATACCAGCGCCAGCACGAAGAAGATGCCCAGCGTGGCGCCGCTGACCTGGCCGCCCTGGCTGACGATGTAAGCACCGATCAGCACCGTCACCAGCAGCAGCGAGCCGTTGATGACCTGCAAACCGCCAACGCGCAGCGTCTTGTTGATGCGGCCATCCAGTTTGCCCCAGGCGATCAGGGAGCCGGACAGCGATACCGAGCCGATCAGCGCGCCCAGCACACCCAGCGTCAGCGCGACGCCGCCGTGGGCCTGGTGGCCGGTCAGTTCGATGGCGGCGATGGAGGCGGCCGCGCCGCCGCCCATGCCGTTGTACAGCGCCACCATTTGCGGCATGGCCGTCATGGCCACTTTCTTGCCGCTCCACCAGGCCCAGCCCAGGCCCAGTACCAGTGCGATGATGCCCAGCGTGACGTTGACGCCCAGATGCGGCCGCGCCGCCGGGTTGACGTCCAGTGTGTACAGGAAGCTGGCCACCACGGCGATCACCATGCCCCAGCCGGCCACCACGATCCCGGAACGGGCGGTGACCGGGGAGGACATGCGCTTCAAGCCGTAAATGAACAGGAAAGCGGCGATGAAATAACTCGCGTCGATAATCAGTGCAGCATTCATGGCGGCCCCTTATCCTTTCTTCTTGTCGGACGACTTGAACATTTCCAGCATCCGTTCGGTGACCACGTAGCCGCCGGCGGCGTTGCCGGCGCCCAGCAGCACGCCGAGGAAACCGATGATCTGCTGCGGTGTGGAGGAAGCATTGAGCAGCGCCCAGAGCGCGCCCACCACGACAATGCCGTGCACGAAGTTGGAGCCGGACATCAGCGGGGTATGCAGAATGGACGGTACGCGGCCGATGATTTCATAACCGGTGAACGCCGCCAGCATGAAGATGTACAGGGCAACGAAGCCCGTCAGAACAGTGGTGGTATATTCCATGTCTTAACCCTCGATGGCTTTTTTGGCGGCTTCGTTCTTGATGTCGCCGCCGTGCGTCAAGGCGGTCTTGGCCAGCACCTCGTCTTCCCAGTCGATGTCGATGGCGCCTTCCTTGACGAACAGTTGAATCAGGTTCAACTGGTTCTTGGAATACAGCTCGGAAGCATGCTCGGCCATCAGTGACGGCACATTGAGCGGCGCCACGATGGTCACCTGGCCCACCTGGGTGGTTTCCCCCGGCACCGTGTATTCGCAGTTGCCGCCGCCTTCGGCGGCCAGATCGACGATCACCGCGCCGTCCTTCATGCCATCCACCTGCGCCTTGCTGATCAGCTTCGGCGCGGGGCGGCCGGGAATCGCCGCGGTGGTGATGATGATATCCGCTTGCTGGATATGCTTGGTGACCACCTCGGCGATCTTGTCTTTCTCTTCCTGAGTCAGTTCACGGGCATAACCGCCCTCGCCCCGGGCGTCAACGCCGGTATCCACGAACTTCGCACCCAGCGATTCCGCCTGTTCCTTGGTTTCCGGGCGCACATCGTAGCCTTCGGTCATGGCGCCGAGGCGGCGCGCGGTGGCCAGCGCTTGCAAGCCGGCCACGCCAAGCCCCATGACCAGACATTTGGCGGGGCGAATGGAGCCCACCGCGGTGGTCATCATCGGCAGGATACGCGGCAGGTTGGTGGCGCCCAGCAGAGCGGCGTAATAGCCGGCCAGCGCAGCCTGGGAAGACAGCGCGTCCATGGCCTGTGCGCGGGTGATACGCGGTACGGATTCCATGGCAAACGTGGTGATCTTGCGATCACGCAGCCGTTTGGTCAGCTCCGGTTCCTTGTGCGCGTGCACGAAGGAAATCAGAATGGACCCTTCCTTCATGGCCTCGACGACGTCCAGTTCCGGCGGCTGCACGGAGAGAACGATGTCCGCATCCTTCACGCCTTCACGGGGATCATCGAAAAAGGACACGTCGTCATAACCCGCATCCGGAATACGGCTGGCGATCCCCGCCTCTGTTTGCAGGCGGATCTCGCTACCGAGTTTGGCGAGCTTTCCGGCGACCGCGGGAACCAGCGCCACCCGGCGCTCGTTGTCCCGTGTCTCCTTCAGCACGGAAATTTTTACCGGCATATTGTTATGCTCCAGTACGTTGAAAACTTCTGCATCAGAAGTGACCCGAATCTTCGCCCAGGTACGGGTTTTACATTACCCGTTCATTCGGCACGGCACATGCCGAAATCTCTCTGTTCACGGGAGGACCTGGAAACCGAGTGGGCGATTCTTCCAGAGAATCCCGGCATCATCAAGACAGAATCTTGCCGGAAACAGGGATGATCACGACAATTATCGGCCCATTGCAAACACCGGGATATTGGTGGTCCGGTGTTTTCTTGCCACCCCGTGAGCGCTGGTATCCACGCTGTGGTTCGCCGTATGATGATGCACGCCGTGAATCACAACGGCGTGTCTTGTTCAGCGGAGCCCGATCGTGAAGTTCCTGCTATTGGGTGGTTTGCGTCTTTACCAGATTACCCTCAGCCCCTGGGTCGGCAACCAGTGCCGCTTCTATCCAACCTGCTCGGAATACGCGCGACAGGCGATACTGACACACGGCAGCCTGCACGGCAGTGCCATGGCCGTCAAGCGTCTTTGCAAGTGCCACCCCTGGCACCCCGGCGGGTTCGACCCGGTGCCGGGTTACCATGATCCGAACGTGGACGATGACCAGAGCGGGCAGCGTTAGCCGCCTGCTAGCGCCGCCAGCGCGGCGCTTTCCCGGCGAACCGGAAAGTAAATCAGGGGATGGGCAGGTAGCCGCCTTCCACTTCCTTGGTGACGATGGCCACGGCATTGTGGGCGTGCAGGCTTTCCAGGTGGTTGACGCGCAGCCAGTAGTCCTTGTAGCAGGCCTGGGCGTCCAGTACCTGTTTGAGACGGCGGGCGGCATCCTCGCAGAACATCAGGTTGCGGCCGTTGAGGCGGGCGAACTCCTGCTCATCGACCCGCTTCACGGCGGTCTGCACCGGCGTTTTCAGCGCCCCTTCGATGGTATCGATCAGCGCCGTGATCGGGAACCCGGCACCACAGGAATCATCCAGCACCACTCGCACCTGCGCCACGGAGCGCTGGCTGTGCGGGGTGGCCATGATGCCCTCTTCCGTGCCCAGCCATTCGAACACCTGGTTCACGTCCACCTGACCCGCGCCGGCGAAGTCCTCGCGGAACTGCTCCTGGATCAGTTGCCGGGCCAGCGCCGCGGAACAGGGGCAGGTCGATGAATAGGGCACTTCCACCGCCAGTTCGATGCGCAGGCCGTCCGGTTGCAGCGTGCCCTTGATGGTCACCGGGTAGCTTTTCCAGCCGGCATAGCTGCTTTTCAGGGCCGGGCGGCGCATGGAGTATTCGAAATTGAACTGCACGAAGCCCTTGTCGCTGAGGCCGGCGTGGGTTTCCAGAAAATTTTCCAGCAACTGGCGAATCGAAGAGGCACTCACCGACTGATCGCCGAACGTCTCCTCCAGCATCAGATACAGCCGGGACATGTGGATGCCCTTGGCATCCGGGTTGGCCAGATTGACGTACGCCTGGATCGAAGTGCTGACCGGGCGCTCGCCGGCCAGAGTATCGTTGACGCGGGCCGGCAGGTGGATCTCGCTCATGCCCACCCAGTCCAGCGTGCTGTGAATGTGATCCACCATGGAGTTGGATGCCACGTCGGGCATCTTCCGGGGGATATCGGCACCGCTTTCGCGTTTCATGAAAATCTCCGCTGGGGCGTTGATGAAAGGCCGCCGCGACGACCAGACAAGGCCAATGGCATCCGCGCCATCACCGCCCTATCACTCACCCCCATCACAAGGGGGTCGGAAGTGTAGCAGAAACCTGCCGCCAAATAGACCTCTGTCGGCCATGGGTTTTTTAATGGAACTCACAGCCTCGGCCTATGATCACCGAGCATTCCATGGCATCACCCCGGGCCTGGTGACAGGCCTTGGCCATTGCAGGGCCGAGTGGCTTGCCAGCGATTACTTTGACATCTAAATGTTTAGCCTCTAAAATACTTTCCCTCTTGAAGCCACAGAGTTGCTGGAAATGACCGTCATTCGTTGCAATCCGGTTACTTTCACTACGAAGTGATGCGCCGCGGGATGCGCCGCCATCATTTTCAGGAATAGCCCAATTTTGCTGGAGCGACGGCCATGGCCAGACACGAAGAAGTTTTGATTGCTCTAAGACAGATCATCCGCGCCACCGACCTCTACTCACGCAAGCTGAGCAAGGAGGCCGGCCTCACGGCGCCCCAGTTGCTGATCCTTCAGGCCATCGCCTCCCGTGGTGAAATGACCATGGGCGACATCGCCGCCAAGGTTTCCGTCAGCCAGGCCACCGTCACGACGATTCTCGACCGCCTCGAAAAGCGCGCGCTGATCGAGCGCAAAAGGGGCGAGCGGGACAAACGGCGGGTGTACGCCTACCTGACCGACGCCGGCCGGGAGATCATGGAAAAAGCACCGACGCCGTTGCAGGACGAATTCATGGCGCGTTTTTCCCGCCTGGAGGACTGGGAGCAGTCTCTGATTCTGAGTTCGCTGCAACGGGTCGCGGCAATGATGAACGCCGGCCACATCGATGCTTCCCCCGTGCTGGATCTCGGCGCCATCGACCGCGCCCAGCCCACGCACCAGCGGCATTCTCATTACACCCATTACGCTCATTCCCCCGAAACCGACCACAAGTGAGTCCCATGCCATCCGACCAAAGCGACCAGGCGGACAACAGCGTCCGCAGCGATATTGTTTTACGCAAACCCGAGAGTGAAGACGGCTCTCGCGTTCACACGCTGGTTGCCGAATGCAAGCCGCTCGACGAAAACTCCGTGTATTGCAATCTGCTGCAATGCACCCACTTCGCCGACACCTCGGTCGCCGCCGAAATGGACGGCGACTTGGTCGGCTTCATCTCCGGCTACATTCCCCCCAAACAGCGCGACACTCTGTTCGTCTGGCAGGTCGCGGTGCACCAGAAAGCCCGCGGCCAGGGTCTGGCCAAGCGCATGCTGGCGCATCTCATCGAGCGCGATGAAACCGCCGGCGTGCATTACATCGACACCACCATCACCGCGGACAACGAAGCCTCCTGGGGCATGTTCCGCAGTTTCGCTTACCAGCGTCGCATGCCGACCGAAGAGTTCATTCTTTTCGATTCGCGCATTCATTTCGTCGGCCAGCACAGTGACGAGCACCTGCTGCGCATCGGCCCGTTCAACCGCGACGACGCCTGACAAACCGTTTTACAGCGAGGTAAAAAGCCATGGACACGGAAATTTTCGAGAACATCGAATCCGAAGTACAAAGTTACGCACGCAGCTTTCCGGTGGTATTCGGCAAAGCCAAGGGCAGCTATCTGTACGACGAGGATGGCGTCGAGTATCTGGACTTTCTCGCCGGCGCCGGCACGCTGAACTACGGGCACAACAATCCGGTGCTGAAGAAAGTGCTGCTGGACTACATCAGCAACGATTTCATCGTTCACGGCCTGGACATGCACACCGTGGCCAAACGTGATTTCCTCGAAGCTCTGGAAAAATACATCCTGCAACCGCGCGGCATGGATCACGTGGTTCAGTTCACCGGCCCCACCGGCACCAACGCCGTGGAAGCGGCGCTGAAGATCGCCCGCAACATCAAGGGCCGCGAGAACATCATCAGCTTCACCAACGGCTTCCACGGCGTCACGCTGGGCGCGCTGTCCGC
>CAYMKZ010000011.1:0-27102 GCA_964391345.1 uncultured Alcanivorax sp.
GGCGACGGGCCCGCCGCCAAGGGACTGGAACCGCCGCCGATCAATTTCCACGACCAGGCGCGCTATGACAACCGCTCCCTGCTGGGGCTGTACACCACTATCACCGGCGGGGTGGAAGGGACTTCCATGGCGGCCTTCCAGTCGCAGTTGAACAATGCACAGCGCTGGGCGTTGGCGTTTTACGTTGGCCAGATGGCGGTACCCGCCGAACTGGCCGAGCAGGGCGGGCAAGCGCTGGAGGGCGATCACAGCCTGAGAATGGCCATGGATCTGGACACGGTGATCGCCAAGTCGCCGGCGGATGTGCGTGACCAATTGGGCGACAAGGGCTTCGCGGCGATGGGCTATTTGCGCCAGCACCCGGACACCCTGTTCAGCCGCAACCATTACATCGAACTCAGCCACGACAAGCTGGAAGACGCCGCCAGCGCCTATGCCGCCGGTGACAGAAAAGCCGCCCGCGCCGCCGCGCTGGCCGCCTACCTGGACGGCTACGAGATGATCGAACAGCAGATCTCGGCGGTGGATGACGGCCTGATGCGGCGCACCGAGCGTTCCTTCATGGCGGTACGCTCCGCCATCGAGCAGCAGCAGCCGGCCAGTACCGTGACCGATCTGGTCCGTCAGGCGCAGGCCGACCTGAAGCAGGCGGAAGACGCGCTCAACGGCGGCGCGTTGAGCCCGGCGGCGACTTTCTCGGCGAGCTTTTTCATCCTCTTCCGTGAAGGGCTGGAGGCGCTGCTGGTGGTGGCCGCGTTGCTGACGTTTACCCGCAAGGCCAATGCCAAACGCGCCAGCCGCTTCATTCATGTCGGCTGGGTGGTGGCGCTGCTGGCGGGGATACTGACCTGGTTCCTGGCCACCGAACTGATCCGTTTCAGCGGCGCGTCCCGGGAGGTGACGGAGGGCGTCGGCGGGGTGCTGGCGGCGCTGATCCTGTTCTACGTGGGTTTCTGGATGCACAGCAACAGCAACAGCCAGAAATGGATGGGCTACATCAAGAGCAAGGTGGACAACGCGCTGGACGGCGGCACCATCTGGGCGCTGGGGGTGGTGGCCTTCATCTCCGTGTACCGCGAGTTGTTCGAAACCATCCTGTTCTATCAGGCGCTGTGGTCGCAGGTCACCGCCGACACCCAGATCTGGCTGCTGTACGGTCTGCTGGCGGCGATCGCCGCGCTGGCGCTGGTGTGCCTGCTGATCTTCCGGCTCGGCATGCGCCTGCCGCTGGGCGTGTTCTTCAAGGCCACCAGTATCGTGCTGCTGGTGCTGTCGGTGGTGCTGCTCGGCAAGGGCATCGCCGCGCTCCAGGAGGCGGGCTGGCTGAATGCGTCCTATCTGGACCTGCCAACCTTCTCCTGGCTGGGCTTCTTCCCCACCTGGCAAGGGGCGCTGGCGCAACTGGTGGCAGTGGTGCTGGCGGTGGTGGTCTGGTGGCGCTCCGGTGCCCGGCGCCAGACGAACAAAAAATAAGATAGACCCGCGCTCTCACCGACACCCTGTTGCCGGGTGTCAGTGAGGGCGGATTCAGGATGCAAAGGCGGGTACACTGGCAGCCCGTTTTCTACTGTTCTGGTTTCGCCATGCCTCGTTTTGCCGCCAATCTGAGCCTGTTGTTCACCGAATTGCCGTTTCTGGATCGTTGTGCCGCCGCGCGTGATGCCGGCTTCCAGGGAGCCGAGTGCCTGCTCCCGTATGCGTGCCCGACGGATCGATTGCGCCGGGCGCTGGACGATGCCGGCCTGCCGCTGGTGTTGTTCAATCTGCCGCCCGGGGACTGGAGCGCCGGGGAGCGCGGCATCGCCGCCTTGCCGGGCCGTGAGGTCCAGTTCCGGGAGGGGGTGACGCTGGCGCTGGATTACGCGGAGGCTCTGGACTGCCCGCGATTGCACTGCATGGCCGGTATTGTGGATCAGCACACTAGCCGTGACGTAGCACTGGATACTTTCGTCGACAATCTGCGCTTCGCCGCCGACCGGGCCGCCGATCGCGGCAAGATTCTGACCCTGGAACCGATCAATACGCAGGTAGATGTTCCCGGCTATCTGCTGGACAGCCTGAGCACTACGCTGGAACTGATCGCCCGGATCGAGCGTCCCAATGTGCGCTTGCAGTATGATGCCTACCATCTCTGGGTCATGGGAGAAGACCCGATCTCTTCCCTGAGCCGTTGCTGGCCCCATATAGAGCACGTGCAGTTTTCCGACGCGCCCGGCCGCCATGAGCCCGGCAGCGGCGAGATTCCGCTGGAAGCGTTTTTCGCCGAGCTGGACCGGCGCGGTTACCAGGGCTGGGTGAGCGCGGAGTATCGTCCGGCGGGCGAGACCACGGCCGGTCTGGGGTGGCTTTGCAAATGATCATCACAAGGTGAGTGTGTTTATGCGTAGTTGGGGTGGCAAGATCATCCTCGGTCTGGTGGGTTTTCTGATTGGCCGCTTCGTCGGCCTGGTGATCGGGGTGGCCATCGGCCATTTTCTCGATCGCGGTGTGGAACGCATGCAGTCGTTCAATCCCTACCGCCCATACCGGCCCGGCGAACGGGAAGCGGTGGAAGAGGCGCTGTTCTTCGCCACCTTCTCGATCATGGGGCATCTGGCCAAGGCCGATGGCCGGGTCAGCGAGCATGAGATCAACCAGGCCGAAGTGGCAATGAATCGCATGCAGCTCAATGAGGAGCAACGCCGCCGCGCCCGCGAGGCGTTCCGGCGCGGCAAGGATGATGATTTTCCGCTCGACCAGACGGTGGCGGAATTCCGCCAGCGGGTGCGGCAGCGCCGGCATCTGATTCTGGTGTTCCTGGAAACATTGCTGCAAAGCGCCATGGCCGATGGCCACATCAGCAGTGAAGAGGAACGGATACTGATGCGCGTGGCGCGCGGGCTGGGCGTGCCGGAGGCGCAGTTCCGGCAGATTCTCAACATGCTGCTGGCACAGGCGCAGTTCGCCGGCGCCGGCGCGGCGGGAGCGGCGGGGCGCTCGCGGCCGTCGCTGAGCCAGGCCTACGATGTGCTCGGCGTGCAGCAATCGGCGTCGGATCAGGAAGTGAAAAAGGCCTATCGCAAGCTGATGAGCGAGCATCACCCGGACAAGCTGGCGTCGCGCGGGGTGCCGGAGGAAATGATCCGCGTGGCGACGGAAAAAACCGCCGAAATCAGCAAGGCCTACGAGATGATCAAGGAAGCGCGCGGCTTCCGCTGAAACTGCGGGGTGACAAGTCCGGGTGCCGGTAGTAGCGTGACGGTGACACCCCATGCCTTATGGAGGGAGACATGCTAGGCGAGCCTCACAGCGTTTATCACGAATTTCCCGACCATCGTCAGCGTATCGAGGCCCTGATCAGGGATGACCCGGCGTTTCGCGGCAAGGTGGAAGAGCATGACCGGCTGGACAAGACCATTCGTGGCCTGGAAATGCGCGAAAGCCCGCTGGCGGACGGGGAGATGGAGGCCATGAAGGCCCAGCGCCTGCACCTCAAGGACGATATTCTACATTGTCTGAATAAAATGGTCTGAGCTGATCGCCTGATCTGGACAAAAGCCGAAGGAGCCGGCCATTGCGGCCGTGATCTATGACTGCCTATTCGATTCTCGATCTGTGTCCCATCCTGCAAGGGGGTGATGCCACCCAGGCGTTGCAGCATTCCCTGGATCTGGCCCGCCACGCGGAGCAGTGGGGCTATACCCGTTTCTGGCTGGCGGAGCACCACAACATGCCCGGCGTGGCCAGCTCGGCCACCAGCGTCCTGATCAGCCATATTGCCGCCGGCACCGAGCGTATCCGCGTGGGTTCCGGCGGCGTCATGCTGCCGAATCACGCGCCGCTGGTGATCGCCGAGCAGTTCGGCACGCTGGCGGCGCTGTATCCGGGGCGTATCGATCTGGGGCTGGGGCGGGCGCCGGGAACCGACATGGAAACGGCGCGTGCCCTGCGCCGGGATCTGCATTCCAACGCCATGCAGTTTCCCGACGATGTGGCCGAATTGCAGGCCTATCTGGCCGAGCCGGTGGAAGGGCAGCGGGTACGTGCCGTGCCGGGCATCGGCAGTCGGGTTCCGGTGTGGCTGCTGGGTTCCAGCACCTTCAGCGCCCGGCTGGCGGCGGAGCGTGGCTTGCCGTTTGCGTTCGCCTCGCATTTCGCTCCCGAGGCGCTGTTCGACGCGCTGGCCATCTACCGCCGCTACTTCCAGCCTTCCGCGCAACTGGACAAGCCTTATTGCGCGGCGGGGGCCAGTGTTTTCATCGCCGACAGTGAAGCGGAAGCGCGCTATCTGTTCAGCTCCGTGCAGCAGCAGTTCGTCAGCCTGCGGCGCGGCCGGCCGGGGCCGTTGCCGCCGCCCCGTGAAGACCTCAGTGATTTCTGGTCGCCGATGGAGGAATACGGCGTAGGGCAGGCACTCAAATACGCCATGGTGGGCACCGCCGATCAGGTCGCCGAGCGATTGCGTCTGTTCCGCAACGATACCGGCGCCGATGAGCTGATTCTCACCGGCAATATCTTCGATCACGACAAACGGCTGCGCACCTTCGAGGCGGCGGCACGTATTTGCGCCGCTTTGTGATGCACTGATGGCGGCCGCGCGCAGGGCACTTGTGCCTAGCCGTGGCGCAGCACTTCACTGGCGTGCTGGCCCGCCGCGCGCGCCAGGTAGGCCTGTGTTTCCGGTCTTTCTTTCAGCCAGCCGGCCCAGCGCTCGAATACGCGGTTCATGCGCGCCGGCTCCACACCCAACTGTGTCATTGCCACGCCGCCGTTGACCGATTCCCGATATTCGGCGATCAGGCCGTCTTGCACGACGAACCGGGACATGCCGTCGATGACGATTCTGCGCCCCTTGAACTGCTCGATGCTGGAAGTGAAACTCGACAGCGACCAGGCATAACCGGCCCGGCCATCGCAGATACCGTCGAACATTTCCCAGCGATAGTCGTCGGCGTCACGATGAAACAGATTCTGCATCATGTGCGCGATTTCGGCGCGCCCGCGATGGGCGCCGTAAATGTAGTCGTAGTACACCGCATCCGCCGTGAAGCAGGCGGCGAAGCGCTCGCCGTCGCCGCTTTCCGCCGCCTCCGTGAAACGCGCCAGAAGCTGGTTGAATTGCTGGTTGTTCATTGTTGCTCTCCCGATTGGCCGGTTCATGGTGGCAGCCCGATGCAGCCCGGATCAAGCCGGCATGTTGGCCACCGCTTCCGGTTGTGACCGCCTTCGTGGATATTCGCGGGAAAGTTCCTATGATGCGGGAGAATTTGACATAGCACCCAGCAAATAACGATAAGACCGGGAGAACATCATGAAGAAGAACAGTCTTGAATGGATGGCCGTAATCCTGTGTTGTCTTTCCAGTGCTCTGCTGGTCAGCTGCAATGACGACGACGATCATTCGAACACCGCACAGCAGCCCCAGCCGTTGTCCTGCGAGCAATTGGTCGGGCTCGTCATTCCTTCCGGCGACATTGGTTTGCCCACCTCCGGTGGCGTGGTGACGGACGCCCAGGTGATTGCCGCCAGCGGCAGCGGCGCCACGGCGCTACCCGAGTACTGCATGGTATCGGGCAGCATCGCACCGGTTGACCCCACGGCATCGGACATCCTGTTCAACGTGGCCCTGCCGACGGACTGGAACTCGAAAGTGGTGATGTTCGGCGGTGGCGGTTTCGATGGCAGCATCCCCGCCATCACCGGGCACATCGCCCAGGGCCCACCGGACCAGTTGACACCGCTTGGTCGTGGCTACGCCACCTTCGCCAGCGACTCCGGCCACCAGGCCAACGCTTATGGCTCCCAGGACGGGCGCTGGGGCCTCAATGATGAAGAGGTGGACAATTTCGCTGGGGATGCGCTGAAGAAAACCCGCGATGCCGCCATCTTCATCATCCGGAAACGCTATGGCAGCACGCCCAGCGAACGCTATTTCGCCGGCGGTTCCACCGGCGGCCGTGAAGCGCTGACCTGCATCCAGCGCTGGCCCGACGACTGGGACGGCGCCATTGCCTGGTATCCCGCCTGGAATGACGTGGAAGCCCTGCTGGCCGGGCAGTACATCAGCCGCGCCCTGTCGCAGCCCGGCGCCTACCCGGATTTCGCCAAGCGTAAGCTGCTGCTGGATGCCGCCCTGGAAAAATGCGATGCCCTGGACGGACTCACAGACGAGCTGGTCAGTGACCAGTACCAGTGCAACACTATCTTTGATCCGGCCACCGCGACCCTCAATGGCAGCCCGCTGCGTTGTCCCAGTGGCGCGGACGAAGGCGACGGCTGCCTGTCCGACGCGCAGATCGAGGCCGTAAAGGCCATGGAAAGCGGCGTGACCTTCAACTTCCCGCTGGCCAGCGGCGAAACCGGCTATCCCGGCAGCAATGTCTGGGGCGCGGATCTGGGCATCGATACCAGCACCGACATGGGCAATCTGGTGACCTTCCTGGCGCTGGGCTACACCGCGCCGGTCTACCCCAACATGCCCCGATACGCGCCTTACCTGAGCGTGCTGCTGGACCAGTGGGTGAAATATTCGGTGGCCCGCGATGCGTCGTTCAACTCCTACAACCTCGATCCCATCAACCCGGCCCCGGAATACGCGCAGCGGATCAGCGACCTCAGCGTGGGCTTGAACGCCGGCACCGACATCGCCGCCTTCGCGGACCGTGGTGGCAAGCTGCTGCTGGCGCATGGCCTGTCGGACGTACTGGTCAGCACCCGAGCCACCGAGATCTACTATGACCGGCTGCTCAAGCAGATGGGCGCCGACAAGGTGCATTCGTTCGTGCGGTTCTACGAAATCCCCGGCTTTGGCCACGCCGGCAGCATTCGCTTCAACGCTGTCTGGGACTCACTGACGGCGCTGGAAAACTGGGTGGAGAAAGGCATCGCCCCCGAAAACCAGATCACCACCGATACCGTCGGCGTGCCTGGCCGCACCCGGCCTTTGTGTGATTATCCGGCCTGGCCTCGTTACGTGAGCGGCGGGGATCCGCTCGTCGCGGCATCGTTCGAGTGCGTCAGCAACTAGCGCTGGCAATCCCGACTGCCGGGCGGTGATACCCGCTTTCCGGAGGAAAGCAGCGGGAGCTGAAAACAGAAAGGCCGCCTCGATGGGCGGCCTTTCTGTCTTGAACGGCAATCCGCTGTGGACGACGTTGCAGACGGTGTTTCAACTGGTGCCGGAGATAGGAGTCGAACCTACGACCTTCGCATTACGAATGCGCTGCTCTACCAACTGAGCTACACCGGCGTATTCCGGGGGCGACCCCGGAAGAGGGCGCTAGTTTATCAGGAACTTGCCCGCTGACAAGGTGGCAGCGGCGATTCCGCTCAGTCTTTCAGCAGCTGCGGGAAAGCGGCCTGCAGTTTCTGCACTTTGGGGCGTGCCACATGGGTGATGTAGGGCTGCCGTGGATTGCGCCGGGCGTAATTCTGATGGTACTCCTCGGCGGGATAGAAAGTGCCGTTCTCCAGGGTGGTGACGATGGGGGCGGTGAACGCACCGGCGTTTTCCAGTTGCCGAATGTAGCTGACTGCCAGCGAACGCTGGGCGTCGTCTTCCGGGAACAGGGCGGAGCGGTACTGGGTGCCCCGGTCGTTGCCCTGGCGGTCTTTCTGGGTGGGGTCGTGGGCGACGGAGAAAAACAGCTTGAGCAGCTGGCCATAGCTGATCAGATGCGGGTCGTAGCGCACTTCCACCGCTTCGGCGTGGCCGGTGTTGCCGCCGCAGACGGCCTCGTAATTGGCGGTGCTTTGCTCGCCGCCGGCATAGCCGGAGATCACCGATTCGACGCCGTTCAGAGCCTGATAGACCGCTTCCACACACCAGAAACAGCCACCGGCGAGAATCGCGCGGCCGCAGTCCTGCGTTGGCGCCAGATCGTCGGCGGGATCGGGAAACCGGTCCGGGTGGATGGCCAGGGAAGTACCGGGGATGACCGCTTTCATTGCCTTGACGCCTCCTTCTTGGTGGGTGCCGCTCCGTAATCATGGGGCCGCGACGGCGCACCTTCAATGACCGGTTCCAGCAATGGCCGTGCCGGCAGCAGGCAAGGGCGCCTGGTGATCAGGGGATCAGCCCCTGTTTGACGAAAGCATCACGCAGGGCCGTGCACTGGCTGCGGGCAATGGCGGCGCTGTCGTTGGCTTCGTGGGTGCGTATCTCGCCATACCAGAGACTGTCGCCGTCGGCGTCGAGCAATTCCGCCGGGTAGCCCTGTTCAACCGGCGGCGGCACCGGTTTGTGGTAGCTGCCGCCGATACCGACGCGCAGCGCCGGCTGGCTTTCGTCGCCCTGCTGCAAGGCATTCAACTCATGCTGGTGAGGCATCTGTGGCGGCTGCATCAGCAACTGCGTGATGTTGACGATGAGAACGCGATCGACGCCGTGCTGGCGCGCCCAGTGCAGCAGCGCCGGACGGCCACCCTGATCCTGCCACAGCGGCATTTCCTGATGGCTGAGCGCCACCTGCAGCCCCCGTTGCCGGAAGATCGGGCGGCAGGTCAGTTCCCAGGTTTCGCGCATGGCGTCTTCAGGCGTTTGCGCCACCAGCAGCAGATGGTGCGCGGTGCCGCCAGGGGCGGTGTTGGTGCTGTCGGTGATCACCTGGGTGGTGCTGGCACAGCCACCCAGCAACAGTGCCACTCCCAGCACTGCAAGCCGAATCGTCTTCATGAGAACTCCTTTTCATACAGAACCGACACAAACAGAAACGCTACGTATAAGCAAGGTAAAAGCACAGAGAAGTTCACAACACTATTCCAACTCGACGTCACCGGAAACCTGTTTTTTTTATCGCCCTGGAATATTCCAATGATTGCACAGTAACCCGTGACACCCGAGGGGGGTATACGATGAAATCCATCTTCACGAAAACCGCACTTGTTCTGGCCATCGGTCTGGCTGCCCAGGCTGTCATGGCCGCGGACACCGCCAACAGCTCTTCTGATGAGTACACCGAAACGCTGGCGACCCGCCAGTACATCGGCGCCAGCGCTTCCTGGCTCAACGTTGACGATGACCGCAACGTCAAGGATGACGGCGCCGGCTACAGCCTTTTCTATGGCCGTCAGTTGAGTGATCACTTCTGGTGGGAATCCAGTTTCGGTTTCTACAAGCTGGACACCAACCTGGACCCGGATCGCGGCTTCTATCAATACCATCTGATGACCGGTCTTTCCTATGCTTTCTATGACCGTGCCGGTTTCACACCTTACCTGATCGCCCAGGTCGGCGGCATCCGCCATGAGGTGCTGCCGTCTTCCGACAACGATACCAGCTTCGGCGCCAACGCCGGCATCGGCGCCGTCACCGGCCCGCTGTTCGACAACGGCCTGAAAATCCGCGGTGACGTGCGCTACGTCTACGACGATTTCGACGGCGCCGGTGCGGTCAATTCCGAAGGACCGTTCGGTGATCTCCGCGTTTCCCTGGGTCTGGAATTCCCGCTCGGCTTCTCCAAGGTGGTGACCAAGACCCAGACCGTGGTCAAGACCCGCGAAGTGCCGGTGCAGACCAACACCATCGACAGTGATGGCGACGGCGTGCCGGACAACATGGATCAGTGCCCGAACACCATGCCGGGCGGCCGGGTGGATTCCAGGGGCTGTCTGATCGTCAACCAGACGGTCAGCTTCAACGACATTCTGTTCGAATTCGACTCCGCGAAACTGACGCCGTCCTCCGAGCGGACCCTCAGCCGCATCGCCAAGTCGCTGCAATCACAGAAAAACTTCAACGTGGAAATTGGCGGCAACACCGACAGCGTGGGCTCCGCGGATTACAACCAGTTGCTGTCCGAGAAGCGTGCCCAGGCGGTACGCCGCTATCTGATCAGCGAAGGCGTCGATGCCAGCCGCCTGACGGCGCGTGGCTATGGGGAAAGCAACCCGGTAGCCAGCAATAGCACGGTGTCCGGCCGGGCCATGAACCGCCGGGTTGATTTCCGCGTATCCGAGAAGTGAGGAGTGTGACCATGCGTATCACATCCATATTGATGATCGCGCTGCTTGCCGTCGGTAGCGCCGGCCTGTACGGCTGCAACACCCACAGCGGTGGTGGCGGCGATGACGGCGCCGACAATGGCAACGGCAATCCGCCGGCCACCACCGTGGTCGACAAGGACGCCGACGGCATTCCCGACACCACCGACAACTGCCCGGCGGTGCCCAACCACGACCAGAGCGACATGGATGGCGACGGCATCGGCGATGCCTGCGACACCGACATCGATGGCGATGGTGTACCCAATACCGCCGACAACGGCCAGATGTGCACCACGGCGCTGTGTCTGCGTGACAACAAAGACAAGCCGGATGTGGACAACTGCCCGTGGGTCGTCAACGCGGACCAGACCGACAGCAACAACAACGGTTTCGGTGACGCCTGCGAAGACGGCGCCGACACCGACCATGACGGCTGGGACGACGATGTGGACAACTGCCCGTTCATCGCCAACCCGTCGCAGACCGACAGCGACCACGATGGCAAGGGCGATGTCTGTGATGATGACGGCGACGGCGATGGTGTCCCCGGTGACGGTGGCGGCGACAACTGCCAGTATGCCTCCAACAACGACGTCAATGACCCGCAGGCCGACAGCAACGGCAACGACGTTGGTGATGTCTGCGAAGGTGATCAGGACGTGGATGGTGTGCCCGACGGCAGCGACAATTGCCCGATCACGCCGAACCCGGATCAGGCCGACAACGACAATGACCACATCGGCGATGTCTGCGACGACGATGACGACAATGATGGCGTCACCGACGGCAAGGACGACTGCCCGCTGGAAGCCGGTACCGGTACCCAGCCTGGCTTCGTCGGCTGCCCGGTCAACCCCAATGACGACGGTGATGACGATGGCATCCCGGACGCCAACGACAACTGCCCCACGGTGCCCAATGCCGATCAGGCGGACGCGGACGGTGACGGCATCGGCGACGCCTGCGACACCAACGGCTTCACCTGCAACGCCAACAGTTACTACCAGCCGCTGGGCAACACGGACTTCACCGCCGTGGACCACACGCTGGGCGTGTGCCTGGGCTGCCAGATCGAAAACCCGGATGCGGCGATCGACGGTGACGGCCAAACCTACGCTCAATACGATGTGGCCGCGTCGCTGGTGTACGGCGGTGTCGGTCTGGAAGTGCAGGCCAAGGATCAGAGCAAGGACTTCAGCAACATCAACCGCATCGGCTTCGTGGTGGTGGATCCGAACTCCCAACTGCTGAACCTGAGCCTGCTCGGCAACTTCGCCACC
This sequence comes from uncultured Alcanivorax sp., assembly GCA_964391345.1. GTDB lineage: Bacteria > Pseudomonadota > Gammaproteobacteria > Pseudomonadales > Alcanivoracaceae > Alloalcanivorax. The sequence continues at coordinate 11,244 of CAYMKZ010000011.1, forward strand.
ATCCGTTTCCTCAACGATGGTCAGGAAGTGGCATCCGCTTCGGTCAGCGGTGGTCTGCTGGGGCTGGATCTGCTGGGCGTCGGCATGGGCGGCGATGAACGCTTCCTGTCCGCGGCAGTGGACGCCAACACGCCGGCTTTCGACTCCGTGCAACTGGACTACGCGGGCCTGCTCAACGTCAACGGCAACCTGCGCGTGTCCCAGGTGTGCGCGGGCACGGACCCGACAGTGCAACCCTGACACCGCAGTTCTCGGTATCTGACTTCTCTCCACTTGAGTCAGCATTGATGGGGGCGCCTCGAGCGCCCCCCTTTTTTATGGCCGCCGTCCCTGGCGGCCACCCTGCGGGCCGTCGCTGCGCGACGTGGAAAATCGCTCCCGGCGATTTTCTTATGGTACTTTTTCGCGGTGTCGTTCTGTTACGCCCGTGCTTTCTTACTCCTTCGCCGCCGCTGTTTTCTCCCCGCATCCGCTCATCGAAAGTGGCCTTGGGTCAGTCTTTTCGGTTAGATTGTGGCGCGGAGGGATGCTATTGATGAGAAAAACGACCGTTGGGGTAATGGTCGTCGCCCTGTTGCTCACCTTGCTGACGGGCTGCGAACGATCGGCGGATTATACGGAAACCGGCGACCTGAGCGCGATTCGCGGTCACGGTGAACTGCGTTTGCTGGCGCCCCGTTTCGATGAAGATCCAGGGCTGGTGCGTGAAGGCATCCCGCTGGAAGAATACCGGGAACAGGCCGAGGATCTGGCCCGCTCCCTGGACCTCAAGCCTCGCTGGGTCTACGCCAACAGCTTCGACCAGCTCGACGACATGCTCGCCGACGGGCAGGGCGATCTGATCGTCACCAACTATTCGATCACCAAGCAGCGCCAGAAACACATCGCCTTTTGCACGCCGGTGGCGGTGATCCGGGAATATCTGGTACTGCCGAAAACCCGGCAGGGCGACACCCTTGCCGATCTCGGCGACCTGACCATCGCGGTACCCAAGGGTACCGCCTACCAGGAAACCGCCACCGCGCTGGCCAACAGCCTCGACAACGTGTCGGTGAAGGTGGTGGCCGCCGATCTCTCCAACGAGGAGATGATGCGTGGCGTGGCGGAGGGACGCTGGCCGGCCGTCATCGTTGACGGCAACATGGTCGATCCGCTGCTGCTGGATTTCGACAATCTGCGCAAGGGGCCGGTGGTGGACCCGCGCCGCCGTATCGCCTGGGCGGTGCGCCGCGACAACCCGAAACTGCGCGCGGCGGTCAACGAATTTCTCACCAGTCACAACGTCCGCGCCACGGTGCAAAGCCGCGCTCACCGCGATTGGACGCAGATTCGCCAGGCCGGCGTGCTGCGGGTGCTGACCTCCAACAATCCCGCCAGCTATTTCATGTGGCGCGGCGAGCTGATGGGCTTTGATTACGACCTGATGCGGGATTTCGCCCGCAAACACGATCTGCGCGTGCGCATGATCGTCAAGAACTCGGCCTCCGCGCTGTTCAAGGCGTTGCAAGCCGGGGAGGGCGACGTGATCGCCGCCTCCATGACCATCACCGAGGCGCGCAAAAAGGCCGGCTGGCGTTTCTCGAAACGTTACTTGCAGGTGCACGAACAGATCATCGGCGATAAGGACGACAAACCGCTCAAGTCGCTGCGCGATCTCGATGGCCGCACCGTGGCAGTGGCGCCGGACAGCGCCTTCGTCGGCAGTCTGGTGGCCATGCGCCGCCAGGGCATCAATGTGAAGATCGAAAAGGTGCCGGGCGCCACCACCGAAATGCTGATGCAGCAAGTGGCCGACGGCAAGCGGGATCTGACCATGGCCGACAGCGATCTGGCCGCCCTGGAAGGCACCTACCGCGATGACATCCAGTCGCTGTGGACGCTGGATGCCAGCCGCAATATCGCCTGGGGGCTGCGTGCCGATCAACCGCAATTGCGGCATCAACTGGACGACTACATCAGCCACAGTTATCGGGGGCTGTTCTACAACGTCACCTACAATCGCTACTTCAAGGAAGACAAAACCATCGACGTGCACGAAAAATATCGTGTGCGGCCGGGCAAGGAGATTTCCCCCTACGATGATCTGGTGAAGAAGTACGCGCTGAAATACGGCTTCGACTGGCGCCTGCTGCTGTCGCAAATGTACCAGGAAAGCCAGTTCAACGCGGATGCCCGTTCCTTCGCCGGCGCCCGCGGGCTGATGCAGGTGCTGCCGCGCACCGCGCACCAGTTCGGCTATGACGATCTGCACGATCCGGCGGAAGGCATTGCCGCCGGAGCCGCCTATCTGAACTGGCTCAAGGAGCGCTTTCCGCAACGGCTGAAACCGGCGGAGCGGCTTTATTTCGCGCTGGCGGCCTACAACGCCGGGCACGGACATGTGGAGGATGCGCGCCGTCTGGCGGAGCGGCTGGGCAAGGATCCGGATCGCTGGTTCGGGCAGGTGGAGCAGGCCATGCTGTTGCTGTCCGAGCCGCGTTACGCACGCCAGGCCCGTTACGGTTATGTGCGGGGCGCCGAGCCGGTGCGTTATGTGCGTGAAATCCGCAACCGCTATCTGGGCTATGTGCAGTTCACCAGAGAGCACCATATCTCGGCGAAACCCTGAGCGGCGATGGTTTCAGAGCCGCCGGTCAGCGTCGCTGATCGAGCCAGGCCAGCAGCGTTTCATGCACCTGCGCCACACAATGGTCGTTGAGAATTTCATGCCGGCCGCCGGCACAATCCAGCCGTTGCGGCAGCCGCCCGCTGTGGCGCAATGCCTTTTCCAGCGCATCCATACCCTTGCCGTTGCGGCTCATGGGGTCCGCGCGGCCCCCCAGCAGCAGTATCGGCAGCGTCGATGGCAAGCGCGCCAGACCGCGCACGGATTGAATCTCCGCCAGCGCCGACACCAGCGCCAGCCAGGTCGCCACGGTACACTGAAAACCGCATAACGGATCGGCGATATAGGCGGCCACCTGTTGCGGATCGCTGCTCAACCAGTCGAATTCCGTTTGCCCGTCGGGCACACTGCGCGCCCAGGCCTGAAAAGTGAGCTTGTCGATCAGCGCACTGTGGCCGCGCGCACCATGGCGACGCTGCTGCCAGCGCAGTACGGCGCTGAGAAAGCGGTAATAGAAGGCGGTATGGAAATCGCTGCCGCACAGTACCAGCCCGTTGAGGCGCTCGCCGTGGCGCTCGGCGCCGGCCAGTGCCAGGAACGAGCCCATGCTGTGGCCGCCAAGCACCAGCGGCAGACGGTTGCCGGTACGGCCTTCGCGTTCGCTGACGGTATCGATGACGGCGGCCAGGTCGTCCATTACCAGGGTCCAGCCATTCTGGTCCGCGAAATGCCCGGCGAGATCGCCGCTGGCCAGGCTGCTGCCGTGGCCGCGATGGTCCGGGCAGTAGAGATTCCAGCCGTGCCCGGCGAGCCGCTCGCCGAGCGCCTGATAGCGGCCGCCGTGCTCGGCCATGCCGTGCAGCCAGATCACCGTGCCCACCGCGCTGGCCGCCGGCCAGTGATGAACACCGATGGCGTGGCCGTCGGCGGCCTGGATGACGAAGTGTTGTGAGGTCATGAGTCGCTCCCTGGCAATGTCTGGAACATGCGTGATGCGCGGGGCCGGGTCAAGCACGCGCCGTGCCCTTTTGATTCGCCCCCCGGGGCTTGTATGATCGCAGCCAGAATGAAAAGGAGTAGCCGTGATAGCCTATCGTATTCGTCCGCTGCGCCCGGCGGCGCATCTGTTCGAGGTGGTTCTGACGATCCCGCGACCGACCCCGGAAGGGCAAGCTCTGAGCCTGCCGGCCTGGATTCCCGGCAGCTACATGATCCGTGATTTTGCCCGTCATATCGTCGCTCTGGAAGCGCGCGCCGGCGAGCAGATTCTGGATGTGGCGAAAATCGACAAACAGACCTGGCAACTGCCGCCGGTCAGTGACGGGCCGGTGACCCTTACCTATCAGGTCTATGCCTGGGATCTGTCGGTGCGCGGCGCGCATCTGGATACCACCCACGGGTATTTCAACGGACCCTGCGTGTTTCTCGCCGCCATGGGCTTCGAGGATCAGCCCTGCCAGGTAACCATGGAGCCGCCGCAAGAGGCCGTCTGCGCCGGCTGGCAACTGGCTACCGGCCTGCGCCGTGTGCAAGGGCCGGAGCTGGGCTTCGGCGTTTTCGAAGCCGACAATTACGATGCGCTGATCGATCACCCGGTGGAAATGGGCCCTTTCGACCACGCCAGTTTCGACGCCTGCGGCGTGCCGCACCGGGTGGTGCTGAGCGGCCCCCATCAGGCCGACATGGCGCGGCTGTGCCGCGACCTCAAACCGATCTGCGAGCACCATATCCGGCTGTTCGGCGAGCCGGCGCCGATGGATGACTATCTGTTCATGACGCTGGTCACCAACGGCTATGGCGGGCTGGAACACCGCAATTCCACCAGCCTGATGAGCCCCCGCAGCGACTTGCCGTGGCGCACCGATGCACCGGGTCAGGTTCGTGATGGCTATCGCCGTTATCTGGGCCTGTGCAGCCATGAATATTTCCATACCTGGAACGTCAAGCGCATCAAACCGGCGGCGTTCACGCCCTTTGATCTGACTGGCGAAGTGCACACGGAACTGCTGTGGGCGTTCGAGGGCATCACCAGCTATTACGATGATCTGGCGCTGGCGCGTACCGGTTTGATTACGCCGCAAAGCTATCTGGAACTGCTGGGCCAGACCATTACCCGGGTGTACCGGGGCGAGGGCCGCCACAAGCAGACCGTCACCGAATCCAGCTTCGACGCCTGGACCCGCTTCTACAAACAGGACGAGAACGCCGCCAACGCCATCGTCAGCTATTACACCAAGGGGTCGCTGGTGGCGTTGGCGCTGGACTTGACTTTGCGGCAAAAAAGCGACGACCGCGTCAGTCTCGACGATCTGATGCGACTGCTCTGGCAGCGTTTCGGCCAGAGCGGCGAAGGGGTACCGGAGCAGGGTATTCAGGCGCTGGCGGAAGAGTTGGCAGGCTGCGATCTCAGCGAATTTTTCAATCAGGCGCTGTACAGCACCGAGGATCTGCCGCTGGCGGAACTGCTGGCCGAGCGGGGTGTGGTTTTGAATTGGCGCAGCAGCAACGGCCATAGCGACGACGGCGGCAAGCCCGTCCAGGGCAGCGTGCCGGTCAGCCTGGGCGCGCGTTTCGCCGCCGATCCGGCGGGCGCGCGCATCGTCATGGCCTATGAGCAGGGCGCGGCCATGGCCGCCGGCCTGTCGGCGGGAGATGTGCTGATCGCCGTGGATGGCATCAAGGTGGACGCCGCCAGCCTGGACGGCCTGCTGGCCGCCTATCAGGAAGGCAGCCGCGTGGAGGTGCACGTTTTCCGGCGCGACCAGCTACTGCGTTTCAGCGTCACGCTGGCGCCGTCGGAACCCAGCACCGCCTACCTGACCTTGCAGGGAGACGCGCTCAGCGACAAGGGCCGGGCCTGGTTGCTGGGGGCGGCCGGATAAGTGCCTGCGCCCCATGCCACGCAACCCATGACCGATAGCCTCAAGGCGCTCTATCGGCAACTGGCCCAGGTACGCGGCAGTGACCGGCGGCGCCTGAAAAAACGGCTGGACCGGCTGGCGGGAGGTACCGGGAAAAGCGTCGAAAAAAGCACCCGGAACAGTGCCGGTGGCGACAGCCCGGCCAGCCGGATCGCCGCCGCCATCGACGCTTCCATTGCGCGCCGGGAACGTTACGCCGCCCTGACCGCCAGGCCCCTGTCATGGCCGGATTTGCCGGTGGTGGAGCACCGCGAGGAGTTGGCCCGCGCCATCGCCGAGCACCAGGTGGTGGTGGTGGCCGGCGAAACCGGCTCCGGCAAGACCACCCAGCTGCCGAAGATCTGCCTGCAACTGGGACGCGGCGTGGACGGTTACATCGGCCATACCCAGCCGCGCCGTCTGGCCACCCGCTCGGTGGCGGCGCGGCTGGCCGAGGAGCTGGAAAGCGAGGTGGGCGGCCGGGTCGGCTACAAGGTGCGCTTCAGCGAACAACTGGGCGAGCACAGCCAGATCAAGCTGCTCACCGACGGCATGCTGCTCAGCGAGATCCAGCAGGATCGTCTGCTTGACCAGTACGACACGCTGATCATCGACGAGGCCCACGAGCGCAGCCTCAATATCGACTTTCTGCTCGGCTACCTGAAACAACTGTTGCCGCGCCGGCCGGATCTCAAAGTGATCGTCACGTCAGCGACCATCGACCACCGTCGTTTTGCCGAACACTTCGGCGGCGCGCCGGTATTTGAAGTATCCGGGCGCACCTATCCGGTGGACATTCGCTACCGCCCGGCGCAGCAGGACCGTGACCTGGGCTTGCAGGTGGAGGAGGTGCTGCGCGAGATCGAGCGGGAGGAACGGCATGAAGGACTGCCCGCCGCCCGCGACGTGTTGGTGTTTCTCAGCGGTGAGCGTGATATCCGCGACGTGCATCATCACCTGCGGCACTGCGAATTCCGTGACACCGAGCTGTTGCCATTGTACGCACGGCTGAGCGCCGCCGAGCAGCAGCGGGTGTTTTCCTCTCACCGGGGCCGCCGGGTGGTGCTCAGCACCAACGTGGCGGAAACCTCGCTGACGGTGCCGGGCATCCGCTACGTGATCGACGCGGGCACCGCCCGCATCAGCCGTTACAGCGTGCACTCCAAAGTGCAGCGGCTGCCGGTGGAGCCGGTCTCCCAGGCCAGCGCCAACCAGCGCGCCGGGCGCAGCGGCCGGCTGATGCCGGGCATCTGTTTCCGCCTTTACGACGAAGACGATTATGCGCAGCGGCCGGCTTTCACCGACCCGGAGATTCAGCGCACTAACCTGGCAGCGGTGATTCTCGGCATGGCCGATCTGCGCCTCGGCGCGGTGGAAGATTTTCCGTTCATGGAGCCGCCGGATGGCCGCTTCGTGCGTGACGGCTACCGGCTGCTGGAGGAGCTGGGCGCCATCGACCGCCAGCGCCGCCCCACGGCGCTGGGCCGTCAGTTGGCGCGCTTCCCGCTGGACCCGACGCTGGCGCGCATGCTGGTGGCCGCCGCCGAACAGCAGGCACTGCGCGAAGTGCTGATCATCGTCGCCGCGCTGGCGGTGCAAGACCCCCGTGAACGCCCCCGTGACAAACAGCAGCAGGCGGATCAGGCGCACCAGCCGTTCGTCAGCAAGGACAGCGACTTCCTGTGGTTTCTCAATCTCTGGCAATGGGCCGAGACGCAACGCGGCGAACTGACCCGCCGCGCCTACGAAAAGCTGCTGAAAAAGACTTTCCTGGCGCCGTCGCGGATGCGCGAATGGCGGGACACGCACCGGCAACTGTTGCTGCTGGCGCGCAATGAAGGCTGGCAACTGAACAGCGAACCGGCCAGCTATCAGGCCATCCACTGCGCACTGCTGAGCGGCCTGCTGGGCAACGTCATGCATCGCACGGAGGAGGGCGAATGGCGCTCCACGCGCAATCGCAAGCCGCTGATCTGGCCGGGTTCGTCGCTGAGCAAAAGCAAGGCGTCCTGGCTGATGGCCGCCGAGCAGGTGGAAACCAGCCGGTTGTTCGCCCGCTGCGTGGCCCGCATCGAGCCGCAATGGGTGGAGAGCCAGGCCGCGCATCTGATCAAACGCCAGTATTTCGAGCCGTACTGGTCGAAGAAGCGCGGCTGCGTGATGGCCAAAGAGCAGGTGTCGCTGTTCGGCCTGATCCTCGCCAGCGGACGGCGTGTTCATTATGGTCCGCTGGAACCGGCACTGGCGCGTGAACTGCTGATCCGTGAAGGGCTGGTGGCCGGGCAACTGATGCGCGAGCCGGCTTTCGTCAAACACAACCGCGAGCGGCTGGAACAGTTGGAAACCCTGGAGCACAAGCTGCGCCGGCGCGACATCCTGGTGGACGAAGAAGCGCGCGTGGCGTTCTACGACGAGCGCCTGCCGGAAGGGCTGCACACGCTGGTTCATCTGGAAAACTGGTATCGCAAAAAAGCCAGCGAAGCCGAACGCCAGGCGCTGCTGATGGACGACGAATTTCTACTGTCGCGCCACCCGCGATTGCAAGAGGACGCCTTTCCCGACCATCTCGATCTGGACGGCCTGCGCCTGCCGCTGGAATACAGCTTCGACCCCAGCGGTGCTGCCGATGGCGTGACGCTGGTGACGCCGCTGGCGGCGCTCAACCAGATTTCCCCGGAACGGCTCGACTGGCTGGTGCCGGGGCTGCTGCGGGAAAAACTCGAAGGGCTGCTGCGCGGCCTGCCCAAGCAGCGCCGGCGGCACTTCGTGCCGGTGCCGGATTACGTCAACGCGCTGACGGAAGCGCTGACCCCCGGCCAGCCGCTGTTGCCGGCCATGACCCGGGAACTGCAACGCATCACCGGCGTGCGTGTGGAGCAGGAGGAGTGGGCGGCGACGCAGCTGGCTGATCACCTGCGCATGAATGTCCGGGTGGTCGATGAGCAGGGGCAGACCCTGCGTGAAGGGCGCGACCTGCGGCGCTTGCAGCAAGGTTTGGTGGAAGCGGCACAGGCGCTGACCGTGGAGCCCCGCGACGAACCGTCGCCGGAGGCCCGTGAGTGGGTGTTCGGCGAATTCGCCGAATGCGAAGAGCAGCAGCGCGGTGGCCTGCTGTTGCGCAGCTACCCGGCGCTACAGGACAAAACCGGCGGCGTGGCGCTGGTACACTTCGCGGGTATCGACGAAGCGCGCTGGCAGCACGGCTACGGTTGCGCCCGGCTGGCGCTGCTGGCCCTGGCGGACCCGCTGCGTCTGTTGCAGCGCCACGCCGCCGCTCAACCCGGCTTCCAGAAACTCAAGGCGGAAAAATCCGCTCTCGCACGGGGGGCGCTGGAGCGGGTGATACTGCGCATCGCCGCCGATCATTTTCATTTCCATGACCAGCCGGTGCGTTCCGCCACGGCCTGGCGGCAACGCTTCGACCAGCGGCGCGGCGATTTCGTCGCCGCGGGCGAGCAGGCGCTGAAGGGCTACGGCGAGCTGTTTGCCGGTTACCGTTCATTGCAGACGCGCTTGCAAAAGGGTTTTCCGCTGGCCTGGGCCCATGCCCACCGTGATCTGAAAACGCAGCTTGCCGGGCTCTTCGACGATGCTTTTCCGCTGACCACGGAGAGTGACTGGCTTGCCGAATACCCCCGTTACCTGAAGGCGGTGGAGCAGCGGCTGGAAAAACTGGGCGGCCAGTTGAACCGCGATCGTGCCCTGGTGGCGGAGCTGGAAGCGTTCACCGGGCAATACCAGCGGCGCGCCGGTGAGGCGCCGGCCTGGCGCCAGCCCGAGCCGCTGCGGCGGTTCCGCTGGATGATCGAGGAATACCGCGTCAGCCTGTTCGCGCAGACTCTGGGGACTCGTGTTCCGGTATCGGCGAAGCGTCTGAACCGCCAGTGGCAGGACTGTTAGCGGCCTATGAGCGGTCCGCCGGCATAATTCGGCGCTGCGGCTTTGCGCAGCGGCGGTGATATCCGGATAATCGATCCATTTACTGTCGTGGTGCGGCGGCACCCTTTGTGCGAGGACAGGCTTGTGACCCAATCCGTAGTGATCAGCGGAACCGGACTTTGGACCCCGGAGCTTTCCATTAGCAATGATGAGCTGGTGGCGTCTTTCAATGAGTACGTGACGCGCTACAACCGGCGCCATGCCGCCGAGATCGAAGCGGGTGAACTGGCGGCGCTGACGCCTTCCAGCAGCGCTTTCATCGAAAAGGCTTCCGGCATCAAGCAGCGCTACGTGCTGGACCGGGAAGGCATCCTCGATCCGGAGCGGCTGTGCCCGAACATTCCGGAACGCGGTGACGATGAAATATCAGTGCAGGCGGAAATCGCTGTCAACGCCGCCCGCCAGGCGCTGGACAACGCCGGCCTCGACGCCGCCGATCTGGACGCGGTGCTGGTGGCCTGTTCCAACATGCAGCGCGCCTATCCGGCCATGGCCGTGGAAGTGCAGAAAGAGCTGGGCATGAATCACGGCTGGGGCTACGACATGAACGTGGCCTGCTCCAGCGCCACCTTCGGTATCCAGGCGGCGCTGGATGCGGTGCGCAACGGTTCCGCGCGCCGGGTGCTGATGGTCAACCCGGAAATCTGCTCCGGGCACCTGGCCTGGCAGGATCGTGACTGCCATTTCATTTTCGGTGACGTGGCCACGGCGGTGATCGTCGAGCGCGCCGAAGATGCGGTGGGTCACCTGCAATGGGAAATTCTCGGCACCCGCCTGCAAACGCAGTTTTCCAACAACATCCGCAACAATTTCGGATTCCTCAACCGCGCCGCCCCCGAGGGAGCCGGTGCGCGAGACAAGCTGTTTTGTCAGGAAGGCCGCAAGGTGTTCAAGGAAGTCTGCCCGATGGTGGCGGCGCAAATCGCCTCGCACCTGGACGATCTCGAAATACCGGTGCCGGATATCCGGCGCATGTGGCTGCACCAGGCCAACCTCAACATGAACGACTTCATCGCCCGCAAGGTGCTGGGCCGGCCCGCCACCCGCGAGGAAGCCCCGGTGATTCTCGATGAATACGCCAATACCAGCTCCGCCGGCTCGATCATCGCCTTTCACAAGTACAACAATGATCTGCCGGTGGGCAGCAAAGGGGTGATCTGCTCGTTCGGTGCCGGTTATTCCATCGGCAGTGTAGTGCTGTCGCGGGTCGCCTGATTGATTTGATTTCAACGCCCGTGGCGGTGCTCCCGCACGGGCCTGCATGGACAGGAGTTATTGTGCGCAAATGGATTCCGGCTCTGCTGTGTCTGTCATGGTTGATGATGGCCGCACCCCTGGCGCAGGCGGTGCCGCCTGCCAGCGCCGCACTGAACAAAACGGCGCTGGGCACGGCGGCGCAGGGCGGCGCCGCACAAAAAGGGAATGATGATTGGGGCGCCGCCGCCACGCCGTTCGACAACGCTGGCGGCAGCGATCAACGCTTCGAGGAACAGGATCCCTGGGAAGGATTCAACCGCAAGGTGTTCGGCTTCAACGAATTCGTTGACCGCTGGGCGATCAAACCGGCGGCCAAGGGCTACAACTGGATCACCCCGCGCTGGCTGAATGACGGCATCACCCGGGTGTTCCAGAACCTGGGCGATCTGATGAGCGGCATCAACAGCGTGCTGCAATGGCGCTGGGGCAATGCCGGTGACGACTTCAGCCGTTTCGCCATCAACTCCACCCTGGGGCTGGCCGGCATGTTCGACGTCGCCAGTGATCTGGACATAGACAAGCACAGCACCGGGCTGGACGAGACGCTGGCCACCTGGGGGGTGCATGCCGGCCCCTACCTGGTGCTGCCGATTCTCGGCCCGTCGTCGATACGTGACGCCAGCACGCTGTATCCCTCCGCCTACCTGTGGGCGCCGACCTACATCGAGGACAGCAAAACAAGGCTCGGCGTGACGATGCTCTACGGCATCGATCTGCGCGCCGATCTGCTGGATCTGGAAAAGAACATCATCGGTGATCGCTACACCTTCATCCGCGATGCCTATTTGCAGACACATGTCTTCAATCAGCAGGGCGACGGCGGGCTGCCGCCACTGCCGGACAAGCAACTGCCGAGCGACAGTGACGAGGACTGGTAAAGCGGGGGGCTGGTAAAAGGGGAGGGGAGGCTCAGCCGCCGCCGTCAGCGCTGAGCTTGGCGCGGATGAAATCGCTGTGGGATACGTACAGCAGATCCGATACACGGCGGATCAACTGTTCCTCGTAAACGTCGGCCTTGCCGTCGATGGCGGCCAGCTCCCACATGTCGTAGATCAGGCGGATGCGGGTCTCCGCGTCCCAGTTTTCCCGCAACGGGCGGGTGAATTCATACAGATCGGTGGCCGCCTCGACCCGCTCGCGCAGCTCACCGACGATATTCTCCATCTCCGCTTCGTCCAGTTGCCAGTGTCCGCGAATGGCCTCCAGCAAGCGGCTCTTTTCCCGCGAATCCACCTCGCCGTCGGTGCGCGCCACCTCCATCAGCAATGCCGCCGCGGCGCGGTGCAGATCCTGCGGGTTCGGGGCGCTGGTTTGAGAGTCGGGCTGGAACAGGCGGGCGAGCCATTTCATGCGGCCATTTCCTCGGCGGTCATCAGGTTTTCCAGAGCCCGCTGGTCCACCGCGAAACGGCGAATGCCCTCGCTGAGCAGATCGCTGGCCATGGGGTTCTCATTCAGGGACCAGCGAAATTGCGCTTCGTTCAATGGTTGCCAGTCCTCCACCGGTTCCAGCTCGGAAGCGTCCAGTCGGCGGGGGAGTTCGCCCTCGTCGGCGGCCAGCTCCTCCAGCAAGGCGGGGCTGATGGTCAGACGGTCGCAGCCGGTCAGCGCTTCTATTTGCGCGAGGTTGCGGAAACTGGCGCCCATGACGATGGTTTCCAGGCCGCGCTCCTTGAGGGTATGGAAGATCTCGCGCACCGACTGCACGCCAGGATCGTCATCGATGTGGGCGATTTGCAGGCCGCGTTTGACGTGCCAGTCGTGGATGCGGCCGACGAACGGCGAGATCAGCGTGGCGCCGGCTTCAGCGGCAGCCAGCGCCTGTTCGAGACAGAACACCAGCGTCAGATTGCAGCGAATGCCTTCGTCTTCCAGGATACGCGCCGCCTGGATGCCTTCCCAGGTGGCCGCCACCTTGACCAGCACCCGGCTGCCGTCCACGTCCAGCTCCCGGTACAGCGCCATCAGCCGGCGCGCCTTCTCGATCATGGCCACGGTGTCGAACGACAGCCGCGCATCCAGCTCGGTGGAAACCAGCCCCGGAATATGCTCCAGTACCGCCTGGCCGGCCACGCAGGCGTAGGCGTCGCAGCACCAGGACAGATCATTGCCGTGGCCCATTTCGCGCGCCAGCTCCCGGGCCTGGCCCAGCAGCGACTGATAGCGTTCGTCACGGGCCGCGGTCAGCAGCAGCGAAGGGTTGGTGGTGGCGTCGCAGGGTTGCAGCTCGGCGATTCTCTGCAAATCGCCGGTATCGGCCACCACGGTGGTCCACTGTTCCAGTTGCTGACGCTTGTCGAGACTCATCACACACCTTTGCGTTGATTGCAGGAGATCAGCATAACCAAGCTGTGGTCGTGACGCACGTATCAAACCGGTGGTTCCAAGCAACAGACAGCCCTCGTCACCCCGTACGCAGTCGCAGCACCTCGCCACCCCGTACGCAGCCGCAGCACCTCGTCACCCCGCACGCAGCCGCAGCACCTCGCCACCCCGCGCGCAGCCGCAGCACCTCGTCATTCTGCGCGCAGTCGCAGCACCTCGTCATTCTGCGCGCAGTCGCAGAATCCAGAAAACTGTCAGTAGAGCCTGCGTACTGCGACTTCGCAGATACTGCGACTTCGCGCAGTATGACGGAGAGCGTTGTAGTATGACGGAGAGCACGCAGTATGACGGAGAGCACGCAGTATGACGTACCACTTCGTTCCACACAGACGGCGAGGTGGGGTACCGGTACCGTTTTGTTAGCGCAGCTTGGCGAGCGCTTGCTCGAACACTGCCGGAGTGGCATCGGGACGATGCGCGTACTCGCTCAGGTGACGCCGGTAGGCGCGCGCGCCGGGCACCGCCAGAAACAGATTGAGCACATGGCGCAGTACATGCTTGGGATGCACACCCTGAGCGTAGCGCCGTTGCAGATAGGGAATGAACGCCTCGGCCACTTGCAGGCGATCCGGCGCGGGACCTGGGTCGCCGAACACGGCCTGATCCACCCCGGCGAGAAAATAGGGGTTGCCGTAGGCTTCGCGGCCCACCATCAGGCCGTCCACCTGGCCAAGATGTGCAAGCATCGAAGGAATGTCTTTGAGACCGCCGTTGAGGATGATCTCCATGTCCGGAAAATCTTCCTTGGCGGCGTAGGCGCGCTGATAAATCAACGGCGGAATGTCCCGGTTCTCTTTCGGTGACAGCCCGGCGAGGATGGCCTTGCGGGCGTGAATGGTCAGGCTGCGGCAGCCGGCATCGTGCATGTGGCGAACGAAGCGATGCAGGAAGGCGTAGTCGTCGTGCTGATCGATGCCGATACGGGTTTTCACCGTCACCGGAATGTCCACGGCCGCGCTCATCGCCTCCACGCAACGGGCCACCTGATCCGGCTCGGCCATCAGCACCGCGCCGATCTTGCCTCTCTGTACCCGGTCGGAAGGGCAGCCGATGTTGAGGTTGACCTCGTCATAGCCGTAATCGGCGCAAATGCGTGCGGCCTCCGCCAACGCCTGCGGATCGTTGCCGCCCAGTTGCACCGCCAGCGGATGCTCCTGCGGATCGAAGCCGAGTAGTTCGTCGCGGTCGCCGTGAATGACCGCCTGGGCGACCACCATTTCCGTATACAGCAAGGTCCGGTACGTCAGCAGCCGCGCCAGATAACGGAAATCGCGTGTGGTCCAGGCCATCATCGGTGCAATGGAGAAGCGCCGCGACAGGGGCGCGGGCGGCAGCGGGGTGAGCAAGGGAGCCGATGCGCTAGTACGCGGCTCCTGAACGACAGTGGCAGCAATCATGACCATGGATAGGCTGAAACGAGGGTCAATTATCGCACAGACGGAGCCGCAGCGGAAAAATCCGTCCGACTGTAGGTGGATGACTCACCTGGCGGAAACTGCCGTACGACAGCCGTGATGTACTCTTTGTGAGCGTCGGCTATGGCCCGATGAATTGCGTCGATCTGTGCTGCCGCACGGCAATCAAACAGTTGGAAATTGTCGAGAACAGGGTTGCAGCCGTGTTGATGATGGCGGCGTGAGCGAGTACCTATCCGGCGGTCGTTACGCATGCGTTTCCCGGCTGAGCACGTCCGCCACCCACTGGTTGATGCTCTTGTGGGCGAGTTGGGCTTTCACGGCGACGGTGGCGTGCAGGCCCGGCTCCAGGCGCAGGCTGAGCTTGCCAGAATAAGGCTTTTGCGCCTGCCGACCCAGCTGGGCGCAGGTGGCAAGATAATCATCAACGGCTTCGACAAACGCATCGCGCAGCTGCTGGACAGTCTCACCGTGGAATCCCACGACATCGCGGATGCCGGCAATGTGGCCAACGAAGAGGCCATCGTCGTCGCTGTATTGAATGAGGGCTGCATAGCCTTTGTGAGTCATTGCGTTCATGGAGTTACTCCTGCTTGCTCAAGAAAGACCCGGGCATCGCGAACCTGGTACGGTTTGGCCTCGCCAGATAACGGAAATCGCATCTGGTCCAGCCATCATCGGTGCAATGGAGAAGCGCCGCGACAGGGGCGCGGGAGAGGAATGTGCATCGCAGTGGTGAGGCGCACAGGTGGCGCTGGCAGCTGTCATGATCGCGTAGAAATCGAAGTGGAGCGCGATTGTCGCATAAATGGCGGTATGGTGGAAAACCAGCTTTGTGAGGCTGGGGCTACTTGGCGGGGTGTATGGAAGTAGCAGTTTTATGTTACCTGGAGTAACGAAAAGTTGCCATTCAAGCGGCCTTGTCTCTTTCCCGATTGAATGACATACGATAAACCAGCCTTACGTATGCCAATTATTGGGGATGGACGGTATATCCCGTTTTTTCCCTTTCATATCAGTAGCTTGCGCTGCCATCGATGGCGATTGCGGATACTTTTTGTGTCTGCATCAAGCGGACGGTCATTTCCATACGACCAAAGTGGGGGGGGCTGGTACTTGTATGATAAACTGTGAAACGCATCACAAAGACGCACTAGCTGGAGCAAAGAATGGACGATCTGCGCAGGTTTGGTTTGAAGGGAAGCCAGCGGCGTTTTCCGCATAACCACGACAGTCATGTGAAACAAACTGGCGAGCCGTCGTTTGCTTCCGCTTGGTCATTGCTCAGGCAGGTAGCGGAGACGAGCCAACAGCCAACAGCCAACAGCCAACAGCCAACAGCCAACAGCCAACAGCCAA
>CAYMKZ010000011.1:27202-40905 GCA_964391345.1 uncultured Alcanivorax sp.
ACAGCCAACAGCCAACAGCCAACAGCCAACAGCCAACAGCCAACAGCCAACAGCCAACAGCCCATTATAACAGAAGAAACGGGGCTGGTCACGCCCGCAAGTTCGCCGCGCACTCCAGAAAAGACAGAGAGCTCGCTGGTTTTTGCTGGTCGCACTGACCACCAAGCCAACAAAAAGCCGATAGTTTCAGGCACACCCCTCAAGCCGCTTTTGCAAGCCATTGCACTGGATGCGATCCGTTGTGGTCGCATGCGGGGGACGTCGTGTCGTTGATTTGCATCACCTCGCCGAAAGGAGGTGTGGGTAAAACGTCTTGCGCCGCGGGATTGGCTCACGGTATCCGGGCATTGGGCTTCCAGGTGCTGGTGGTGGATTTCGACAGCCAGAATGCACTACGGCTGCATTTCGGTATGCCGCTGGAAGACGATCATGGTTTTGCCGCCCGGGTACTGGGTGACTGGTCGGAAATGATCTTGACTGCGCCAGATGGTGTTCGCTTGCTGCCCTACGGCGCTACCGGCAGCCGGCAGCGGGCGGTGGTGGAGCGGCACTTCGACACCGCCGGCTTTATCGAAAGCCGGTTGACTCCGCTGATGGACGAACCGGGCGTGGTAACCATTGCCGATCTGCCTCCCGGATACTCATCGGCCTCACAGGCGGTGGCGCGCATGGCGCATGTCCGGCTTACCGTGCTGTTGGCCGATGCGGCCTCTCTTTCGCTACTGCCCAGAGTCGTTGAGGGCGATTTCTATCCTGCGGATACGCTGCCCAGCAGCCGGCACTTTTTCATCCTCAATCAAGTGGACCCACGCCGTCGTCTGAACGCTGAAATTACCAGATTCATGGACGATCGCTATGGCGATGACGTGCTGGGTTACGTGCACCGAGACGAGGCGATGTGCGAGGCGGCAGCTCGTCAGAAGTCCGTTTTCGAGCATGCACCAGCCTCTGCGGCCGCCCAGGATTTGCAACACTGCGCGCGCAAGCTGATGGCGGTATTGAGTGAAGTCAACCCGATGGAAGGGGCGTCGTCGAGCAGGCCCACGGGCTGACGAGCGCTGTAGATACGGTACCACATAAGATGTCGAACCAGACAAACTGGAGCTCATTGGGGAAATTGATTCTGTGGCTGGTGATGCTGCTGACTTTGCCTCTGTTGGCATTGTTCGTGGTGACTCCGATGGGGGTGGGGCCGCAAGCTTTTCTGGGTATTGCCAGCGTGATCCTGATGCTCCTGGCGAACTGGCTTTTTCCCCATTCACGGGTCGTGTCGCTGTGGCTGGTATCGGTATCCATCGTCGTATCCACCCGTTATATCTACTGGCGAGCCACCCAGACGCTGGTGTTCGACAGCGGTCTGGAGTGGGCGCTGGGCATCGGCCTGTTCGTGGCCGAATTGTACGCCTGGCTGATCATGGTGCTCGGATATCTGCAAACACTCTGGCCACTGCAACGCACAGTGGTGCCGTTGCCGGCAGACGCCTCCCTGTGGCCGACGGTCGATGTGTACATTCCCACCTACAACGAAGACCTGTCGATCGTGATGGATACGGTGCTGGCGGCGCAGAACCTGGACTATCCGGCGGACAGGTTCAAGGTCTATCTGCTGGACGATGGCAACCGGCCGGAATTCGCGGCGTTCGCCGCGCGCGCCCGCTGCGGGTACATCACCCGCGACAACAACGAGCATGCCAAGGCAGGCAATCTGAACAACGCCATGCAGCAAACGGATGGCGAACTGATCTGCGTGTTCGATTGCGATCACGTCCCCACCACCGCGTTCCTGCAAGCCACGGTGGGTGGCTTTCTGACCGAGGAGCGGCTGGCCTTGATTCAGACGCCGCATCATTTTTATTCCAAGGATCCGTTCGAACGCAATCTGCTTGTCCACGAGGATATGCCCGGTGAGGAGGAGCTGTTCTACGGGCCGGTACAAAGTGGCAATGATTTCTGGAACGCGACTTTTTTCTGTGGTTCCTGTGCGGTCATTCGCCGTACCGCACTGGAGGAAACCGATGGTTTCGCGGTAGACACTGTCACCGAGGACGCGCATACCGCCTTGCGGATTCAGCGGCGGCGCTGGCGTACCGCATTTCTGGCCATCCCTCTGGCGGCAGGGCTGGCTACCGAGCGTCTGGCGCTGCATGTCGGACAGAGGGCCCGCTGGGCGCGCGGCATGATACAGATCATGCGGTTGGACAACCCGTTGATCGGGCCGGGGCTGACCCTGGCTCAGCGTCTTTGTTATCTCAATGCGATGCTGCACTTCCTGTTTCCATTGCCGCGTGTGGTCTTCCTCACCGCGCCGTTGGCGTATCTGCTGTTCAGTCAGAACATCATCACTTCGTCGGCACCGATGCTGTTCGCTTATGCGTTGCCGCATCTGATCCACGCGATGTACACCAATTCCCGTTTGCATGGCCGCTACCGGTATACGTTCTGGGCGGAAATTTACGAAACGGTGCTGGCGTTTCACCTGGTACGCCCGACGCTGGCGACGTTCTGGAACCCACGTCGCGGCAAGTTCAATGTCACCGAGAAAGGTGGCCAACTGGAGCAGGGCTATTTCGACCTGCGCACGGCCATGCCGCTGATCATCACGGCATTCCTGCTGGTCGGCGGGCTGGGCTGGGGGATAGTGCGTCTGATCTGGCGGGATTATTACGCCGTCGAGCCCTGGGTGATGGCGCTGAATATCTTCTGGGCCGGTTTCAGTCTGGTTATCGTGCTGGCCTCGATCGCCGTGGCCCGGGAACGTCGCCAACTGCGCACCAGTACGCGAATCCGCATGGCCCTGCCGGCGCAACTGTATCTGGCTGATGGCCATGTAGTGAGCACCGAAACCCGTGATTTGTCGATTGATGGCGCGCGTTTGCGGCTACCGGATGAGCAGTATCTGAGTGCGCCTCTGGAAGATGTGGAACTGGTAATGGGCGACCTGCGCACGGTGATTGCCGTGGAGGAGGTGGCGCGCGAGAAGGGCGACCTGCGCCTGCGTTTCGTCGGCGGCACCATCAGGCAGCGAAGGGTACTGGTGCGCATGGTGATGGGACGGGCCGATAGCTGGGTATCCCGACGGCGCCATGAGGGTGATCGCCTGTTGTTGTCTCTGCGGGTGATATTGCGGGTGGCATTGAGCGTGTTTTTTTGGCGCTGGATGAGCCGCGCCGCCGAGAATCGCAAGGTGCGCTCCGAGCGCCGCCGCGATTTTCTGTTCCGCTATGGTGTCTGGATTGCCTTGCTGATATTGCTGTTCGGCCTGTTTGTGCTGGGGGTGCGGCCGGTGTTCGCCGAAACCATGCCGGTGCCCGATGCGGCGGCGGGTAATGATGGCGTAGTGCTGGATTACCATTTTGCCGATCTGGGCATGGCCGACGGCCTGCGCCTGCGTGGTGGTGATGCGGAGGCCGGCCTGTTCGTGCCCGTTCCTCACAACCTGATGGTGACCAAGGCGGACATGATCCTGCATGTGGACCAGGGAGAACTGGAGCCCGGTGCGCGGCTGATCGTGCAGGTCAATGGCGAGACAGTTGACAACCTCGATCTCACGAAAGACGGGAAACGTGCCCACGATTACCGCATTTCCATTGATCCGGCGCTGCTGGTCTCCAGCAACCGTCTCAACTTCCGTTTGCGTGCCAGCGCCGACAATAGCTGCCCCAATCCGCTGGATCGACGCATCTGGGCCAAACTGACGGCGACCTCCCGGATTCACATCGCTGCCCGCCGATTGCCGTTTTCGGCGGACCTGGCACGTCTGCCAGCACCCATGCTGGATATCAACTCCGCCGTGCCGGCTCTCATTCACATGGTGCTGCCGGAAAAACCCGGCTCTTCCACTGTATTGGCGGCAGCCGAGCTGGCTTCCTGGTTCGGCGTACGTGCCGGCTACCGGGATACTCGCTTCAAGGTGCATCGTGGGCAATTGCCCGCGGGCGATGGCGTGGTGTTCGCCAGCAACGACGACGCCATTGCCGGCTTGACGCTGAGCCCGGTGAACGCTCCGACGCTGAGGGTCATCGATAATCCGGTCGATCCGCTCGGCAAGTTGCTGCTGATTCAGGCGCCGACAGCGGCCGGGCTGACAAAGGCAGTGCATTATCTGGTTCATACAAAGCGAATACCAAGTGGAAGCGAGGCGGTCGCCGCGGATGTCGTCGCACCCCGGCGCCAGCCTTATGACGCCCCGAAGTGGGTGAAGACGGCACAACCGCTGCGTTTCGACCAACTGACCAGCCCCGGCCACTTGCGTGTCACGGGGCTGTATCCACCGCTGATTACCGTCAATTTCCGAATAGACCCCGATCTGTTCCTGTGGCCGGGTGGCACAGTGCCGTTGCACTTGCGTTACCGCTTTCCGCAAGGGGCCTGGCTGGATGAAGAGCGGTCCCATCTGGATGTGATGCTCAACGGCCATTACCTGAAATCCCTGCCAGTCAACCAGCGCGGCATTTTTTCGCGCCTGTGGGGGATGTTGGGGGGTGATCGGCGTGAGGAAGAAGCGGTGATCCGCATTCCGCCGGAATTGTTGTACGGCAGCAACCGGTTGACGCTCTATTTCAACCTGCATTACCGGCTGGAGGGTGATTGCAATCCATTGTTGCCGAGCCAGGTGGTCAGTCAGATTTATCCGGATTCCACCCTTGATCTCAGCCGTACCCGCCATCTGGTGGCCCTGCCGGACCTGGCGCTGTTCGCGTCGTCGGGGTTCCCGTTCAGTGTCATGGCGGACCTGTCGGATACCGCTTTGCTGCTTCCCGACGACCCCGATGATGACACCCTGGCAGCGCTGTTCGGCCTGCTGGCGGACATCGGTGCGGATACCGGTTATCCGGCCGGGCGCATGAAGGTGCTCATTGGGACAACAGGGCTTGAACGGGTGGCCAAGCGAAACCTGCTGGCGGTAGGAGCCTTGACCACGCCACTGGTCAAGACGCTGCTGGATGATGGGCCGCTGGTGGACCGGAATGGACAACTGCGAGCACCGCCGGCCGGAGTCGGGCAATTGATGCACAACCTCGTTTATGGCCACTGGCGGCTGGATCAGGTCAAGGCGGATCGTGCGCTTACCAGTCGTAATCAGGTGGCGGTACTGGTTGGAGTGCCTTCGCCGGTAAACAGCGATCAGCAGATGGTGCTGGTGACAGCGACCAGCGCGACGCAACTGCCGGCGCTGGTTTCTCGTCTGCGCGACAGTGTAGTACGCGCCGGCATCGGCGGCGATCTGGCGCTGATCGAAGCGGATCGGGCGCTGTCGTTCCGCGTTGCTCCAGCCACGCTGGAAGGGCGCGGCCCCTGGCTGACCCAGCTGTTGTGGGTGCTGGGCCAGCGCCCCTTGTTGATGTTGCTGGGGCTGATACTGCTGGCGCTGGTGATCGTGCTGGCACTGTACCCAGTGCTCAAGCGGCGGGCTGCTCGCCGGCTACGTGAAGGGGTGGGAGATGACGATGATTAAACAGGGGCTGGCAGGGATGCTGATAGTGTTGGCGGCAATTCCGGGCCTGGGCTGGGCCGCCGGTGATGCCAGCAGCAATGCTGCACTGCAAGAGCTCCACGAGCAAGCCGGCTTCTGGATTGCCCGTCATCGACCCGACCTTGCCGAGGATGCGCTGCGGCGCATTCTGGCCGTTCATCCGAATGACCCCGACGCGCTCTATCGCATGGCGAAGTTGAGCCTTGAGCGGGATGATGTCGCCGCTGCACGCACCTGGACCGAAAAGCTGGGCCAAGTAGCGCCTGACAGCCCGCATTACAAGGCGTTGATCGTCGCGCTGCGGCGTGCTCATGATGGCGGCTCATTGCTGAATGAAGCACGTGATCTGGCCCGTGCCGGCCATAATGCGGCGGCGGTGAAGAGTTACCAGAAGCTGTTTGGTGGCAGTACACCGCCGGACGATCTGGCGCTGGAGTACTACCAGACGCTGTCTGGCGTTGATGGCCAGTGGACCGCCGCGCACGACGGCCTGCGCCGCTGGGTGGATCAACACCCGCATGACCGGAACGGTAAAGTCGCGCTGGCCAAGGTGCTGACCTATCGCCCGCAGAGCCGCCGCCAGGGCATCGAGCAACTGCGCGCCCTGGACGCCAGCCAGCCCACTGCGGATGTCACCAGAGCCTGGCGGCAGGCGTTGCAATGGATGAGCCCGCAACCCTCGCTGGTGCCGTTGCTGGACCAGTTTCTTGCCGCTCATCCGAATGACACGGAGATGCGCGCCCTGCGTGCCAAAGCCGCCGGCAATCACGAAGCCGGCGAACTGAAAAAGGGCTATAGCGCGCTCAACCGCGGGCAGATCAAAACCGCCAGCAACCGCTTCCAAGCGGCGGTAAAAGCCAACCCGCGTGACGCGGACGCCCTTGCCGGGGTGGGTATGGTGGATTTGCACGAAGGTCGCTTTGCACAGGCGCAAACCCGTTTGCAGCGCGCCATGGCGCTGGCACCGGACAAGGCAGGGCAGTGGCGCCAAGCCCGTGATGATGCCCGTTTTTACGGCAAGCTGGCCGCCGTGCGCAAGCTGCGCGATCAAGGCAAGCTGGACCAGGCTTTCCAGCAGGTTCTGCCGCTGGTAAAGGAAAAAGGCGGGCACGGGTGGGATGCCCGTCTGCTGCAAGGGGACATTCTTTTACGGCAGGGCAGGCCCTGGGTGGCGGAAACCGCCTATCGCAACATGCTGAGCGACAAGCCTGATGCCGAAAAGGCACGGGTCGGCCTGGTTCGTGCACTGATTGCCCGGCAGCACTACGCGCAGGCCGACCAGGAATTCCGGAAACTGCCTGCCAAGGCTCGCCAGCAATACGCCTGGTTGTTTGATGAACGTGTCAAGGCGCTGCGGAACAGTGCCCGGCAGCAGATCAGTGCCGGCAAGGTACAGGCTGGCGAGGCCCAATTGCGCCAGGCTCTGGCGCTGGACCCGGACGACCCCTGGGTGCGAACGGATCTGGCGCGGCTTGCCAGTGCGCGCGGCGACCAGACCGCAGCCCACCGTCTGCTGGCGCCCATGACCGGCCTGCATGCCGACAGCGAGCAGTTGAGCGCGGCGGCACTGTACGCTGGCGGACAGGGGGATTGGCGGCACGCGCTGGCGCTGATTCACCGGATCCCCGAAGACCAGCGTGACGATAGCCTGAAGGCGCTGGCGGAGCGGGCACGGGCTGGCCAGCAGGTGGCTGCATTGCAAGCGGTTTTCGATGGCGGTGACCGCTGGCGCTTGCAAGCCGCGCTGGACAACCTGTATCAGCATTCGCCACAAGACCCCGCGGCCATCGGGCAAATCGCCAGCCTGCTGGTCGACCGGGGCGAGGACAAACTGGCGCTGGTATTGGTGCGACGCGACCTGGATCAGGGCCTTCGTGGCGATGTCAGCGCCTATACCCCTTATGTTTCGGTGCTGGCGCGCACAGGCTACCCGCAAGAGGCGAACCGGCTGTTGAGTGATTTGCAGCGCTATGCCGACAGCCAGGCCGGCAATGGCAAGGGGAGCAGGAAAGACAGCAAAGACGCGCTGAGGTCCGCGCGTCTCCAACTGACCGCCATCCATGTCAATCAACTGCGGCAGCAGGGCAAGCTGGCACAAGCCTACGATGAAGCCGTGATAGCGCTGGACCAGCAGCCGGATAACGAGCCCCTGCTGATGGCTTTGGGGCGTTTGTATCAGCAAGGCAAATTCCACCGCCAGGCCGATACCGTCTACCAGTGGCTGCTTGACCGCCCCGGCAAGCACCTGGATGCACGCCGGGCGGCTGTGGCCAATGCCCTGGCGGCGGGCGATACCCGACATGCCGAGGCGTTGTTGCAGGAGGCCGCACCACTGCATGACAGCGAGTTGCTGCTGCTGGCGGCGCGTACCGCCAGCGCCAGAGGAGACAAGCGTGACGCGCTGGCGCTGACTGACCGTGCCAGCACCGCGCTGCGGCGGGCCAACCGCACCGGGGCGCCGCAGGCATTGCTGGACAACCCCAATCCTTTCCGTGACGACCCAGAAGCATCGCAGAGTCGCTGGGCCGCGCTCACCGACAATGATTTTGCTGAGGCGCATGATCAGGACAAGGTGAAACTGTGGTTGCCGGGGCAGCAGCACGCCACACAAAACCGCCTCGGCGGCAGTTGGCAGCCATCAGGCCGGGGCGCTGAACGATACCTGAGACAGCCCTACCATCAGGCTGCCGTGCTGGCACAGACCCCCGTTCACCAGGCTCCCCTGATTCCAGCAGAAAAGGCACCCGTTACCGCCCCGGCACCAACGGTTCCGGGATCGACACCTTATGGCAAGCCTGAAACGGCGGCGGCTCACGGACAGTATTTTGCTGCGACGGACTATCCGCCGCGCGCCCCTCTGGCTTCCAGTCTTGATCACGAGGTGATGCAGCGGGAGACGCGGATCAACGGGCTGCATGACCAACTGACCCACGAATTGGCCCCCCAGATGAGCGGTGGTCTGGGGTTGCGCTACCGCGATGGCGAATCCGGGCTCAGCGAATTGACCGAGGTCAGTGGAACGCTGGCGGGGTCCATGGTGCCGCTGCAAAACGGCAGAGTGAAGGTGGCGGTATCACCCGTATTCCTCAATGCGGGCACTCTGGAAGGTGATGCCTGGCAGCGTTTCGGGGCGGGGCCGTTGGCGTTGGGCGCCAGGACGCTGAGCAGGGATCTGTCCGGTGTCGGTGCCATTCTTGATCAGACCGACAGTGTTGCCAATGACTACAGGCAATCGCAACTGGCTGCGGCGTCGGCCCAGAGTGCCAGCGATGCGGCGGCTTCGCGCCTGAGCCAGGCGCAGGCGGACCTGGCCGCGGCACAAGCAGACAGTGCCACCACGCCGCAACAGTTGGCCCAGGCGCAGGCCGCGCTGAGCAACGCCCAGGCGGACAGTGATGCTGCCGCCCTGCGGCTGGCCAATGCGCAAGCGGATGAAGACCAGGCGGCGACAGGCTTCCGCTCCCTGGGCCAGCGTAACGTATTGTATGAGGCCGGCATCGATCTGGATGCTCTCAGCGCTGCGGACCGGGATTTCGTCAATGATTATCTGCAACAGCAGTTCGGCAGCAGCGACTTCTCCCTGGATACCTCTTCACTGAGTGCTTACCAGGCCAGCCGCGACCAGGTGGAAGCGCTGGCAAACAGCTTGCGGCAGCAAATGCTGGCGTACAGTCGCGCTTCCTCGTCAAGCAACCAGCAAGATTCGGGGCTGGGGCTGGATTTTTCCTATCAGCAAGGCGATTTCAGTGCGGATATCGGCTCCACGCCCATGGGCTTCGAATACCAGAATCTGGTGGGCGGTGTCGGTTGGAGCCCTGCTCTGGGGGCTCACAGCCGCCTGACGATGGCCGCCGAGCGGCGTGCCGTCAAGGACAGCCTGCTGTCCTATGCCGGCGTGGAAGACCCGCTCACCGGTGAGCGCTGGGGGGCGGTTACTCGCACCGGGGGCAGCCTGGGTCTGACCTTCGATGATGGTGATGCGGGCCTGTACGGCCAGGCCGGTTACTATGGCTACCAGGGGCATGGTGTGGAGGATAACCGTGCCTGGTTGCTGAATCTGGGGGGCTATTTGCGCCCCATCAATGAAGATCAGCGAATGCTGCAAACCGGCGTCAATATCAATTTCCGCAGCTTTGACAAGAACCTGAGCAAATTCACCTACGGGCATGGCGGCTATTTCAGCCCTCAGGATTACGTGAGCGTGTCTTTCCCGTTCATATACAGGCAAACGCATCGGCGTACTACCTGGATGGTTCAGGTGGCGCCCGGCTTCCAGAGCTGGAACATGGATGCGGCGGATTATTTTCCGGGTGATGACCAGCAGCAACGTTTGATGGACATTCTCGCCGCCGCCCAAGTGTTGCCGAGCTCGGGTTACGCTGCCGAAAGCGAGAGTGGTTTTGGCCTCAATCTGACAGCGGGTTTGAAGTACCGGCTATCGAGGGCGCTCAGCCTGGGCACGCATATCGGTTATGACACTTTTGGCGATTACTCGGAAACCTCCGCACTCATCAATCTGAACTACACTCTGGAGCCCTGATATGGACGAGCCCTCTCACATGCAGCGCAGCCTTCGCTATTATCAGAATGGCCATTGCAGTGTTCAGTGGCGGGGCTTTCTTGGCGCGTTGTTCACGGGGCTGGCCAAAGGCAGTGGCGTTGACACTCTGCTGGTTTCTTTCCGCTCGCTGGGGCGGGACATGGCACGCCAGATGCCGGTAACGGAGCAGGATACTCTGGAGGGTCTGGAAGCCGCCATCAACGCTTACTGGGCAGCGATGGATTGGGGGTGGTGTCGATTGCTGGCGGTGGACGGTGTCATCAACATTGTTCACGGGGCCTGGCCTCGCGTGCCATGCGAACAGCCGGATCTGGCGGGCAAGGCCATTGCCGCCGTGGTATCCGGAGCCTACCAGCGATGGCTGGAGGAACAGGGCGGGGCACCACTGGAAATCGCCGTTTTGCGTGCCAACTGGGATCGGCCGCTTGAGCTGTGCTATGGATGTTGAGTGCCATGAACGGCGTGCGTTTCTGAAGAAGGCAGCGGCATTGAGTGGCCTGTTGATGGCGCTTCCGGCACTGGGGTGTTGTTCTTCGCTGGCACGATCGTCGGGTGATTCCGTGAACACCACGCGGAGGCACATACTGGATGTGTCGCTGTGGCAGGCTTATGTCCGGCAGTTCGTGCGTCCGGATGGGCGCGTTGTCGACACCGGCAACGGAGGAATCAGCCACACCGAGGGTCAGGGCAGCGGCATGCTGTTCGCGCTGGCTTTTGATGATGCCCTCCATTTCGAGCGCATTTGGCGCTGGACCCGCACCCACTTGCGCAAGACTGATAACGATCTGTTTGCCTGGCGTTACGACCCATCCGCGGCCAAGCCGGTCACTGACTGGAACAATGCCAGTGATGGCGACCTGATGATTGCCTGGGCGCTGGAGGAGGCCAGTCGTCGTTGGCCGAACTCCGGGTATGGGCAGGAGGCGGCCCGGCTTCGCAGCCTGATCCGCGAGAAGCTGGTGCGCCGCTATGCCGATTACACTGTGCTCTTGCCGGGGCGTTCCGGTTTCGAGCGGAGCGATCATCTGGTGCTCAATCTTTCGTATTGGGTGATGCCGGCGCTGAAGTACTTTGCCCGGCTGGATCCGGCGGGCCCCTGGCAGGTGCTGATAACGGATGGTTTGCGGCTGCTCAATGAAGGACGCTTTGGCGCCTGGCATCTGCCGCCGGACTGGTTGGCGATGGACCGCAAGGGCAACCTCAAGCCTGCTGAAGACTGGCCACCGAGATTCGGCTTTGATGCGGTGCGCATCCCCCTGTATTGCCAATGGGCGGGGCTCGGAAATCTGCCCGCACTACGTGCCGTGCGGGCCTACTGGCACGACTGGCCCGGCACTCCGCCGGCCTGGGTCAACGTGCTGGATGGCAGCGTGGCCGGTTATCCTCTATCGCGTGGTGGCCTGGCGGTTCGGGCATTCTCTGGCCATCGCTGGTCGGCGGTTTCCGGAGCAATCGGCAAAGACGACGATTATTATTCCTCCTGTCTGCTGATGATGGTTCATTTGGCCGAGGCTGCTCAATATCGGCCACCGCCACCGTCCCCGCTGTAACCGCGGACGGCATGTGCATTGGAAAAATGCGAGAACGCAGATGACACACGGTGTAAAAGTATTTTCCTGTAAAAGCCCTCTTGATCGGTGTGGCGTACCGGGTTTTGATTGAAGTGCTTCGCGGCATCGCCTGGCGGTGCCGTCTCGATCATAGCGATAACGTACAATGTCAAGGAGAAGCACTATGCTGGGCTGGAGTCTGATTTTTCTCGTCATCGCCATCATCGCCGCGGTACTCGGCTTTGGCGGCATTGCCGGTACCGCGGCGGGTATCGCCAAGGTGCTGTTCGTGGTCTTTCTGGTGATCTGGATCATCAGTCTGGTGCTGGGGCGCCGCGGTCGCTGAGTTTCCGCTTCCGGGCCATCCGTGTTGGCAACGGTGTCTCAGGCAAAGGCTGATAAAGCGGCGGTGCTTCGCCTATAATGCGGCCTCATTTCCGCCGCGGAGTCAGCATGACCGTTCGTACCCGGGTGGCGCCTTCGCCCACCGGCGATCCCCATGTGGGGACCGCCTACATCGCTTTGTTCAATCGCTGTTTCGCCCACCAGCACGGTGGCCAGTTTCTGCTGCGCATCGAGGATACCGATCAGACCCGCTCCACGGCGGCGTCCGAGCAGGCGATTCTCGATTCGCTGCGCTGGCTGGGGCTGGACTGGGACGAAGGCCCGGACGTGGGCGGCCCTCATGGGCCTTATCGGCAGAGTGAGCGGGCGGATATCTATCGCCGCTATGCACAGGAGCTGATCGACAAGGGCCACGCTTTCAAATGCTTCCGCAGCGCCGCCGAGCTGGATGAGCTGCGCGCGGCGATCAAGGAACGCGGCGAGAATCGCGCGCTCAAGCCCGCCGATCTGGAGCTGGACGAGGCCGAACAACAGCGCCGCCAGGCCGCCGGCGAGCCGTTCGTGATCCGCATGCGCGTGCCCGAGGACGGGCGTTGCACCATCCGCGATATGCTGCGTGGCGAGGTGGAGCTGGACTGGGCGCTGACCGATGCGCAGATTCTGCTGAAATCCGATGGCATGCCCACCTACCACCTGGCCAACGTGGTGGATGATCACCTGATGGAGATCACCCATGTGCTGCGTGGCGAGGAATGGCTCAATTCCGCGCCCAAACACAAGCTGCTGTACGAATATTTCGGCTGGGAAATGCCCGAGCTGTGCCACATGCCGCTACTACGCAATCCGGACAAATCGAAACTCAGCAAGCGCAAGAATCCCACCAGCATCAATTTCTACCGGCGTATGGGTTATCTGCCGGAGGCGCTGGTCAACTATCTGGGGCGCATGGGCTGGTCGATGCCGGATGAGCGCGAGCGTTTCACGCTGGACGAGATGCAGGACGCCTTCGACATTCAGCGTGTATCGCTGGGCGGGCCGGTGTTCGACGTGGAAAAACTGAGCTGGCTGAACGGCCAGTGGCTGCGCGAGTTGTCCGACGAGCAGTTTCTGGAGCAACTGATGCAGTGGGCCTTCAACCGCGATTACGTGATGCGAGTGTTGCCGCACATCAAGCCGCGGGTGGAAACGCTCAGTGACGTGGTGGACCGTGCCGGTTTCTGTTTCTCCGGGCTGCCGGCGCTGACGGCGGCCAGTTTCGAGCACAATCAATACGCCGCTGACGACCTCAAGGTCTGGTTGCAGTTCTATCTGTGGGCCTGCGAGGCGCGCCGCGACTGGCATCGTGACGGCCTGTTTGCCGATGCCAAACAACTGGCCGACGGGCTGGGCGTGAAGATCAAGGATTTCCTGTTTCCGGTGTTCGTCGCCATCGCCGGCACCGCTGCCAGTTTTTCGGTGGTGGACAGCATGGAACTGCTCGGCGCCGATCTCAGCCGCGCGCGCTTGCGCCATGCGGTGGAGCTACTGGGTGGGGTTTCCAAGAAGCAGACCAAGAAGCTGGAGAAGGAATTCGGCTCACTTTTCCAGCAAACTGATTAACTCCTGAACAGACGGGCCGTCAACGGCGAAAAACCTGCCGGATGTTGCTTGACAGGGTAGGGTGCCTGCGTAAAATACGCGGCTCCACAGGGCATCGCCCGGTGGGCGCAGTTTGGGGCTATAGCTCAGCTGGGAGAGCGCTACAATGGCATTGTAGAGGTCGGCGGTTCGATCC
>CAYMKZ010000012.1:0-2727 GCA_964391345.1 uncultured Alcanivorax sp.
GTCGGCCTGCTGGGCCCCAACGGCGCCGGCAAGACCACCTGCTTCTACATGATCGTCGGTCTGGTACCGGCGGACGCCGGCCGGGTGGAAATCAACGGCAACGACATCACCCATCTGCCCATGCATGGCCGCGCCCGCCACGGCATCGGTTATCTGCCCCAGGAGGCCAGCATCTTTCGCCGGCTGACCGTAGCGCAGAACATCATGGCAATCCTCGAAACGCGCAAGAACCTCAGCAAAAGCGAACGCCAGGAACGCCTGGAAAATCTGTTGGAAGAATTCCACATTGGCCACATCCGCGATTCCATGGGCATGAGCCTCTCCGGCGGCGAGCGGCGGCGGGCGGAAATCGCCCGGGGGCTGGCTACGGACCCGGATTTCATCCTGCTCGACGAGCCGTTCGCCGGCGTCGATCCAATCTCCGTCAACGATATCAAGGGCATCATCCGCCACCTCAAACGGCGCGGCATCGGCGTACTGATCACCGACCACAATGTGCGCGAGACACTGGATATCTGCGACAACGCCTACATCGTCAGCACCGGGCATATCATCGCCGAGGGCGATTCGGAGTTGATCCTCGGCAACCAGCAGGTACGCGACGTCTACCTGGGTGCCGATTTCCGGCTGTAACCGGCATGAAGCCTTCTCTTCAGCTGCAGATTGGCCAGCAACTGACGATGACGCCGCAATTGCAGCAGGCCATTCGCCTGTTGCAATTGTCGACGCTGGATCTGCGCCTGGAAATCCAGCAGGCGGTGGAGAGCAACCCTCTGCTGGAGCTGGAAGAAGACTGGCAAGAAGCCCGGGAGAGCGGCGACGAACCATCGGACCCGGCGGCGGACGACGGCGAACCGGAACTGGATCTGCAACGCGACGACGCTCTGGAAGAGCTGACCGACGGGCCGGCCGACGGCGAGTGGGATGACCTTTATGCCGGCCAGAGCAGCAGCCCCGCCCTGGGCATCGCGGAGGACGCGGACGCCTGGCAGCAATCCCGCGCCGTGCCGGAGACCCTCGCCGGCCACTTGCAGGCGCAACTGAACCTGACTTCCATGAGCGACCGCGACCGTCTGATCGCCTGGATCATCATCGAGGCTGTGGATGAACGCGGCTACGTGACGCTGCCCATGGCGGACCTGATCGACACCGCCGAACAGGCGCTGGCCGGCGGCGACGGCCCGGCCAGCCTGGAAGATCCGCTGGAAGAAGACGAAGTGGTGGCCGTGCTGCACCGCCTGCAACGCTTCGATCCGGTCGGCGTGGCCAGCCGTGATCTGGTGGAATGCCTGTCCGTGCAGTTGTCCCAACTGGCCGCCGATACCCCCCATCTGGCGCTGGCCCGCGGGCTGCTCGATCATCTCGATCTGCTGGAAAGGAACGATTACGCCGCGCTGCGCCGCAAGCTGGCCGCCAGCGAGCCTCAGTTGATCGCCGCGCTGAGCCTGCTGCGCACGCTCGACCCGGCGCCCGGCCAGCGGATTGGCGAACAGGCCGCCGACGCTGTGATCCCCGACGTGATCGTGCACGCCCACCGTGGCGGCTGGCGGGTCGAACTCAACGACAGCGCCCTGCCGCGCGTCAATCTGAACAGCCAGTACGCCCGCCTGGCCCGGCAAACCGCCGGCGGCGACGGCCAGTATCTGCGCGACCGCCTGCAAGAGGCGCGCTGGTTCCTGAAAAGCCTGCAAAGCCGCAACGACACCCTGCTGAAAGTCGCCCGCTGCATCGTCGAGACACAGCGCGACTTCCTCGACCATGGCGAGGAGGCCATGAAACCGCTGGTGCTGGCCAGCGTCGCCGAGATCGTCGGCATGCACGAATCGACCATCAGCCGGGTCACCAACCAGAAATTCATGCTCACCCCCCGTGGCCTGTTCGAGCTGAAATACTTTTTCTCCAGCCACGTGGGCACCGAAAGCGGCGGTGAGTGTTCCTCTACCGCCATTCGTGCCATCATTAAGAAGCTGGTCGCCGCCGAGAACCCTCGCAAGCCGCTCAGCGACAACAAGCTGGCGAGCTTGCTCAACGATCAGGGGATCAACGTGGCGCGCCGGACAGTCGCCAAATACCGCGAGGCGATGCGTATTCCGTCCTCCAGCTCGCGCAAGCGGCTGGTGTAGAACGGATGACAGGACCGCCGGGCTGCCATA
This sequence comes from uncultured Alcanivorax sp., assembly GCA_964391345.1. Taxonomy (GTDB): domain Bacteria; phylum Pseudomonadota; class Gammaproteobacteria; order Pseudomonadales; family Alcanivoracaceae; genus Alloalcanivorax. Next base: position 2,154 of record CAYMKZ010000012.1, read on the forward strand.
TGACGGCGGCCCGGATAGCCCAACTGAAGCAGGAGCCGGCTATGCAAATCAACATCACTGGTCATCACCTGGAGATTACCGACGCTCTACGCCAGTACGTGGACGGCAAATTCGCCAAACTGGAGCGCCATTCCGATCAGATCACCAGCATTCAGGTGATCCTGACCACGGAGCCGAACCTCCACAAGGCGGAGTCCACGGTCAATACTTCCGGCGCGGAACTGTTCGCCGCCGCCGAGGCCGGAGACATGTACGCGGCCATTGATGCGCTCAGCGGCAAGCTGGACCGGCAAATTCTGAAGCACAAGGAAAAAAAGACGGCCCGCAACCAGGGTCATTGATCAGCTATGCGAGTAAGAGAACTTCTCAGCGAAGACCGCACCTATAACGACGTTGCGGTGAGTAGCAAAAAACGGCTGCTCGATCAGGTTGCCCAACTGGCCGCGGCCAGTTGTGGCGGCCTCGACGAACAGGAAGTATTCGAAGCGCTGGTGGCCCGGGAAAAACTCGGCTCCACCGGCATCGGCGAGGGCATCGCCATTCCCCATTGCCGGCTGGCCTGCTGCGACAAGGC
>CAYMKZ010000012.1:2827-39832 GCA_964391345.1 uncultured Alcanivorax sp.
CCGCCGAGATACCCATGAAGCTGACGATACTCAGTGGCCGCTCCGGCTCAGGCAAGACCACCGCCCTGCAGGCGCTGGAAGACCAGGGCTACTACTGCGTGGACAACCTGCCGCTGGGCTTGCTGCCCACCCTGGCCAGTAAATTGCGCGAGGAAGAGAACCCGCTGGAACGGGTTGCCGTCGGCATCGACGCCCGCAACCTGCCACGCCAGTTGCTGGCCTTCACCAGCACCCTGGACGAGCTGCGCGCCACCAACGTGGATACGGAAATCATCTTTCTGGAAGCGGAACCCAGCACCCTGCTCAAACGCTTCAGCGCCACCCGCCGCCGCCACCCGCTCAGCAACGACAACCGCACGCTGGCCGATGCCATCGCTTACGAGGCCGAGCTGCTGGCCGATATCCGCATGCGTGCGGACCTGGTGATCGACACCAGCACCATGGACATCCACAGCCTGCGCAACATGATCCGCCAGCGGGTGGCCCGCCGGGAAGTGCGCCTGTCGCTGTTGCTGCAATCTTTCGGCTACAAGAATGGCCTGCCTCACGACGCCGACCTGGTGTTCGACGTGCGCGCCCTGCCCAACCCGCACTGGCACAACGACCTGCGGCCACTCACCGGGCGCGACGAGAAAGTCGGCGAGTTTCTCGCCCGCCAGCCGGAAAGCGGCGCCATGCTCGACGATATTTCACAGTTTCTCGATCACTGGCTGCCGGCCTACGCCGCCAACGACCGCAGTTACGTCACCGTCGCCATTGGTTGCACCGGCGGACGCCACCGCTCGGTCTACATCACCGAGCAACTGGCCCACCGCCTGCGCAACCAGGGCATTCCTCTGCATGTCCGCCACCGGGAGCTGGATGGATGATCGAAAAAGACCTGGCCATCATCAACAAGCTGGGCCTGCATGCCCGCGCGGCCGCCAAAGTGGTCAGCGTGGCCTCCCGTTACAGCTGCACCATACAGGTGGAACAGGGCGAGCGTCTGATCGACGCCAAAAGCATCATGGGACTACTGATGCTGGGCGCCGCCAAGGGCACCGTCTTGCATGTGCGGGTGGATGGTGAGGACGAGCAGCCTGCCATGAACGAACTGGCCGATCTGTTCGGCCGCCGTTTCGACGAAGCGGAATAGCGGAATAACGAAAACCGCAAGAGCAACGGACAGCATAACAGACAGAGTGAACGGCGGCAGTTGCCCTGGGGCCGCCGTCCGGCGGCGCCAGGATTTTGCAGCCTCCTGATAAAGACCTTACATTAGCCGTCTTTAATACCCACTACAGTTACGCTCCCGAGTGGCAGCCTCCACCAAGACAGCTTGCAACCCGGTACTGTCCGCCCCACCCCGCGGATGTTTCATTCGGGAAGTTCGATAACTGACTAACAAAAACCGCCTCATGGCCAAAGCTGCTCAGGTGTTCTATGCAACCGACCACCCCCCGGGCCACACAAAGGCAGTACGCGAACCGCACGGCGCTGGAATGGGTTTCATCTCTGCCGGTCATCGTGATTCTGCTGCTCACCATCGTGCTTTCCGGCAGTACCATCCTGCACTCCCAGTTGCTCAAGTTCGGCGAACACCACTGGAATCATTATTTCCAGTTGCGGGCTGCCTCGGTGCTGACGGAACCCACCTGCAACCCGAACCCTGATGTCGATGCCGATGTACAGAGAACCATCAAGGAGCGTCAGCAGAAGGCAGAGGCGGCCAACGACCCACTGGCCTCGATTCTCGGCCCGACCAAGATCAGTCCCGACGCCATTCGCCAGTCGATTCTGGCGGCACGCGACAACTGCCGTATCGCAATCCGGAACTATCACAACGTCCAGAGCCGTATCACCCCGGCGGTGCAAATATACAGCAAGATAGAAACCACTGTGGCGCTGATCGTCACCCAGTTGGGTAATTTCAAGGAGCTGCTACTCTGCTTGCTGGTGCTGATCACCGCCATTACCGCGGCGCTGACCCGGCATCACATCTGCATCCGGCCGGCCCGCACGTTCAAGGATCATTACGTCTCCACCGGCGCACAGCTGATTGCCAACACCATTCTTTTCATTTCCGCCGTGGTGTACCGGCAATCCGATGTGGTGAGCATCAAGGCCGGTGTCACGGTTTCCCATTTCTACCTGCATTACTTCTGGATCGCCGGCTTCGCTCTGCTGACGCTGATTTCGCTGTACCAGTTGATCCGCCCACCAAAGGATCTGGAGCTTGGTGGCACCTGGGCGAAAGCCGGGCTGACCGTGCCGCTGTACTGTGGTCTGTGCATCATCGCCAATCTGCATTTCTACACCCACGGCTACTATCAGGGCTCCAGCGTCTACCTGAACATGATGATGGAATTCTCCACCCTGTTCCTGAATCTGGCCCTGTACGGCTGGGTCGGCATGCTGCTGACCCAGACCCGCATGATGCACCTGGTATTCGACTGCCTGCGGCCCTGGAAACTGTCGCCGGAGCTGCTGTCGCTGGTGCTGCTGGTGATCGTCGCGGTACCCACCGCCTACACCGGCGCTTCCGGCATCTTCGTACTGGCCGCCGGCGCCACCATCTACAACGAGCTGCGCCGGGCCGGCGCCCGCAAACAACTGGCACTGGCGGTGACCGCCATGTCCGGTTCCATGGGCGTGGTGCTGCGGCCCTGCCTGCTGGTGGTGATCATCGCCGCGCTGAACAAGTCGGTGACCACCGACGCGCTGTTCGATTCCGGCTTCAAGATGTTCTTCGTCACCGCCGTGCTGTTTTTCATCGTCAGCCAGTTCGCGCGCCGCACCCCCGCCCGGGTGGCGCCGTTCGCCGAGGCGCTGCCGGAAAGCCTGCGCCGCATGAAGCCGCTGATTCCTTACGTGCTGATTCTCATCGGCACCATTCTGTTCTTCGACCTGCTGCTCAACCGCAGCCTGGACGAATTCTCCGCCCCCATCATCCTGCCGATCTTCCTGATCGCAGTGCTTTTCTATGAATACGTGGTACGCCGTCCCAGCCAGAGAGAGCTGGACGAAGATCACAAGGAAAAGATGATCGGCAACAAAGGCGACAACATGGAAGGCGCGCTGCGCATCGCCACCAACGAAACCGCCGGCCCCATCGGCGCACTGCTGATGCTGATGGCGCTGTCGGTGAGCGCATCCGGTCTGGTGGAACGATCCGGCATCATGCAGATGCTGCCGAGCCATTTCGATTCCGTGTGGCTGGCCATGACCGTGGTGGTCGTGGGCATGGTACTGGTCGGCATGTTCATGGACCCGTACGGCGCCATCATCGTGGTCAATTCCACCATCGCCCAGTTGGCCATACACAATGGCATTGGCGCACTGCATTTCTGGATCGTCGCACTGATGGCCTTCGAGCTGGGCTATCTGAGTCCGCCAGTGGGGCTCAATCACTTGTTGACAAGACAGGTGGTGGGCGACGACGAGGCGCTCTCGGCGCAGGTCCAGGGAGGCACCTTCTGGCAACGGCACGAGAAATTCCTGCTGCCCATTGCCGTGATGCTACCGGCGCTGTTGCTGGCCGCCTACCTGCCGCTCGCCTCGACCACCGTGCACCACTGGCTGTTCCAGCAGATCGCCGCGCACTGAGCGAAACCACTTCCGGCCGGCCCCGCACGGGGCCGGTACGGATTTCCGGAAGCCTCCGCAACAGCTCTGTGCGTTACCAGAGTTCCTGTTGCCGTGGCGCTGGCACCACCTCTGTTTCCCGCCCGAAAATATCGCGAAACGCCACATAAACCGCCACGCACCCGGTCGAAAACAGCACCAGCCCGGCGACCAGAGACAACAGGAATAGCGCACTCAGCAGCAGATCGCCCGCCAGACCATGGCCGAACAGCGCTTCGATCAGCATGGCCACCACCCCGACCGCCAGGGCAAACAGCGACATGGCCACCATCGCCAAAACCCCGGACCAGAACAGCGGCAGCGAATTGGCGAAAGTCGCCTTGAGGCTCTCCAGCAGAGCGGGAAACGCCTGACGATCGCCAAAGTAAACCAGCGGCACCTGAAACAGCAGCGCCGACAGCCAAGGAACGGCCAGAGCCAGTGAAACCAGCCCGAGTATCATCGTCTTGATCATCATGGAAAAGCCGGGAGCGGGCATCAACATCGCCTCCAGACCATTTTCATTGAACGAGAACCCGGCCAGAAACCAATGCAGAAGATCGCCACCCAGCAAACTGATGCCGACGATGAACAGGATCATCATGTACATCACCTGCAACACCATCTGGGCCAGGCCGGCCATCAACAGCGGCCCGGTCTTGCTGGAAAAGCCGATGAACAGATCACCAAACTCGAACTCCTGACCTCCGGCGCGGCGATGAGCGATATGAAACAGGCCAATGCAAAGCACCGGCGCCACCACAATGAGGGCGAGGTTGCCGATCAGCGGGATGAACAGGCTGACCAGCCCCAGAATGGACAACAGCACCGCCAGCACCAGCAGCGCCAGTGCCCACAGCGCCTTGTCGCGCCCGACGATGCGCCAGGCATCGCGGAGCCACCATCCACCGTGACCGATCGGCACACGACGTCCTTCACCGAAGTGAAGCCCTGCGGATGCCGGCAACGAGCCCGGCGCCGGGCTCCGGTATGGATCATTCATCTCCATGGCATCCCCCTCCTCTTGCTACAGGGCTTATTTGCCGGCGATTTTCATCGGCGAAAGCAGCAATGAACCGACTCGCATGTTGCCACGATGATCCACGTCGGTTCCGCTTCCCAGAATGCCGGCGAACATTTCCCGCAGGCTGCCGGCGATGGTGAACTCTTGCAGCGGCTTGCTTATCACACCCTTCTCGACCCAGAAACCGGCGGCGCCCCGTGAATAATCACCGGTAACCAGATTGACACCCTGCCCCATCACTTCGGTCACCAGGATACCGGTTCCCAGCCTCTTGAGCAGTTGCTCCCGGCTTTCGCCGCTGTCGCTGAGGCTCAGGTTATGCACACCGCCACCGTTGCCGGTGGGTGCCAATTGCAGGCGACGGCTGGCATACAGGCCCAGCACGTACTGCTTGAGCACGCCATCTTCCACGAACGCCTGATCACGGCTCGGCAGGCCGTCCGCATCATGAGGCGCCGAGCCATTGCCGCCAGGCAGATGTGCCTGTTCGCGCACCATGAAACCGGCCGGAAAAATACGTTCCCCCAGTTGATCGCGCAGAAAGGACGCATTGCGATACAGAGAGCCGCCGCTGATGGCGGAAATGAAATGCCCCAGCAGACCGGCGGCGATTTCCGGCGCCAGCATCACCGGCCAACGCCCGGTTTCCGGCACCTCGGCGCCCAGCCGCGCCAGCGCGCGCTCGCGGGCCTGGCGGCCCACCTGCTCCGGTGTTTCCAGCCGTTCGGCGCGGCGATTGCCGTCATACCAGTAATCGCGCTGCATGCCCTGGCCGTCCTCGGCGACCACCGCGCAACCTCTGGAATGGAAGGTACCGGTATAACCATGCAGGAAACCGTTGCTGGTGCCCAGCACGCGCAGCGACGATCCCGTGCTCACCGAAGCGCCTTCGGAATTGACGATACGCGCATCCGCACGCGCCTCGGCTTCGCAGCGCAGCGCCTCCTGAATCGCCTGTTCGGTATCCAGGGCCCAGGGATGATAAAGATCCAGATCCGGCGGGGCGCTCTCCAGCAGAGAAGGCTCCGCCAGCCCGGCGTGACGATCCTCCTCCGTGTGACGGGCGATGGCGCAGGCGGCGGAAACGGCGCTGCGCAGACTGTCGGGGCTGTCATCAGAGGTGCTTGCCATACCTTTGCGCTGGCCGAAATACACCGTCACGGTAACGCCGCGATCCCGGTGGAACTCCACCGTTTCCACCTCACCGACACGCACGTTGACCGACAATCCCTGCGCCAGATTGAGCCGCGCCTCGGCGCTGGAAGCCCCCTGCCGGCGCGCCTCCTCCAGCACAAAAGCGACACTGTCGCGGGCATTATCCAGATGTTGCGGACCAAGACTGGCTGACTCGACCTGTTGATCGGACATAGAATACGCTTCCGTTCAGAAATAGGGCGAGGGTGCGGACCACGGCCGATACCCCCTGAAATCATGACTGAGTATAACGACACCCTCACCAGCAAGACACGCCGCAAGCAGGATCGCAAGGATCTGGAAGAGATCGGCCAGCAACTGATGGCGCTGAAAACGCCGCAGCGTGCGCGCCTGCCGCTTACCGTGCCGCTGGAAAAAGCACTCGATGAAGGCCGCCGCATCACCAGCCTGGAGGCGCGCCGCCGCCATGCGGTGTTCGTCGCCCGGCTGGTGGACGAGGCCGACACCGAAGCGTTGCTCTCGGCTCTGGCCGCGCTCACGGACCCGACCCGCCAGCAACGCCTGCAACAGTGGACCGACCGCATCGGGGGGTGCGCAACGGCCAGAGACGCGGAGCCGGTGATCCAGCAGATTCTCGATGCCTACCCCCAGGGCGACCGCCAGGCGCTGCGCAACCAGGCACGCAACCTGCTGAAAGCCCGCCCTGCCGACCCGGACAACGCCGACAAAAACGCCCGCGACAAATTCAAGCGCGAGCGCAAGCGCTTCCTCGGCCTGCTCAACGAACTGGAGAAAAGCGCACCGCTGTATTGAGGCTCAAGCCGCACATATGACAACTCGCTGCGGCGCCTCCCTTCGTTGATGGAGATCATGGCGTCACGCCAAAACCGCGTTCATACTTTCCGGCAGAATCATTGCGCCCGTTTCGCGCGCCGGCCCGAAAGGTGATGAAAGTCATGACTGCTCTCAAACCCGCAGCGGCGACGCCGCCCCGCGCACCCTCCGTCGCCAACCTGCCGCCGGCGTCCTTCGGCATGGTCATGGCCACCGGCATCCTGTCCATCGCCTCCTGGCATCTGGGTTTCCCGCTGCTGGCCAAAGCGCTGTTCGCCCTCAATCTGACGCTGTACGCGATTCTCTGGGGGCTCTACCTGACCCGACTGGTTCGCTACCCCGAACGTCTCCTGGCGGATTTCCGCTCGCACATGAAAGGACCGGGCTTCTTCACCCTGGTGGCGGGCACCGGCGTCCTCGGCAGCCAGATTCTACTGCTCACCGGCCAGGTGCGTATCGCACTCGGCTTCCTGCTGGCCGCCATCGCCCTGGTGATTCTTTTCACCTATTCGATCTTCGCCATTTTCACCATCAAGGAGAACAAGCCGTCCCTGGACCGTGGCATCAATGGTGGCTGGTTGCTGGCCGTGGTTGCCACCCAGTCCATCGCCGTGCTCGCCGCGCTGATCGCTGCACACTCCGGGCACCATTGGCATTTGCACCTCAACTTCCTGGCGCTGTGCGCCTGGTTGTTCGGCGGCATGCTCTACATCTGGATGATGTCGCTGATTTTCTACCGCTACACCTTCCTGGTGTTTCATCCTGATGATCTGGAGCCGCCGTACTGGATCAACATGGGCGCCATGGCCATTTCCACGCTGGCCGGCACACTGCTGTGCATCAATGCGGAGCAGGCGCCGCTGCTGCACGACATGGAGCCGTTCATCAAGGGGTTCACCATTTTCTACTGGGCCACCGGCAGTTGGTGGATTCCCATGCTGCTGGTGCTGGGCGTGTGGCGCTACGTCTTCAAGCGGACGCCGCTGGTTTACGATCCGCTGTACTGGGGCGGGGTGTTCCCTCTGGGAATGTATGCGGTGAGCACGTTCGAGCTGAACGCCGTTCTGGGGCTTTCCTTTCTCGCCTGGCTGCCGGTGTTGTTCTTCTACATCGCCCTGCTGGCCTGGGGCCTGACCTTTCTCGGCATGCTGACCAGCCTGCGGACCCTGTTCACGGGCCGGCGAAGAACAGAGACCTGATCAGGCGGGGACGGCGGCCTCGATTTCCTCCAGCCCGCGCACGCCGTACTCGAACTGCAACCGCTGCAAATAGACTTGCAACTCCTGCTGGTGTGTTTGCAGTTCCAGGTAACGGGCGATCCAGTCCTTCACTTCGGAAAAAGCCTGTGGCCGGCCCTCGGCACGCTCATCGATGAGGACCACGTGATAACCCCAGCGGGACTCGACGGCGAAATCCGCCAGCCCTTGCGGCAAGCGGAAAAGCTGCCGGTCGAATTCACTGGTGGTCTGCCCCGGCGCCAGCCAGCCCAGGTCGCCGCCCTGATCCCGGGAAGGGCAATCCGAAAAGCGCAGCGCCAAGTCGGCGAACAGGTGCGGTTGCTCGCCAAGCTGCGCGACGAGCACTCGTGCCTGATCCCGTGCCGCCATGCGGGCCTGCGCATCGTTGGGCGCCGCCGCCAGCAGAATATGCCGGGCACGAACGCGATCGGGCCTGTGAAAACGCCCCCGGTTCTGTTCGAAGTAGCGTTGGCAATCCGCTTCACCGGGTGCCTTGCGCTCGATTTCCTGTTCCAGCAGGCGGGCGATGGCGGCCTCTTCCGCGCTTTCCTGATCACTGCCGGGTAGCGCCGCAAGCAGGCCCAGCCGGTCGCATTCACGGCGCAGCAATTCACGCACCACCAGAGCGCGGGCGGCATCCGCCCGCGATTGTTCCGGCATGTCGGCCGGGTGGTACTGCATCTCTCTGGCGATATCCGCTTCGCTGATTGGCGTATCGCCGACGAAAAGATGGACCGGCGCCGGTTGGCCCAGCGAGCGGGCCTCTCCGCTTTCATCGTCCTTCAGCAGACGGTCGTCCAGCAGCGGCTGGGCCGGCTCCAGATTGCTCACGGCGATACGCCGGTCGCTCCCTTCGATGTTGCCCATGTTCAGCTCCTGTCATCGTAGTTGAGCCCGGCCTGGCGGCGACGCACCACCTGGTAAGGCCGCCACAGATAGCTGAAGGGAATGCTCCAGACATGAACCAGACGGGTGAACGGCGCCACCAGGAACAGGGTCAGCCCAAGCAGAATGTGCGCCTTGTAGACCCAACTGGCGTCAGCCACGAAGGCCGCCGCTCCCCAGCGGAAGGTGGCGATATGCTGAGCCCACTCGGCCAGCGCCATCATTTCCACGCCATCCAGATGCTGGCTGGAAACCGGAATGGTGCTCAGACCTAGTAGCAACTGGATGGTGAGCAAAATGAGAATGATCTTGTCGCCCAGGGTGCCGGTGGCACTGACACGCGGATTGGTCAACCGCCGCACCAGCAGAATGGTGATGCCCACCAGGCACAGCAGCCCGAACAGCCCGCCGAAGACCATGGCCAGCACTTGTTTCTGTGGTGCGCTGATCAAATACGAATAGAGCGTGTGGGGCGTCAGCAACCCCACCAGATGACCGCTCAACACCGCCAGTATGCCAATGTGAAACAGGTTGCTGCCGGTACGCATGCCCTTGCGCGACAGCAACTGGCTGGAGCCGGTGCGCCAGGTATACATGGCGCGGTCATAACGTGCCCAACTGCCGATCAGAAACACGGAAAAGGCGATGTAAGGGTAAATCTGGAACGCGAACTGATTGAAGTATGCGGACATCATGACACCTGCCGGGTGGGAATCTGGTTTCGGGAGCGGTTCGGGGAAAGGGGACGAGGTGTGGCGGCGGCACCACAAGCCGGGCCGGTAGTCTCATCCGGCCCGAAGCGCACCCGCTCTTCTTCCCACACCTTGTCCATGGCGGCGGCGCTGTCGTCGCGTTCCTCCTCCCGTACCCGCGCCCGCAATGCCGGCCAGTCCTGCTCGTCACCGGCCAGCTCCACCAGCACCTCGAACAGCGTCTGGTAGGGGTTGCCGCGATCGGCGGCACGGGCCGCCAGCAAGGCCAGCAGGTGGCTGATATTGGCGAGCCAGTCGCGGACTGTTTCCGCGGACTGATGCGACAGAAACTCCAGCACCAGCGGCAGGTAGTCCGGCAGCTCTTTCGCCGCCAGCTCGAAGCCTTCCTTGCGGTAGGCTTCGGTGAGATCGACCATGGCCTGGCCACGGTCACGCGATTCGCCATGGATGTGCTCGAACAGCAACAAACTCATGGCGCGTCCCCGGTCGAAGGTGGTGATCCATTCGCCCTGGGCGTCCAGACTGTCGCGGGCCAGAAGCCGCGCCGCGAAATCCCGCAGCCGTTGTCGCAGGTCGTCGGGCAGTGCCGGGTCCGCCGTGGCGCAAAGCAGTTCGTCACGGTGTTCCCACAACTCGTCCCGCGGGTAATCCAGCAGCAGGCTGATCAGTTTCAGGACGTTCATCACACCGTCTCCTGGCGCCGCGGATCGACCTTTTTCACCGCATAGGTGGTGATTTTCCTTTCGCTGAACAGGTCGGCCGCGTTGCTGCCGCTGCAACCGTTGCCGAAGGTGAACCCGCAACCGCCACGCTCGCCGAAGGCATCGTTGGCGTACTCACGGTGGCCGGAAGGAATCACGAAGCGGTCTTCGTAGTTGGCGATGGCCAGGTAGCGGTACATGTCCTCGGCCTGCTCCACGGTGAGCCCGGCCTGCTCCAGCACCGCCAGGTCTTCCACGCCATCCACATTGCGCGAGCGCCGCCAACTGCGCATGGCCATCATCCGTTCCAGCGCGCGCACTACCGGTGCTTCATCTCCGGCGGTCAGCAGGTTGGCCAGATAACGCACCGGAATACGCAGCGAGGCGATGTCCGGCAGCTCGCCGTTCATGCCGATATTGCCCTGCTCCGCCGCCGACTGGATCGGCGACAGCGGCGGCACGTACCAGACCATCGGCAGGGTGCGGTATTCCGGGTGCAACGGCAGAGCCAGCTTCCAGTCGATGGCCAGCTTGTAGGTGGGCGAGTGCCTGGCGGCTTCCAGCCAGTTGTCGGGAATACCTTCCTGACGGGCGGCGGCAATCACTTGCGGATCAAAGGGATCGAGAAAAATGTCCAGGTGAGACTGATACAGGTCTTTCTCCGCCGGCACCGAAGCGGCCTCCTGAATGCGATCCGCGTCATAGAGCAGCACGCCCAGATAGCGGATGCGCCCCACGCAGGTCTCCGAGCAAACCGTCGGTTCGCCCATCTCGATGCGCGGGAAACAGAAAGTGCACTTCTCGGATTTGCCGCTCTTCCAGTTGTAGTAGATTTTCTTGTACGGACAGGCGGAAACGCACATGCGCCAGCCACGGCACTTGTCCTGGTCGATCAGCACGATGCCGTCTTCCTCGCGCTTGTAGATGGCGCCGCTGGGGCAGGCGGAAACGCAGGCCGGGTTGAGGCAATGCTCGCACAGCCGCGGCAGGTACATCATGAAGGTCTTTTCAAACTGGCCGTAAATATCCTTCTGTACCTGATCAAAGTTGTAGTCGCGTTTGCGCTTTTCAAATTCGGTGCCGAGGATTTCTTCCCAGTTGGGTCCCCAGTTGATCTTCTGCATGCGCTTGCCGGTGATCAGCGAACGCGGCCTGGCGGTGGGCTGGTGCTGACCTTCGGGAGCGTTGTGCAAGTGCTGGTAATCGAAATCGAACGGCTCGTAATAGTCGTCGATCTGCGGTAGATCCGGGTTGGCGAAAATCTTCGACAGCAGCCGCCAGCGGCCGCCGGCCCGGGGCACCAGTTTGCCCGTTCTGGTGCGTACCCAGCCGCCGTTCCATTTTTTCTGGTTTTCCCATTCGCGGGGAAAACCGACGCCCGGCTTCGACTCCACATTGTTGAACCAGGCGTATTCCACGCCTTCGCGGCTGGTCCAGACGTTCTTGCAGGTCACCGAACAGGTGTGGCAACCGATGCACTTGTCGAGGTTCAGCACCATGGCTATCTGCGCGCGTACTTTCATCAAACGATCTCCTCTTCGCCGGCAACCGGTTCGTCGTCGTGCCAGGTGATTTTGTCCATCTTGCGGACAATGACGAATTCATCGCGGTTGCTGCCAACCGTGCCGTAGTAATTGAAGCCGTAGGAAAACTGGGCATAACCACCGATCATGTGCGTGGGTTTCATCACCACGCGGGTCACGGAATTGTGGATGCCGCCGCGAGTGCCGGTGGTTTCGGCGCCGGGCGTGTTGATGGTGCGTTCCTGAGCGTGGTACATCATGGCCATGCCGGGCATCACCCGCTGGCTGACCACCGCGCGGGCGGCCACCGCACCGTTGACGTTGAACAGCTCGATCCAGTCGTTGTCCTCGATGCCGGCGGTGCGGGCGTCGTCCTCGCTGATCCACACGATCGGCCCACCGCGCGACAGGGTCTGCATCAGCAGGTTGTCGGTGTAGGTGCTGTGAATGCCCCACTTCTGGTGCGGCGTGATCCAGTTGAGCACGATTTCCCGGTTGCCGTTGCCGCGCTTGCCCAGCAGAGGCTCGACGGTGCGCGTATCGACCGGTGGCCGGTAGCTCATGAAACCCTCGCCGAAATCCACCATCCACTCGTGGTCCATGTAGAACTGCTGACGCCCGGTAACGGTGCGCCAGGGAATCAGCTCGTGGACGTTGGTGTAGCCGGCGGAATAACTCACCTCCTCACTTTCCAGCCCGGACCAGGTGGGTGAAGAGATGATCTTGCGTGGCTGCGCCTGGATGTCGCGGAAGCGAATCGCCTCGTGCTCCTTGCCGGCGGCCAGATGGGCGTGCTCACGACCGGTGAACCGTTCCAGCGCCTGCCAGGCCTTGACCGCCACATGGCCGTTGGTTTCCGGTGCCAGATGCATGATGGTCTCGGCGGCGTCGATGTCGCTGTCGATGCGGGGGCGTCCGCGGCTGACGCCTTCGTCCGTTACCCGGTGATTGAGCTCGGCAAGAAACGCCACTTCGTGACGGGTATCCCAGTGGATGCCCTTGCCCCCGTTGCCCTGCTCGTCCAGCAGCGGCCCCAGCGAAGTGTATTTCTTGAAAATGTCACGATAGTCGCGCTCGACCACCTTGATGGCTGGCATGGTCTTGCCCGGCACCGGCTCGCATTCGCCTTTTTTCCAATCGCTGGCGCCGAACGGCATGGCCAGCTCCTGTTCGGTATCGTGCAGGGTCGGCACCAGCACCACATCGGTGACCCGCTCCAGCACGCCGGGTGCCATGTCGCTCACCGACCTGGCCACACCCTTGAAGATTTCCCAGTCGTTGCGCGCTTCCCAGGCCGGGTCCACCGCTTTCGACAGCGGGTGGATGAAGGGGTGCATGTCGGAGGTGTTGAGGTCGTTCTTCTCGTACCAGGTGGCGGTGGGCAGCACCACGTCGGAGTAGAGCGCCGTGGTGCACATGCGGAAATCCAGCGTCACCAGCAGATCCAGCTTGCCTTCCGGTGCCTGGTCGCGCCATTTCACTTCTTCCGGCCGGGTCGCGCCCATTTCGCCCAGATCCTTGCCTTGCAGACCATGGCGGGTGCCGAGGAAATGCCGGAGCATGTACTCATGCCCCTTGCCCGAGGAGCCCAGCAGGTTGGAGCGCCAGACGAACAGCACGCGCGGATGATTCTGCTCGGCGTCCGGGTCGGCATAGGCGAAGTCCAGTTGATTGTTCCTGAGTTGCCGGACCACGTAGTCGCTCTCATCAAGGCCGGCCTCTTGGGCGGCCTGGCTGATGGTCAGCGGGTTGCGGTCCAGTTGCGGCGCGCTGGGCAGCCAGCCCATGCGAATCGCCTTCAGGTTCAGGTCCGCATGGGTGCCGGTGTATTTCTTCGCATCGGCAAGTGGCGACAGCAGCTCGCTGACTGGCATTTTTTCGTAGCGCCATTGATCGCTCATGAAATAGAAGAACGAGGTACCGTTCATCTGGCGCGGCGGCTTGCTCCAGTCAAGGCCGAAGGCCAGCGGCTGCCAGCCGGTCTGCGGACGCAGCTTTTCCTGACCCACGTAATGAGCCCAGCCACCGCCGGACTGGCCGATGCAACCGCACATCATCAGGATGTTGATGAGGCCGCGATAATTCATGTCGTTGTGGAACCAGTGATTCATGCCGGCACCGACGATGATCATGCTGCGCCCGCCGGTTTTCGCGGCGGTGCCGGCGAATTCACGGGCGATACGGATAACGTCCAGACGCGGCACGCCGGTGATGGCTTCCTGCCAGGCCGGTGTGCCGGGCACGTTGTCGTCGAAGCTGGCAGCCACGTTGGCGCCACCGAAGCCGCGATCGACGCCGTACTGCGCCATCAACAGATCGTAGACGGTGGCCACGGCCCACTGCTTGCCATCGGCCAGTTGCAGGTGTCTGACCGGGACATAACGCTCCAGCACGTCGTCGAAAACGGCGGCGGTGAAGCGCTCGTGGTGAACGCCGCCGAAGTACGGAAAGCTGACCGCTTCGATGCCGTCATGGCGGTCTTTGAGAGTCAGGCCGAGGCGCACCTCCCGGCCCTTGCCGTCTTTCTGCTCGGTGTTCCATTTGCCCTGCTCGCCCCAACGGAAACCGATGGAACCGTTGGGCGTCACCAGTTCGCCGGATATTTCATCCAGCGCCAGGGTCTTCCATTGCGGATTGTTGCTTTCTTCCAGCCCGCCCAGATCGCTGGCACGCAGGAAACGCTCCGCCACCAGCCTGCCGTCTTCCCGGCGTTCCAGCCGTACCAGCATGGGCATGTCCGTGAAGCGCCGGCAGTAATCGGTGAAATAATCCACCTGCCGGTCAACGTGAAACTCCTTGAGAATCACATGCCCCATGGCGAAAGCCAGTGCCGCATCAGTACCCTGCTTGGGGTGCAGCCAGTGATCGCACAGCTTGGCCACCTCGGCGTAATCCGGGGTAATAGCCACCGTCTTGGTGCCGTTGTAGCGGGCTTCGGTGAAGAAGTGCGCGTCCGGGGTGCGGGTCTGCGGTACGTTGGAGCCCCAGGCGATCAGATAGCGCGAGTTGTACCAGTCGGCGGATTCCGACACATCGGTCTGCTCGCCCCAGACCTGCGGCGATGAAGGCGGCAGATCGCAGTACCAGTCGTAGAACGACAGGCAAGCGCCGCCGAACAGCGACAGGTAACGCGCCCCGGAAGCATAGGACACCATGGACATGGCGGGGATCGGCGAAAACCCCACCACCCGATCCGGGCCGTACTGCTTCGCGGTATACAGGTTGGAAGCGGCGATGATCTCGTTGGCTTCGTCCCAGCTCACACGGGCAAAGCCGCCCATGCCACGTTTGCTTTTGTAGTCTTTCGCCTTGGCCGGGTTTTCGACGATGCTGGCCCAGGCGTCCACCGGCTTCAGCGTCTTGCGCGCTTGGCGCCACAGCCGTACCAGGGCGCCGCGCACCAGCGGATATTTGAGGCGGTTGGCGCTGTAGATGTACCAGGAATAACTGGCGCCACGCGGACAACCGCGCGGCTCATGGTTGGGCAGATCAGGACGGGTGCGCGGATAATTGGTCTGCTGGGTTTCCCAGGTCACCAGGCCATTCTTGACATAGATTTTCCAGCTACAGGAGCCCGTGCAGTTGACGCCGTGGGTGGAGCGCACGATCTTGTCGTGTTGCCAGCGGTTGCGATAGCCCTGTTCCCAGTTGCGATCCTCGCTGCGGGTCACGCCGTGCCCGCCGGCAAAGGGCTCGGCATTGCGTTTGAAAAATTGCAACCGGTCCAGCAGATAACTCATGGCAAAATCCTCGGCAAATGATATCGGCACTGCATCCAGTCCAGGCCGGCCTCCCGGCGCCTCGTCCGCGCCGGGAACCAGGGTGTCATGGGTGCTGCGTGTCGCACAGCGAGCACCCCTCGCTCCAGGCGCTGTCGCCGTCCACGTAGTGTTCCTGTTTCCAGATCGGCACCTCGTGCTTGACGCGCTCGATCAGCTGGCGGCAGGCACGGAACGCCTCGTCGCGATGGGGCGTACCCACCGCCACTACCACGGCGATGTCGCCCACCTGGAGGCGTCCCTTGGCATGGGCCAGGTAAACCTTCATGCGCGGCTCGACCTGCTCGCGAATGGCCGCGATGATGCTGCCAAGGTGGTAGCTGGCCAGGGCGTCGAAAATGTCGTAGCTGATGCCGGTCACCTGACGTCCCTGGTTGTGCTGACGCACGCGGCCGATAAAGACGTCATAGCCGCCGAAGTCATCGTGCTTGACGAAATCCAGCGCCGCACCGGGATCGATGGGCTGTCGCGCGCGATCCACTATTCTGTGGCGAACGTCATAACGGTCGCTCATGTCAGCCTCCCGCCACCGGCGGCAATATCGCCAGCGGCCCCTGCGGCAGAGCGTCTCTGTCGCACAGCACCGTGGTTTCACTGGCAAATACGGAACGCCTCAGCAAAGGCTCATTGAAGCGGGGCCAGTGCCGCCGGCCATACTCGACCAGGGCTTGCCGGACATCGGCGACACGACCGTCCATCGGCACCTCCAGAGTCAGGGAGGGTTCCGGCTGGCAGTCACGAAAAACACCGAACAGCCCTATTTCCACCGTCTTTTTCATCATGTCCGTTGCTCCAGCGGGACGGTACAAGTCGATTCAGCCCCCGATGGAAGCCAGGTGAGGAGTGATGCCGTAAAGGCCCTGATGCAATCCATGACCTTCTTCCTTCAGGCTCAGTTGTCCGGCGATACGCTTGACCAGGGTTTCGCGGTCGGCGTCGGATTGCAGCAGCGAACGCAGCGGAATACCAAAATGGCCAAACAGACAAAGGCGCAGATCACCTCTGGCGGTGACGCGCAAGCGATTGCAGGTGAGACAGAAATCCGCGGCGTAAGGGGCGATCACACCGATACGGCCACGATAGTCCCGGTGCACGTATTCCAGGGCCGGGCCGGCATCATGGGCGCGCGGCCGGCGCCGCCAGCCACCGGCTTCCAGTTGTTGCACCAGCCTGGCGGCACGCACATGGTGGCGCTTGAAGTAGTCACCATTGTCGCCGGTACGCATCAACTCGATGAAACGCACGCTGACATCGCGTTCGCGAATCCATTCCAGCCAACCGGGCAGTTCGTCATCGTTGCTGCCACGCAGCAGCACCACATTGACCTTGACCGCATCAAACCCCAGCTCAAGCGCCCGCTCGATACCCTCCACCACTTCCTGGTGACGGTCGTGTCCGGTAATGCGTTTGAAGCGCCCGGGGTCAAGGCTGTCCAGGCTGACGTTGAGACTGGTGAGACCGGCCTCGCGCCAGCCGTCCACCAGTTTCGGCAGGCGGCAACCATTGGTGGTCAGCGCCACGCGCTTGATGAAAGGCAGGCCGGCGGCGATGCGGATAATGTCGGGCAGATCCTTGCGCAGACTCGGCTCGCCGCCGGTCAGACGCAGCTTGCTCATGCCCAGATCGCCGAAGGCACGCAACAGCCGCGCTATTTCGTCGCCACTCAGGAAACGGTTACGCCCCGTGGCCCGGTAGCCGTTCGGCAAACAGTAGGTACAGGAATAATTGCACGCCTCGGTCAGGGACAGGCGCAGATAGGGAAAGGTGCGCCCCTGGTTATCGACAAGCGTCTGCACTCACATACCTCCGGTTGCGGGCGTCACGGCGTGGCCCGGTCAGCAGGCGGCACAGTAGCAAAGCCGAAAATCCCCGTTATTGATCAACATCAACACGGGGGCGGAAAAACCTTCGCATCATCATCGGCCAGCCACCCGTGACGCCTGACAGGCAACCGCTTTGCCTGCTGCCGGAATGAACGACATGACCCGCCACCACCAGAGCGAAATTCTGATCATCGGCGCCGGCCTTGCCGGCATCACCTGTGCTCTGGAACTGCTGGAAAAGGGCCATCAGGTGCTACTGCTCGACGCCGCCCCCCGAAAGCAATGTGGCGGTCAAGCCAATGATGCCTTCGGCGGCATGCTGTTTTGCGATACCCCGGAGCAGCGCCGTCTCGGCCTCCATGACTCCAGCAGGCTGCTGCTTGCCGACTGGCGCCGCGCCGCCGCCTTCCAGCCCGAGGACCACTGGGGTCATGCCTGGGCCACCGCCTACGCGGAGCACGCCCGCGGTGAGGTGTACGACTGGCTCAAACGCCACGGCATCCGTTTTCTGCCCATGGTGCAGTGGGTGGAGCGCGGCAATCACGGTGATGGCAACAGCCTGCCGCGTTACCACGTCGCCTGGGGTTGCGGGCGCGGTATCGTGCAGACGCTGGCCAGCAAGCTGTTCCGCCATCGGTACCGCCACTCGTTCACCGCGCTGTTTGATCACCAGGTCGACGAATTGATGGCGGAAGCCGGTCAGGTGGTCGGCGCCCGGGGGCGTGGTCCCGATGGCGAATTCGAGGCCAAGGCCGCCGCCGTGGTGGTGGCCGGCGGCGGTATCAATGGCAACCCGGAGCGGGTGCGAGCCCACTGGGATCCGGTTTACGGCAACTGCCCGGACAACCTGCTGCTCGGCACTGATCCGCGCGCCGATGGCCGGCTGCACGATGCGGTAGCCAACGCCGGCGGCCGGGTCGGCGGGCTCGGTCGCATGTGGAACTACGCCGCCGGCATCGCCCATCCCGCTCCGCGTTATCCGCACCACGGCGAAAGCCTGATCCCGGCCCGCTCCGCCCTCTGGCTGGACGCCCACGGCCGCCGCATCGGCCCGGCACCGCTGGTCAGCGGCAGGGACACTCACGACCTGTGCAAGACCCTCGGTCATCTGCCCGGCCAGTACGGCTGGCAGATACTGAACTGGAAAATCGCCATCAGGGAACTGGCCGTTTCCGGTACCGACAGCAATCCGCACTTCCGTGATCGTCGCCTGCCCGCCCTGCTCTGGCAGCAGTTGTCCGGCAACCGGGCTCTGGTGAGCGAATTGATCGCCCACTACCCCGACGTGCTGGCGGCCTCTTCACTACAGGAACTGGCCGTCCGGATGCAGTCCCTGGCTGCCGACGGCCGGCTGACGCCGGGCAACCTATACACCGCCGTATACCACTACGACACCGCCATCGAGCGCGGCCCGGCGCTGCACAATGACGAGCAGATCGCCGTTCTCCAGCAGATGCGCCGCTGGCGTGGCGACCGCATGCGCCTGTGCAACATGCAGAGGATCAATGAGCCGACCGCCGGCCCGCTGATCGCCATCCGCACGCGGCTGCTCTGCCGCAAGAGCCTGGGGGGCATGCACACCGATCTGGATTCGCGGGTGGTGGGGAAAGACGACGCACCCCTGCCCGGCCTCTATGCCATCGGCGAGGCCGCTGGTTTCGGGGGCGGCGGTATCTGCGGTATCCGCTCGCTGGAAGGCACTTTTCTTTCCGGCTGTATCTTCACCGCCCGACGCGCCGCCCGGCACCTGGCCGGCCTGTCGAATCCTTGAGAGAAAAACAATGAAAAGAACCGGAGCACAACTGGCACGCCTGGCACTGGAACAACTGGGCATCCGCTACACGTTCGGCATTCCCGGCGTGCACAACACCGAGCTGTACGACGAGCTGGATCGTTCGCCCACCATCACCCCGGTACTGGTGGCACACGAAGGTGGCGGCGCTTTCATGGCGGATGCCGTCAGCCGCACCAGCGATACCGTCGGCGCCTTGCTGGTGGTGCCGGCGGCGGGCATCACCCACGCCGCCAGCGGTATCGGCGAAGCGGGCCTGGACGGCATTCCCATGCTGGTGATCTCCGGCGGCATTCACAGCAGCAACGGCCGCCGCTACCAGTTGCACGACATCGATCAGCACACGCTGCTGCGGCCCATCACCAAGGCGAGCTTCCGCATTCTCCGTCACGAGGATGTGGTGCCCACTTTTCATGCGGCCTATCGTATTGCCACCAGTGGTGAGCCGGGGCCGGTCTTGGTGGAGCTGCCCTATGACATCGGCAACTTTCTTGGCGAAGTCGGCGAGCCGCCGACCTGGACGGCGCCACCACGTCATTGCGCCACACCGTCCCGCCAGCAACTCACAGCGGCGGCGACGGCACTGCTGGCTGCCGAGCGGCCGGGGCTGTTCGTGGGCTGGGGGGCGCTGGGTGCGCGAGCGGCACTGATCGAGCTGGCCGAGTGGCTGGCGGCGCCGGTCTGTACCACGCTGCAAGGATTGAGCGCCTTTCCCGGCAATCATCCGCTGCATACCGGCATGGGATTCGGCGACTATGCGGTGCCCGCGGCGGCCAACGCCTTTACCGGCTGTGACGGCCTGCTGGCCGTGGGCACTCGCTTCGCGGAAATTCCCACCGGCAGCTACAGCATGCCGGTACCACCGACGCTGATTCACCTGGATATCAACCCCCGAGTGTTTCACGCCAACTTTCCCGCCAGCCACACGCTTCAAGGCGACGCCGCCGATCTGCTGCCGGCGCTGCTGGCGGAGATCAAAAAACAGCAACCTGGGAAACGCGGCAGCGACAGGCTTGTGCAACAGATCGCCGACGACAAGCGCCATTATCTGCAAACCTGGCTGGCGCATGACAGCAAGGGCCGAGTCAATCCCGCACGGTTTTGCCAGGCTCTACGGCAACGGCTGACAGACAACGCCATCGTGGTGGCGGACGATGGCCACCATACTTTTTTGCTCGCCGAGCTGATGCCCATCCATGCCGCCGCCGGTTTCATTTCCCCCAGCGATTTCAACGCCATGGGCTACTGTATACCGGCCGCCATCGGCGCCCGGCTGGCCAACCCCGGCCGGCAGGTGGTGGGCATCGTCGGCGATGGCGCGCTGCGCATGACCGGCCTGGAAATGGTCACCGCCAGCAGTCTGTCGGCGGGTATTGCCATCTTCGTGTTCAACGACGGCGAACTGGCGCAGATCAGCCAGATGCAGAGCGTGCCCTACAACCGCAAGACCTGTTCCCGTCTCAAGCCGCTGGATATCAGGACATTGGCAGCCGCCACCGGCTGCGCCTTCCTCGCTATCAACGGCAACGAGGATTGCGACGCCGGTATCGCCCGCGCTCTGGAGCTGGCCGCCGCCGGCCAGCCGGTGCTGGTGGATGTGGCCATCGACTACAGCCGCCACACCCGCTTTACCAAGGGAGTGATGAAAACCACCTTCAGCCGTTTCACCACCCGCGACAAGGCCCGCACGATGGGGCGAGTCTTATGGCGCCACACGCTGGGCAGGGTTTCCGGTTGAACCGGGCGTCACCACCGCCAGCGTTCATCAGATGACGCGAGAGTAATTTCGCGCCGAATCGCTTTCCCGAAGATAGCGGTCGAACAGCATGCAGATATTGCGGATCAGCAAGCGCCCCTTGGGCGTCACCGTCAGCCAGTGTTGATCCAGCTCCACCAGCCCTTCCCGCCGGTAGAGCTCGAGCTGTTCCAGCTCGCTGGCGAAGTAGCTGCCGAAATCGATCAGGGAGGTGGTTTCCAGATGGTCGATGGAGAGCGCGAAGCGGCACATCAGGGACTGGATGATGGTGCGTCTGAGCAGGTCATCGCGCCCCAGGCGAATGCCTTTCATGATCGGCAGCTCATGTTGGTCGAGGCGGTCGTAATACTCATCCAGCGTCTTCACGTTCTGGCTGTAGCTCGGCCCCACCTTGCCGATGCCGGTAATGCCCATCGCCACCAGATCACAGTCGGCGTGGGTGGAATAACCCTGGAAATTGCGTTGCAGACGGCCCTGCTCCAGCGCATGGGTGAGCTCGTCGTCCGCCCTGGCGAAGTGATCCATGCCGATATAAACGTAGCCCTCCCCGGTAAGCCGGGTGATGGCCAGCTTGAGCAGCTCCAGCTTGCCGTCGGGGCTGGGCAGATCTTCCGCACGAATGCGCCGCTGCGGCATGAAGCGCCCCGGCAGATGCGCGTAGTTGTAGACCGACAACCGGTCAGGGTTCAACTCGATGACCCGATCCAGGGTCTGTGAAAAACTGGCCAGCGTCTGGTGCGGCAGACCGTAGATCAGATCCAGATTGACCGAGGTCACACCGCTGGCGCGCCCCGCTTCGATGGCGACGCGCGTTTCTTCCACCGACTGGATGCGGTTGACCGCCTTCTGCACCCGGGGGTCGAAATCCTGCACGCCGACGCTGATGCGGTTGAAACCCAGCTCGCCGAGCTGCCGCATGTCGTCGGCGCCGACCTTGCGCGGATCGATTTCGATGCTGATTTCAGCGTCACCGGCCAACTCGAAGCACTCGCGGGTGGCCGCCATCAGGCGCTGCCGCAACGCCGCGGGCAGGAAGGTGGGCGTACCGCCGCCCCAGTGCAACTGGCTGGCGGCCGGCCGCGTACCAAACAGGGCGCTGTGCATGTGCATCTCGCGGATCAGGTAATCCACGTACTTGTCCGCCAGCGAGGTATTGCGGGTGACCACCTTGTTGCAGGCGCAGAAGTAGCAGAGGCTGGCGCAGAACGGCAGATGAAAGTACAACGACAGGGGCCGTTCGAGACGCTTGCCGTCGCTGATCGTCACCATGTCCTGGTAACTGGCGCTATCGAACGCTTCGACGAAACGGTCTGCCGTCGGGTAGGAGGTATAGCGCGGCCCTTGCCGGTCGAGCCATCGAATCAGGTCAAGATCCACTTCCAGGTCCAGGCCGGAAAAGAGTCGCTTGTCCGTTGACGACATGCTGTTACCATCCACACTGCAATCAGTAGCGCCACTTTAACCAGCCTGCCACGAACGATATTTGATCCTGGTCAATTACAGGGTCTTTGCATCCCTCTTTAATGGGTGTGCAACGCCACATTCCGTTTGGCGGACATGAAAGGTGAACACTTTGTCGTATCAGCGATTATCAGACGTGCGATCACCAGCCGTCCTCAGCGATACCAGAATCGCCTGTTCCAATTGCAGCCTGGCCAATATCTGCCTGCCGGTGGGGCTGCCCAGCAACGATAGGGAACGCCTCGATCATCTCATCCAGCACCGCCCGACGATTCAGCGTGGCGGCTTTCTCTATCAGGCGAACAGCCCTTTCACCTCCCTCTACGCTATCCGCCGTGGCTTTTTCAAGACTCTGGTGCTGACCCGCGATGGCCGCGAACAGATCACCGGCTTTCACATGCCGGGCGACATCATGGGCATCAATGCCATCAGCAGTAACCAGCACCCCTGTTTCGCCGTGGCGCTGGAAGACAGTGAAGTCTGCGAAATACCTTTCACGCGCCTGGAAAGCCTGACCCGGGAGCTGCCCACGCTGCAACGCCATCTGCACTGCATCATGAGCCGCGAGGTGGTTCACGATCAGGGCATGATGATGATTCTCGGCAACATGAGCGCCGAGGAACGGCTGGCGGCCTTCCTCATGTACCTTTCAATGCGCTACCAGGTACGCGGTTACGCACGCAACCGCTTCCATCTCGCCATGACCCGTGGCGAGATCGGCAACTTCCTGGGCATGAAACTGGAGACGGTGAGCCGGACGTTCTCGAAGCTGCACACGCGGGAATTGATCCGCGTCAACAAGAAGCAGGTGGAGCTCCTCGACATCGATGCGCTGAAACAACTGGCCAACGACCCCCACACCCGGCAACTGGTGTAACGGCCACACTTACAACGAGCGCCATTGCAGCACCCGATGCTGGTAACCGCTGGCGGGATAAACCGCCGTTTGCTGATCAGCCTCCACCGGCTTTTCCACGACACGGCTGGCCAGCAGCGCCTGTACCATCGCTGCCAGTTCAAGCCGTGCCAGGCCGGCGCCGGGGCAGGCATGAATACCGGCGCCGTAGAGCAGATTTTTTGACGGGTCGCGGTCCAGCCGCACCGTCAACGGCGCCTCGAACACCCGCGGGTCCCGATTGGCCGAGGCCCACATCAACGTCAGACGTTCGCCGGGCAACACTGGCCTGCCTCTCAACTTTACCGGACAGCTCGGGGTGCGGCGATTGGCGATCAGCGGCGCCTGAATGCGCAGAATCTCGTCGTTGGCGCGCCAGACCCGCTCCGGTTGTTCGCGCAGTTGCTGCTGAAGCTGCGGATGATCCGCCAGATAGCTGGCGAGAATGCCGATGCTCGACGCGATGGTGCCCAGTTCACCGACGGTCCAGTTGCGCAGAATGCTGATGATCTCCTCTTCGCTGAGGGAGCGCCCGGATACCGTTTCATGGAGCAACCGGGTGGTGGCATCATCCGGGGCTTCGGCGCCAGCGGCCCGGCGTTCTGCCAGTTGCCCGCGAATGACGGCGTCGAACTCCGTCGCCACGGCGGCAGTGGCCTGATTATTGCCGGCCAGGGTGGCGGCGTTTTTCCTGTAAATCCATTCAAGCAACGGCAAATGCAGGCTTTCCGGCCAGCCGAGAAAGGCACACTGCAAACGCAGCGCCAGGGGATGTGCCAGGCCGAACATGACATCCGCCGGCCCATCGGTCGGCAGGGCCGCCACCCGTTCCCGGCACAGGCGGCGGCACAGAGGCTCGAACTCGGCGATCCGCTGGCCGCTGAAATACGGCTCGATCAGACGGCGGTAAGCGGTGTGCTCGGGCGGGTCCATGTTGTTGGGCACGGCCAGGTGGCGGGACGCCCGGCTGCTGAAGGTGTCGTGGTCTTTGATGATGCGCAGCACGTCATCATGGCGGAACACGGAGTAATGCAGGTAATCGCTGTGGGCGACCGGACATTGTTCGCGCATCCGGTCATAGGCGGCAAGCGGGTCGGCGAGGACTTCCGGTGAGCGGGGGTCCCAGTCCTGTTCGTCGTTGGTGGCGGTCTGGTTCATGGTCGGTTTGCCCGGATTCGTGGGTTTCGGTCATCGGTGACCGTGCCTGCGTATTGTCCGGGCGCGAGGCCGGCGGCGTGTTGATGTGCGTCAGCCGGAGCGGAATTCGAAGTGGGCGAAACCGGTTTTCAGACGCTCCAGATCGGGAGTGCACCAGAGCGGATGCGGGCGGCCCTGCTCGCGGCATTCCTGTAGCGCCCAGCGGGTGACGCCCAGTTGCCGGAGCCGGTCGGCAAGACGGTGCAGATCGGCTTCGGAATACAACCCCGGATGCCAGGTGGTGCGGCATTCGAAATCGACACCAGCCGTTTGCAAGGCCCGCAGGCTGTCGAGAATGGACGCGCTGCTGTTCCGGCGATGGGTGACGCGGTCATAAAGATGCCAGGGCGCTTTGATGTCCAGACCAACCCAGTCCAGCTCGGGGAGAATCGCTTTCAGCCGCCGCGGATACATGCCGCCGGTGTGCAGAGCCACCTGGTAGCCCAGCCGGCGCACTACCGTGATAGCTTCGCCCAGCAGAGGTTGCAGGGTCGGTTCGCCGCCGGAAAACACCACACCGTCGAGCAATCCGGCGCGGCTTTCGAGAAAGGTCCGCACTTGCCGCCAGTCCAGTTCGGTTTCCCCCCGGGCCGGCAGCAGGTGCGGATTGTGGCAGTAATCACAACGCCAGGGGCAGCCTTGCAGGAACAGCACTGCCGCCAGACGACCGGGGAAGTCGATGGTGGTCAGTGCCGTCATGCCGCCGATACGTATCATGCGCTTTTGGCGAAATCGATGGTCTGTTCGCGGAAGAAACGCCGCTCCTGGTGTTCGCCTTTCTTGCCGATGTTGAAGCTGGAAACCGGGCGGTGGTAGCCCATCACGCGGGTCCAGACTTCGCAGGGCTGACGTTCGGCATTGCTGAGTCGGGGTTGGGTGGCTGTTTTCATGGTTTTCTCTTTCATGGTTTTCTCCTGGTTTATTGACAAGAAATCAGAGGTTGCCGCTTGGCGGCCAGCAGCTCTTCGTCGCAGCGCGGGCAGAATTCGTGCTCGCCCGCCAGATAACCGTGTTTCGGGCAGATGGAAAACGTCGGTGTAACGGTGATGTACGGCAGCCGGAAACGGGTCAGGGCGCGCTGCACCAGCTTGCGGCAGGCATCGGCATCCGACAGCCGCTCGCTCATGTACAGGTGCAGCACCGTGCCGCCGGTGTAGCGGCATTGCAGCTCGTCCTGCCGTTCCAGGGCCTCGAAAGGATCTTCGGTAAAACCCACCGGCAGTTGACTGGAGTTGGTGTAGTACGGATTGCTCTCGGTGCCGGCTTGCAGAATGTCCGGCCAGCGTTTGCGGTCCTCCTTGGCGAAACGGTAGGTGGTGCCCTCCGCCGGTGACGCTTCCAGGTTGTACAGGTGGCCGGTTTCTTCCTGAAACACCGTCAGTCTCTCGCGGGTATGATCCAGCAGCCGCAACGCCATGGTGTGCCCTTCCGGGTGGGTCAGGTCGAAGCGGTCCCGGCTGAAATTGCGGATCATCTCGTTGATGCCGTTCACGCCCAGCGTGGAGAAATGGTTGCGCAGGGTGCCCAGATACCGCTTGGTGTAAGGATAAAGGCCATCGTCAATCAGCCGCTGCACCAGCTCACGCTTGATTTCCAGGCTCTGTTTGCCCAGTTCCAGCAGCTCGTCCAGCCGGGCGAGCAGCGCCTTTTCATCGCCTGCGTAGAGATAGCCCAGGCGAGCGCAGTTGATGGTCACCACTCCCAGACTGCCGGTTTGCTCGGCGCTGCCGAACAGGCCATTGCCGCGTTTCAGCAGCTCACGCAGGTCCAGTTGCAGGCGGCAGCACATGGAACGGATCATGCCCGGGTCCAGCTCGGAATTGATGAAATTCTGGAAGTACGGCAGCCCGTATTTGGCGGTCATGGCGAACAGTCGGCGGGCGTTGTCGGAATGCCAGGGGAAATCCTCGCTGATGTTGTAGGTGGGAATGGGGAAGGTGAACACCCTGCCCTTGGCGTCCCCGGCCGTCATCACCTCTATGTAGGCGCGGTTGATCATGTTCATTTCCACCTGAAGATCGCCATAGGCGAAAGGCATTTCCTCACCGGCGATCACCGGTATCTGCTCGCGCAGATCCGGCGGGCACACCCAGTCGAAGGTCAGGTTGGTGAAAGGCGTCTGAGTGCCCCAGCGGGAAGGCACATTGAGGTTGTAGATCAGTTCCTGAATGCACTGGTGCACGGTGGCGTAATCCAGCCCATCCTTGCGGATGAACGGCGCCATGTAAGTATCGAAGGACGAGAACGCCTGGGCGCCGGCCCATTCGTTCTGCATGGTGCCGAGAAAGTTGACGATCTGACCCACCGCCGAGGAAAGATGTTTCGGCGGCGCCGCTTCCACCTTGCCGGGCACGCCATTGAGGCCCTCGTGCAGCAGGCTGCGCAGTGACCAGCCGGCGCAATAGCCGGAAAGCATGTCCAGATCGTGGATGTGCAGATCGGCGTCCCGATGCGCCTGGCCAATGGCCGGCGGATAAACCCGGGAAAGCCAGTAGTTGGCAGTGACCTTGCCAGCACTGTTGAGAATCATGCCGCCCAGCGAGTAGCCCTGGTTGGCGTTGGCGTTGACACGCCAGTCGCTGCGGTCGAGATATTCCTCGATGGTGCTGACGGCATCCACCTGGACGGCGGCCCGCCAATGCTCCATCGGAGGATTCGCTATTTTGCCCATGATTGCCTCTGAATCACTATATGTTGTGTCACAATATCCAGAAAACACTACATATAGTTTGACCAAGGTCAAAACAGCGGCTTTTTTTGGCTATTTTTCGGTGCTCAGCCCGGGTTGCCGACCACGAACACCGTCACGATGATGAGCAGCGCCAAAGGATAAAGGCTGGCGCAGTCGAACAACTGAGCGGCCAGCGCGCCATCCCGGGAGCGGGCCAGACGCACGGCGGGCCACAGCAGCAGCAAGCCGCCGGCGAGCAGACAGGCCAGTGGGAAGGCCCAGCCCAGCGCCAGCGGCGACATCAGCGGCAGCAGCAGGCTGAGCGCCACGCAACCGCACAGGCACAGCACGATTACCCGGCCAGCCGCTTGGGTGCCCAGCACCAGCGGCAGAGTGCGCGCGCCCACGGCGCGGTCTTCTTGCAGGTCGTTCCAGTCGGCAGGCACGTTCTGGCCACCGATTTCCCACAGCACCAGCCAGACCAGCATCAACGGCAGCCACCGCCAGTCCGGCTCGGGCACCACCACGAACACCGCCGCCAGCGGGCCGGCCGCTTTCACCAACCCACCCAGCAGCGTGCGCCAGGCCGTCACCTTGAGCAGCTTGCAGTAGGCCACCTCCAGCACGGCGGCCCCCAGCAGTATGGCGACAATCAGCGGATGCAACAGCCAGGCGCCGACAAGGGTCAGCGCGAACCAGAAACCGAACCAGGCCAGCGCCGCCTTCATGCTGATCAGATTGCGCGCCAGCGGGTAACGCAGCGCCGAGGCTTCCACCGAATACCCGGCGGACAAACCGTCCGCCATTTTCTGCCTGTCGTCCTTGAAACCGGCCAGATCATTCAGCGCATAGATGGCGGTGTACCCCGCGGCGCCGGTCAGCAGACACAGCGCCAGCACCCGCCAGGGCGGGAAATCCCCCAGCCAGAGCAGCGCCACGAAGCCCGGCATGGCCAGGTCCAGCAGGCCATGCATGGAGCGCGAAAGCGCCAGGAAACGTCGCACGGTCAGGTTCCTCTTTTTTCGCAACAGACCAGGTAATTGATGTCCACGCAGCCGTCCACACGCCGGAACCGGCGCGACAGCGGGTTGTACTTGAGGCTGGCCACATCCGTGAAGGTCAGCCCGGCGGATGAAGCCCAGGCGCGCAACTCGGCCGGGCGGATCAGCTTGCGGTAATGGTGGGTGCCCCGTGGCAGCAGGCCGAGCACGTACTCGCCGATGAGAATGGCGAACAGAAAAGCCTTGGGCGTGCGGTTGATGGTGGAGAAGAAGGCACGCCCGCCGGGCTTCAGCAGGGTCGCGCAAGCAGCCACGATGCGTTCCGGGTGCGGTACGTGTTCGAGCATTTCCAGGCAGGTGACGGCATCGAAATGGCCTGGTAGCTGGCTCGCCAACTGCTCCGCGCCGGTCAGCCGGTAGTCGATAGTCAGGCCGGCGGTGGCCGCATGCCGGCGGGCAATGTCGAGCGGCAGGACCGCCATGTCGATGCCGGTCACCAGCGCTCCGGCCCGGCTCAGTGATTCGGTGAGAATACCGCCGCCGCACCCCACGTCCAGCACCCGCGGTGCCGGCCCAGGCGTGCGCTCCAGAATGAAGCGGCTGCGCAGCGGATTGATGCGGTGCAATTGCCCCATCTTGCCGTGCGGATCCCACCACAGCTTCGCCAGGTGGTCGAAGTGGGCGATTTCATCGGGCTCAGTGTTCGCTACCGGCATGGTGTGGCCCTCCTTCAGCGTGGAAGCCGTTCGCCACGGCTCTATTGCTCGCCGCGGCCCTGTTATTCGCCACGCCATTGCCGACCGTGGCCCGGCCGGCAATGGCGCGGGATATTTCCAGCGCCTTGATCGCCTTGGCGACCTCGGTAATCGTCAGGTCGTTGACGAACACGCAGCGCCCCAGCCCGGCCGGCAGTGGCACCTGCTGATCACCATTGCGGTGTTCGATGCGGTCCATCAGGGAATGCCACACCCGTTCCACATCCAGCAGGCCGGCGTCCGGCACCATGCCCAGGTTGCGAACCAGCTGCCAGACACGCTCGACCTCCGCGGCCGCCAGCAGGTTGCGCTGACAGGCGAGATGGACGGACAGCAGAATATCCAGCAACACCGCTTCGCCATGCAGAAGCCGATCGGCAAAGCGGGTTTCCAGCCCATAGCTGAAGGTGTGGCCGAAGTCCACGCAACGCGCCAGCCGGGCCTCGAACAGATTGCCGGACAACTCGTCGAGCATGCCGGTAATGGCGGTATCGATGAGCTTCGCCCCCTGCGAATACTGAAAAGCGGTGGCCAGGCTGTGCACGCCGAAATATTCGAGCCGGGCAAACAGGTTGGCGTCCTTGATGACCGCGAGCTTGATGATTTCCGCCATGCCGTTTCGCAGGTGGCGAGTTGGCAGGGTGGTCAGCAGATGGGTGTCCCGCAGCACGCGGGCCGGCGGCGCAAAACTGCCGAGCCGGTTCTTGTGGCCGTTGAAGTTGATGCCGGTTTTGATGCCCACAGCGGCATCCACCTGCCCCATCAGTGTGGTGGGCACCTGAATATGAGGGATACCACGCCGGTAACAACTGGCGGCATATCCCACCAGATCGGTGATCACTCCGCCGCCGATGGCGATGACCGGTTCATCGCGGCGGTGCAGCGGAAAGGTATCCAGCTCACGCAGCACGGCCAGCCAGTTGTCCAGCGACTTGTTCTGCTCGCCACCGGGCAGCAGCATGAGATGCACGCTGATACCGTGGTGCGAGAAGTAACGGTCGATCTGTTCGCCGTGGTACCGGTAGACATTTTCGTCGACCACCACGAAACGCCGGCCTCCTTCGACACGCCCCACGGACAGCAAGGCCGGGTTGCCGGGGTCGAACACTCCGGGGCAATCGACCACCTCATAGCCCACCTTGCAGGGCGCCCGTACGCACCAGCGTTTTCCCATCATGCTCATGTCACCTCCTGCCAGCTTGTCCGGGCCGCCAGCAGCTCGGCGGCAAACCGTTGCGCCAGGCCCAGATGGTGATTTCGGTAATTGCCGCACTGGTCGATACGTGCGTAGGGCACGGCCCGTGCCGAGGCCATGGCCTCCAGAATGCGCGCCAGCGCATCGGCCACCACGGCGTAACGGCCTTCGTTCAGCAGCACCAGATAGAAGCCGGTCTGGCAGCCCATCACGCCGAGGCTGATGAAATGCTCGCCGAGTTGTCGCTGAAATCCTTCCAGCAGGAAGTGCTCCAGGGAATGCAGCAAAGTGGTGGACAACCGGCGATCGGCATTGGGGGGCGCCAGCCGCAGGTCGATGCAGAACACCCGATCGCCGGCCCTGCCCTGGTGCATTCCACGCAGCTTGATGGCCGGCGCACGCAGCAAACGATGGTCGATCTCGCCGATGTCGCTTTCCTTCCAGCCCAGGCCGGCAACGTCCATGGCCGCCCCCATCACAAACCGGCCACCGCGGTCGCCGGCCCGCGCAGCAGCCCGGAAAGATGCCGATGGCTGGCGCTCATGGCCTGCTGCCAGCAATCCACATGGTGGTAAAGCTCGACGGTGGCGTAACCATCGAAACCGGCCTCGGCCAGCGTGGCGAAACTGCCGGCCAGATCCAGACAGCCGTTGCCCGGAATGTCGTGGTAATGAACGATGCCGGTGCGGGTATTGGCCACCCGCTCTTTGATCAAGGTCGGGCCACTGACGCCGCGCAGCCAGGCGACAATGGGTCTGGCGCGCTCCAGCACCTCGAAACTCAGGCCGGGAAGGGAGATCAGCCAGGTATGGATTTCGTCGTCCAGCAGGCTGTGGCCGGCATGGAGTTCGGCGTAATCGACCACGGTGAGGGTCCGGTCGATGCCGGCCGTGGCCAGCAACTCGCGGAGCCGCTTCTGCCGGGTTCGGGTCGGCCAGACGTCGCAGAAATAAAACGGCCGCTGCGGATGTACCAGCAGAAAGTCCGCGCTGGCCGGAAAGTACACCAACGTTGACTGGCGGCCATCCAGCGACAGCCGCGAGCTGTGCGTGACGATGCGCAGATTGTGTCCCTGTTCGGCATCGGACACATGCAGATAGCGGGTCAAGGGCGCCGCCCGGGTGAGCGCCGCCATGGGGTCGGTTTCCGAACAGAAGGCATGACAGAGGTCCACATGCAAACCAAAGCGCGGTGAAGCGACCCGCTCGATCAGCGCCAACCCCTGGTCAATGGTTTCGATGAACATGCCTGGCTCCGGCTCGATCAGCAGCGTGATGTGATCGTCGTTTTCCAGTTCGCGCAGGCATTCGCGAATACTGCTCACCAGCAACCGCCCGGCATCCACATCCGGTTGGCGTACGTGCTCGGCACGCAGGAAACCGCTGCCGAAAGTCACCAGCTTCACCCCCAGACGGCGCGCCACGCGAATGCCCCGCTTGATGAGATCGATGCGGCGTTTGCGACCGGCCGCATCCAGCGTCAGCAGTGAGGGCTCATGGGGGCGCGACGGCATGAAAAAGTGCGACGCCGTCGCCACGCAGGCCGGCGCCAGACGGCGCTCGTCCAGCCGCTGGCCGACGCGCTCGAGAAAAGCGTCATCGAGATCGAACGGATTGAATCGGTGGCGGTGAAAGCCGAGTTCGATACCGTCGTAACCGCTCTCGGCAACGGCATCGATGGCGTCGAGAAAAGGCAGTTGAGTCAGCCCGGAGGTGCTGTAGCTAAGCCTGATCATGCGTGCATCCTGACCTGTCGAACGGCGGCCAGTATAGGCACGGGCCAGCGCCCGCTCGTTGACTCACGTCAAGCGGGGCCGGCGTTTCAGCCCGGTGATGTACGTCAGGAAATCAGGCGGTGCCACCCACCGTCAGGGCATCGACCCGCAACGTCGGCTGGCCGACGCCGACCGGCACCGATTGCCCGTCCTTGCCGCACACACCGATACCGGAATCCAGGGCCAAATCATTGCCGACCATGGAGATGTTGTTCATCACCTCGGCGCCGCTGCCGATCAGAGTGGCGCCCTTGACCGGGCAGACGATGCGGCCTTTTTCCACCAGATAAGCCTCGCTGGTGGAGAATACGAAACGTCCGGAAGTGATATCGACCTGACCGCCGCCGAAATTGACGGCGTAGATGCCGCGATCGAGGCTGGCGAGAATCTCTTGCGGGTCGGATTCACCAGGCAACATGTAGGTGTTGGTCATGCGCGGCATCGGCAGGTGCGCGTAGGATTCGCGACGGCCGTTGCCGGTGGGGGCCTCGCCCATCAACCGGGCGTTGGTCTTGTCCTGCATATGCCCGACCAGCCGGCCTTTTTCGATCAGCACGTTGCAGCCGCTGGGGGTGCCTTCGTCATCCACGGTCAGTGAGCCGCGGCGATCCGGCAGGGTGCCATCGTCCACCACCGTGCACAGCCCGGATGCCACCGCCTGGCCCATTTTCTTGCTGAACACCGAGGTGCCCTTGCGGTTGAAATCCCCTTCCAGGCCATGGCCCACCGCCTCGTGCAGCAGTACGCCGGGCCAGCCGGGCCCCAGCACCACGGGCATGGTGCCCGCCGGCGCGTCCTGGGCGTCGAGATTGAGCAGCGCCTGGCGCACGGCGTCACGGGTCCAGCTTTCCAGCCGCCCTTCCTGTTGCAGCCAGTCATAGGCCACGCGGCCACCACCACCGGCGCTGCCGCGCTCGCGGCGGCCGCCCCGTTCGGCGATCACGGAAATGCTGAAGCGCACCAGCGGACGGACGTCGGCCGCCAGGGTGCCGTCGGTGGCCGCCACCAGCACC
Organism: uncultured Alcanivorax sp.; assembly: GCA_964391345.1. GTDB lineage: Bacteria > Pseudomonadota > Gammaproteobacteria > Pseudomonadales > Alcanivoracaceae > Alloalcanivorax. The sequence continues at coordinate 35,616 of CAYMKZ010000012.1, forward strand.
ACATCCTGTTCGCCGCTGAGGCTGACGGTCACTTCCTTCACCGCCGGGTCCAGAGAGCGGGCCAGCCGGTCCATGTCCTGCAACAGCGCCACTTTCATTTCGCTGCTCCAGCCCGGCAGCGGGTCCAGCGGTTGATAGCGGGCCGGCACCGGCCGCGCCGGCTCGATGCGCACCAGCTTGTTGTCGCCCTGGCGGCTGATGGCGGCGGCGGCGCTGCTGGCTTCGCGCAAGGTGTCCAGGGTGATGTCGTCGCTGTAGGCGAAACCGGTCTTGTCGCCACTGACGATGCGCACCCCGGCGCCCCGCTCCAGGTTGAAACTGGCGTCGCGCACCAGACCATCCTCCAGCACCCAGGCTTCGTGGCGGCTGTGCTGGAAGTAGATGTCCGCGTAATCGGCGCTGCCGGTCAGCTTGCCGCCGAGCAGGGTTTGCAACTGGTCGGTACCCAACTGCGCCGGGCCGAGCAGAATATCGGAGGCAAGGGTGAAACGTTCAGCTTCGGAGATCATCAGGGCCGCTCACTCGAAATCGTTGATGGTTGTGTACTGGCAAGCCTGAGCGTACGTCCTCAAGCACATGGGGGTCCACCGGCCCAAGCACCACACCGGGGCCGTTGCCGTCATCCGCCTGGGCGACTACGCGCCCCCAGGGATCGACCAGCATGGAATGGCCGAAGCTCTGGCGTTTCTCACTGTGCCGGCCGCACTGGTTGGCGCCCAGCACGTAACAGCCACTTTGCACCGCGCAGGCGCGCAGCAGCAGTTCCCAGTGGGCGGCGCCGGTGGTGGCCGTGAAGGCGCTGGGAAAGAGCAGCAATTGCGCGCCCTGATCCGCCAGCGTGCGCGCCAGCAGCGGGAAGCGCAGATCGTAGCAGATCGCCATGCCCAGCTTCAGGCCCGCCGCCTCGCCGATCACCACCTGCTCACCGGACTCGAACAGATCCGACTCCCGATAGCGCCCTTGCTCATCGCCAACGTCGGCATCGAACAGGTGCAGCTTCTCGTAGCTGGCACCGATCGTGCCGTCCGGATTGACCAGCAGGCTGCGCGTGCGCACGCGCGGCGCCGGCACCGGCGTGCCGGCCGGGCGGTTCAGCGCCGGCACGCTGCCGCCGACGATCCATAATCCATACCGTGTGGCCTGCTCTGCCAGCCAGCCGCACAGTTCCTCATAACGCTGCCCCAGCAAGCGGTAATCGACACCATAGCCGGCAAAATTTTCCGGCAGCACGGCCAACTGGGCACCGCCTTCAGCGGCGCGCGCCAGATTTTCCCCGGCGGCACGCAGATTGGCCTCCACGTCCTTGCCGCTGGTCATTTGCACCGCTGCCACGGTGATTGCATCCATCGCCCGTTCTTCCTTTCTGATCGATACCGATCCGGTCACTGAAACATGCCCTCGGTTTCCTTCACCTGGGGATCTTTCCAGGGCCCGGATACCTGATAGGTCATGGTGGTGGTTTTATCCAGCTTATCACCCCAGATGCGCTCCACCACAAAGATTCCCGCACACACCGCCGGGCCGGCCAGGCAGCCGGCGTACAGGTTGCTGGAGATCGGTAGCGTCATCGCCACTTGCTGGTTCAGCGTCTGCTTGGCCAGATTGACCTGGCCCTTGATGGCGAACGCCGCCGACGGTGATTGGATATGGAGATTCTTCGTCGATACGGTAGGGCCCTCGAAGAGAAAATCCCCTTTGATCGAATCGCAGCTGAGCCCTTTTTTGTAGAGGTCGGAAAAGTCCAGCCGCAGGCGGCGTTGCAGAGTGCCGATATTGAGGATGCCCAGCACCCGCAGCCCCGAGGTCTTGCCATTGGTGTCCGGAATCCGGCACTCGCCGATATCCAGTTTGGCGGACCCTCGCAAGGCAGTGTAATCCGGCGCGAAGGGCCAGGCGTTCCAGGCCAGATTGGCCTGTACATGGGCGTCGTGGGTTTCTATCAGCGCCGGCAACCCCCAAGCCTTGAAGGCCGCGCCCAGGTCATCGGAATCCAGCGAGCCGTAGTAGCGGCTGTGCTGACCATGGGCATCGGAGCTCCAGTCGAGGCGGCCGTTGACGCGAATGTGCCGCCACTGGCCGCGCAGATCCGTGGCGCTGACACCCTCCTTGGTGGGCCGCAAGCGCGCGGCCCAGTGCCCCAGTTGCTGGCCGCCGATGCGCAGATCATCGATGTCCACGTTCATGTCGGGCACCTGCGTGGCCAGCAACGGCGGTTTGCCATTGGCGGAGGCGGAATGAGCAGAGGCGGAGTGGGTCTTGTCGAACAGGGTGTCCGGCAGGTACAGCCGCTGAATCGACAGTGTCAGCGGCTTGTCGCCGCGCGGGCGATAGCCGGCCGGTAGTTGGGCGGTACCCGCCAGATCGGCACTGGTCAGCCCCAGCGACCAGCCCTCGCTGCTCGGCACGGCAAAAAAGCGCGCGTTCTTGAGAGTCATACCGTACAGGTCCAGACGGCCCGCCTGCACCGCCACGCGATGCACCAACTGGGCGGCACTGCTGGAAGCGAGGGTGGCGCCCTGCCGCTGCTCGGGAATCAGGCCGCTGACAAAGGCCAGCCATTGGCGGGCGTCGGCTTGCGGGATGCGGCCCTCGATATCCAGCCCCTGCGCCGGATCGGGCGGCGCCCGGCCCGGCCCGAGACGGACGCCTCCTGCCAGGGTGTCGCCGAGACGAAGGTGGCCACGGCCCACACTGCCATAATGGAAGTCCAGGCTGCCGCGATTGCCGGTGAAACTGAGCGCCATCTGGCTGGGCCTGGTGGTATCGGCCGACTTGCCCAGTGGCGCGGGGGCGTCGATTTTCACGCCTTTCAAGGTGGAACTGGCTTGCAGGCTGAACGGGCTGCCATGCCAGGGAATACTGAGGGTCAGTTCCAGCGGCAGCGTGCCGCTGGCCATGCTCAGCCAGTCCATCTTGCGCCAGGCCAGCAACGCCTGCACCGGCACGGTGCCCGTCAGGCTCAACCGGCTGGCCTCGGCAGTGCTGCTCCAGGAACCGGTGAAGTGGCTGCCCAGCGCCTCACCCTGCAAGTGATCCGAATTGATGCCGTTTTGCAGATCGAAATGCACCGGCCCGCTCACTTGAGTGATTTGCAACCGGCGCGCCGGATTGGCAAGGGTCAAATCACTCGCCTTGCCATCAACGGTGACCTGCGGCGACGACTTGCCGCCCTTCACCAGGGGCAGGTCCAGCTTCAGCCGGCCCGCCATCTGGCCTGCCGAGAAGTGCCAATCCAGCAGTTCATCCGGCAAATGAGCCTTGAGCGGCGTGCTCTGGAACAGTTGATCCAGATCGGCTGCCGGCCCGGCAACCTGGCCGTCGATGACGATATGGCTCAGCGCATGATCCGCCACTTCCGGAATGGTCACGGAAACGTCCGACAGGTCGCTGTTGAACAGCTTGCCGGTACTGGCGTGGCCGACCAGGAGGTGGCCGTCGATCAGCACATCGGCGCTGACATCGCGGGCCGGCGGCCAGTCCGGCAGGAACGACAGGTCCACACCATGGCCCTGGAAGCGCATCTGGAAGGTATGGGCGTGCTGCTGGTCCGGCCCGGTATGCACCGGCCCGCGATAGAGAAACTGGCCGTTGTCGAGCACGCCGCCGTGAAACGCCTGGGCCAGCCAGTCGCCCAGCGCCGCGCTCTTTTCTTTCAGCAGCCGCAGGGGAATGTAGCGCGTGGCCTGTTTGCCGTCGCCGTCGTGGAGGTCGGCCAGCAGCCTCAACTCCGGCACCGCCACCGCCCCCCCGGCGCGCAACCGAAACAGGGCCGCGCCGTAGGCATCTTCGTTGTGCACGCGGATGATGCCGCTGTCCACCTGCCAGTGCCCGTCCACTTTGCGCCAGCGTAGCGGTGCCGGCTCCAGGGTGGCGGTCAGCGAGTGGTCATACAGCTTCGGCAGTGTCAGCGTCAGCGAAGCGCCGGCCAGCCGCGCCATACCTCCCTCGGGAGTCGCCGCCAGCCAGCCATCAACACCGCTGAAGCCCGGCATCCTGTCGTGAGCTTTGGCGGCCAGCCCGGAAAAACGGGCCTGCACCAGGTTCACTTTTTCATCCACACCGCCGACATAAAACTGTTCCAGCGAACCCTGGGGTGTCTGTTCCTTGATCCGCGGACGCCAGCCCCCCACCGCCTGCGGCAGAGCGAACGGCCATGCCAGCAACTGCTGCGACAACGCCTGCAACGCCAGCTTGCCGCCACGCAGCGTCCACTGCCG